>JBQTKI010000082.1:0-50733 GCA_052386275.1 Gammaproteobacteria bacterium
GCCCGGCTTTCGCCGGGTTATTCCCCACCAGAGGGCAGATTCCCATGTATTACGCACCCGTTCGCCGCTCGTCAGCACGTATTGCTACGCCTGTTACCGCTCGACTTGCATGTGTTAGGCACGCCGCAAGCGTTCAATCTGAGCCAGGATCAAACTCTTCAGTTCAATGGTTTGAGCTGAAGCGAGATCCCAAACTCCAAACATGTCCGGTTTGACCCGGACGGCTGGACGCTTGGTTACTCGCAGTGGCGCCCATGAATGGACACCTGACGCGAGTCCCCACACAAATTACCTGCTCAATTTTTAAAGAGCCCCCCGGCGACAAGAGCGACGGGGAGGACCGCGCATGTCTCCCCCGGGTCCTGGGGGTGTCGCCCGAAAACGAGCACGACACGAACCCGCCCGGGCCACCCTTTCAGGGCCGCCCGAGGTCGGGGGCGGGCAGTATAGCGACCCCCCGGGGGGTGTCAATGCTTGCGCAGCGTCACTCTGGAGATGGCGCGCTTGCCCGCCTGCAGCAGGTAGGTCGACCCCGCCTTCAGGGCCGCTTCCTTGCTGCCGACGCGCTCGCCGTCGACCCGGATCGCCCCCTGTTCGATCAGGCGGTAGGCCGCCGAGGCCGAGGCGGCAAGCCCGACCTCCTTCAATATGTTGGCGAGCTTGGCTGAATCTCCTTTGAGGTGGATCACAGTCTCGGGAACGTCGTCGGGGACGGCGCCCTCGCGGAAGCGGGCGATGAACTTGTCACGCTCGGCCGCGCCCCGGCCCCTGCCGTGGTAGCGATCCACGATCTCGATCGCGAGTTCGAACTTCACGTCGCGCGGATTCGCGCCCTGCCCGACCGACTGACGGAGCTTCGCAATTCCGGCCAGGCTCTTCGACGACAACAATTCGAAATAGCGCCACATCAGGTCGTCGGAGATCGACATGAGCTTGCCGAACATGTCGGCGGCAGGTTCGTCGATCGCGATGGTGTTGCCTAGCGACTTCGACATCTTCTGCACGCCATCGGTGCCCTCGAGCAGCGGCATCGTGAGCACGACCTGCGGCTCCTGGCCATAGTCGGCCTGCAATGCGCGCCCGACCAACAGGTTGAACTTCTGGTCGGTGCCGCCGAGCTCCACGTCCGCCTTGAGCGCGACCGAGTCGTAGCCCTGCACCAGCGGGTAGAGGAACTCGTGCACCGCGATCGGCTGTTTCGACTTGTAGCGCTTCGCGAAATCGTCGCGCTCCAGCATGCGCGCGACCGTGTACTTCGCCGCGAGCTCGATCATGCCGGCCGCGCTCATCGGCGAGAACCAGCGCGAATTGAAGTCGATGACCGTCTTTTCGCGATCGAGGATCTTGAAGATCTGCTTTTCGTAAGTGCGGGCGTTGGCCCGGATCTCCTCCGGAGAAAGCCTCGGCCGGGTCGCATTCTTGCCGGAGGGATCGCCGATCATCCCGGTGAAATCGCCGATCAGGAAGATGGCCTCGTGCCCAAGCTCCTGGAACTGCCGCATCTTGTTGATCAGGACCGTGTGCCCGAGGTGCAGGTCGGGGGCGGTCGGGTCGAATCCCGCCTTCACCCGCAGCGGCTTGCCGCGCGCGAGCTTGCGCATGAGGTCCGGTTCGGTGAGCAGCTCCGTGGCGCCGCGGCGCAGTTCGTCGATTTGTCGTGCCGGCGGCAGCATCGATCCCCCATGCCGGCAGCGTCCTGCCGCAAGGCTGCAATTCTGGGAGGCCAGCCGGGCCTTGGCAAACGCCCGGCCTGGCCCGCGGGGCCATATCTGTGACGGAGTACAAATGACCGGCGATCGGCGGGTTGACGTCACACCCCCCCGCCCTTTACCGTCGGCCTCTACCCTGCTTGGGGACGCCCCGGGTGCCACGTCTGAAACGAGCCGGCACAGCCGCCGATTCCGCCGCCGTCGCCGGGCCGCGCCGCCTCGGCGTGGTCGCATCCTGCATCGTGGCGGGCGCGATTTTTTCGGCCGCCGGCTCGCAGGTCCAGAACGCGCTGCCCGAGGTGCTGCGCGAGGACGCGCTGCCGCCCGCGGGCATGGCGCCCGCAGCCGGGGCCACGGCGCCGGTCGGGCCGTTCGAGTTCGTGGCGATCGAGATCGGACGCAACGACACGCTCGACCAGCTGTTCCGCAGCCTGAAGCTCGAGCTCGCGGACCTCGCTGCGCTGCGCAAGCTCCCCGATGTGCGCTACAGCCTCGACATCATCCGTCCCGGCGACATGATCCAGCTGACGCACCTGAACGGCGAGATCAAGTCGCTGACGCGGCGCGTCAGCGAGACCGCGACGCTCCTCGTCACGCGCGACGACGACGGCTTCAACGCCAACATCGTCGAGAACCCGCTCGAGATCCAGGAGCGCAAGCTGGCCGGCACCGTGCAGAGTTCACTGTATCTCGCGGTCGGCGAGGCGGGCGGAACCGACGGCCTCGCCGTCTCGCTCGCGGACGTGTTCAAGTACGACATCGACTTCGTGAACTCCGTGCAGCCGGGCGACCGCTTCGTGGTCGCGTTCCAGCAGCAGTTCCAGGACGGCGAGTTCGTGCGCGACGGCGATATCCTCGCGGCCGAGTTCGTCAACGGCGGCCGCACCTACCGCGCCGTGCGCTACGTCGGCCCCAACGGACGCGCCGACTACTACACGCCGGACGGTCGCCCCGTGCGCAAGGCCTTCCTGCGCTATCCGGTGGACTACGGCCGCATCAGCTCAGGCTACAGCCTGGCGCGCCGCCACCCGATCCTGAACCGCGTGCGCGCGCACCGCGGCGTCGACTTCGCGGCGCCGGCCGGCACGCCGATCAAGGCCGCGGGTGCCGGCCGCGTCGTCAGCCGCGGTTGGAACGGCGGCTACGGCAACGCGGTCGTGCTGGCGCACGCCGGCGGCATCACCACGCTCTACGGCCACATGTCGCGCTACGCGAACGGGCTCTCCGTCGGCGAACACGTGTCCCAGGGCGAGGTCATCGGCTATGTCGGCCGGACCGGACTCGCGACCGCGCCGCACGTGCACTACGAGTACCGCGTGAACGGCGTGCACAAGAATCCCGCGCGCGTGACGGTGCCGAAGGCGGACCCGATACCCGCGAAGCTGATGGCGGACTTCAAGGCGCAGACCGCGCCCCTGCTCGCGCGCCTCGACGCCGTGCAGGCGGACGAGACGATTCGCGTCGCCCAGGCCGGGCGCTGACGCTCTCACTCCCTGCCGAACAGGAACCAGGTCAAGTCGTCCTGGGGGAAGTTGGCGTCGCCGTGGTAGACGAATCCGTAGTCCAGCAACGTCAAGTCCGGATGCCGCTCCCGCAGCTCACCCGCGAAGTCGCGCTTGAAAAGCCGCTCCGCGTGACCGCGATAGGCAATCGACACCGGCGACGGATTGTAGTACTCGACCAGGCAGATGTAACGGCTGCTGGCCGCATGCATCAGGTCGTAGGCTCTTGGCAGCATGTCCGGATGCAGGTGAATGAGCACGCCCTTGGTCAGCACGAAATCCGAGGGTGATTCGGGCTGGTAGTCGAGCAGCGAGCTGTGGGTCACCGTCAGCCAATCGAGCCGGCGCAGTTCTTCCGCCGCCTTGGCATTGATCTCGACCGCAGAGAAGCGGGCCTCCGGTAACAGCTGCTTCAGGGCCAGCAGGTTGAGACCGCGATTCGCACCCAGTTCCAGGACCGAGCGGACCTCGCGCGTGCCGGCCAGAATGCGCGCGAAGAGTGCCAGGTTCGTCGCGATCCAGCGCGGGCCTGTATTCCGGTCGGTGTAGGCGTCTCCGAACTCGCCGGCCCAGAATTCCTCTTGCGGTGTAACGGCATCGCTCATCTTGCGCGTCTCCGTCGCAGCAACGTGTACTTGGCTTCCGCCATGGCCCAGTCCTGTTCGTCGTCGATGTCCTGAACCTGCATCGCGTCGAGCACGAGCGGCACCGTGGCGGGACCGAGGATGGCAAAGTCTGGGTCATCCAGGGTCCGCGTCCGCATCCAGTACCACTGGCCGGCGTCATGGTACGTCGGTTCCAGGTCCTGGCTGCGGGTCGACGTGAATTCCGGCTGCAACGGCGCCAGCCGGCCGCCGCGAATCGCGAGCGCGCGCTGCACCGGGTGGCCATAACGCACCACCGGCACCACGCAAGCGGCATCGCGGCTGTGGGACAGCAACGTGTACCCGGCCTTCAGCGTCTCCGGATCGGTCAGCACCGCGGTCGGATACAGGCAGCACAGCGTCTCGAACTGGCGGCCCTGTGCACGGTATCCGGCGATCACCTCCCGCAACACGTCCAGCGTGGTCGCGAAATCGCCGGCAGTCGCCGGCGAGCGGCGAAAGGGAATCGTGGCGCCGAACCCGCGGGCGATTTCCGCAATCTCGTCGTTCTCGGTCGAGACCATGATCTCGGCGAAGAGTCCGCAGTCGTGCGCGGTGCGGATCGAGTAACCGAGGATCGGCTGCCCGTGGAACCCCCTGAGATTCTTGCGCGGTATGCGCCGCGAGCCGCCCCTGGCCGGGATGATCGCGATCGCGTTCACGGGCGCGCGGGCGGGTCGAGGCCCGAAATGAGCGGCCAGGCCAATGGTGTGCCCGCATCCATGTCCGTGGCGGCCCTGCCGGTGAGCACGCGCTCCAGGTACCGCGGATGCAGACCGTCGCCGGGCCGGATACAACGGACATTGTCCGCCGTCAGGCGCTCACCGGCCTTGACGTCCCGCACGATGAACAGCGAGCGCCGTAGCTTGCGGCTGGCGGCTTCCTTCGCGGAGACGCTGTAGTTCACCCTGCCAAGCGCCTGTTCGGCCTGCCGGATCGCGTCCACCATCTCGCGGAACTCCGCGGGTTCCATCGAAAAGGCCGCATCCGGGCCGGGCATGGCGCGCGACAGCGTGAAATGCTTCTCCACCAGGCAGGCGCCGAGCGCCACGGCGACCACGGCGGCCGTGTGGCCGGGCGTGTGATCCGACAGGCCTATCGGCACGCCGAAGCGCTGCGCCATGTCGGGAATCGTGCGCAGGTGCATCTCGTCGACGGGCGCGGGATAGGCGCTCGTGCATTTGAGCAGCATCACCGGTCCGGACCCGGCGGCGGAGAGCGTCGCGAGCGCCTCGTCGATCTCCTCCACGGCCGCCATGCCCGTCGAAAGAACGACCGGCTTCCCGGTCGCGGCGACGCGCCGCAGCAGCGGCAGATCGATCAGCTCGAAGGACGCGATCTTGTACGCCGGTATCGCCAGCCCTTCCAGAAAATCCACGGCCGCCGCATCGAAGGGCGACGAAAAGAAATCCATGCCGAGTTCGTGGGCCAGCGACTGCAGTTTCGGCTGCCAGTCCCAGGGCATGGCGGCTTCTTCATAGAGCCCGTAGAGCGTGCGGCCATCCCAGAGCGTGCCGCCCTTGACGACGAACGGATCCCGCCGGCTGGGGATGGTCAGGGAATCCGCCGTGTAGGTCTGCACTTTGACGGCATCCGCCCCGGCTACCTGCATCGCTTGCACCAGCGCCACTGCCTGCTCGAAGCGCTGGCCATGATTCGCCGACAGCTCCGCGACGATATAGCAGGGCTCGCCCGGACCGATCTTTCGATTGCCGATCTTCATGGGAAACTGAAAAACTTCGCGTCCGCCGTGGCGGCGCCGCTGCTGTCCTCCGGCGGCGACTGCTCCCGGAATCCGGCGCGCCGGAAACTGACCAGCGATGCCTCGTTCTCGGGCCGCACCCGCGCGTCCACCCGTACACACCAGCCCGCCTCCAGCGACTCTACCGCAGCCCGGCGTATCAGTCGCGCGGCGAGTCCGCGGCCGCGCGCGGCCGACGCCAGCCCCACGCTCAGGGTGGCGACCTCGCCTTTCCGGTCCAGTCGCAGCTGACCGATGTCGCTGGCACCGATTTCCCGCCCGATCTGGACCTTGCAATCGGGATTCCGGAGCTGCGTTTCGAGCCACGCCACATGGTCCGTCCAGGCAATCGCTTCGGGGTGAAAGGACATCCGCCGCGTCAGCGGATCATTCGCCCAGCTGAACAAAAGCTCGGCGTCGGTCGCGACCGCGAGTCGCAGCGTGACGGGATAGCTGGCCAGTCGTTCGGCCACGCGCCCTGCCCCCCGCCCGTCCACCAGCGCGCCACCGGCTGCGGCGAGGCGCCGCAGGATGTCAGGCGAGGACAGCAGTCTGCGAAGCTGCTCCAGGAATCGACGCGGCACAATCGTGTCGTGCCATCCCGCGACCTCGGCGATGCCTTGCGCCCTGAACGCCTCCGCGCCGGCGCGCTGATTGTCGGCGACCACGACCAGCAGCATCGGCACCCCGAGACAGGCCAGTTCCCAGCAACTGGTGCCGGCCGCCGAAATCGCCAGATCGGCGCTCGCGAGCAGCGCTGGCAGATCCGGCGGGTTCGCGACCAGTCGCGCGTCGTGGAAATCGGCGACCCCATCGACGGCAGCCTGGACCGATTCACGATGCGGATTGGCCGGGCCTGTCAGCACGGTGATGCGAAGCTTGGGTCCCTCCCATCGCCGAAGGAATTCCAGCAGGCGTACCGAGACATTGGCCGGGTCGCTGCCGCCCATCATCAGGAGCAGGTGCGGGCGAGCGGGCGCGGCGACGGTCGTCGACTTCCGGATCGCGCTGAATTCTCGTCGCAGCAGCACGTAGCGACTGCCGAGCAACAATCGCTCCCGGTCGACGTCCGCGTAGGCATCAGCCTGGGCCTGAAGATTCTGATTCAGCACCAGATCCGCGGGGCCAAGGCGGGAATTCGCGAAATCGTCGACCACCAGCAGCGACGGACCTCCGGCTTTGAGCGCTGCAAGATAGTCCGGGCCGAAGTCGTAGCCATCCACGACCAACCAGCGGCAGTCCAGCGCTTTGGCGACCGCAAGCGTCGCGGCGGCATCCGCCCTGCCGCCCGGCGTGGCGGAATTCACCGTCAGCGGAAAACCTTCGCGTTCGAGCCGCGCCGCCAGCGCCGGCGGCGGTTCTGCCGCGACGAACTGGACCATGCCGCCGCGGTCCTGCCAGGACTGGGCGAGCGCAAGTCCACGCATCAGATGGCCGATGCCCGCGGCCGGGCTGGCATCGGCCCGGATGACGAGTGGGCCGAAAAGCGTATCCGCCGTCATGCTCAGTCGGCGAGCAGCCGGCTCACAGCGGCCACGACGCGATCCTGATCGGCGTCGCTCATGGCGGGGAACAGGGGCAGGCTGAGGGCGCCGTCGTAGTAGCGCTCGGCCTGCGGAAAGTCCCCTGGCTTGAAGCCGAATGCCCGATACCAGGGTTGCAGGTGCACCGGCAGGTAGTGAACCTGGGCCAGAATACCGAGCGCTCGCAAGCCGGCGTACAGATCCGCGCGGCTGACGCGGGTGCGGGCGGGGTCCGGACGGATCACGTACAGGTGCCAGGACGAACGCGTGTCCGGATGCTGCCAGGGTCGCAGCAGCGGCAGCGGCGCCAGCAACAGGTCATAGCGCGCGGCCAGGGCACGGCGCCGGGCCAGGAACTCGGGCAACCGGTCCATCTGGCTCATGCCGAGTGCAGCCTGCAAGTCCGTGAGCCGGTAATTGAATCCGAGATCCACCTGCGCGTAATGCCATGGGCCGTCGGCCTGGCCGCCGAGGCCCGGATCGCGGGTGGTGCCGTGACTGCGCAGACGCAGCAGGCGTGCATGCAGTTCCGCATGGTCCGTCAGCAGCATGCCGCCCTCACCGGTGGTGATGATCTTGACCGGGTGAAAGCTGAAAACGGTCAGATCGCTGCCGAGACTCCCGATCGGGCGGCCGCGGTATTCGGCGCCGATCGCATGCGATGCATCCTCCATCAATCGCACGCCGTGAGCCGCACACAGCTCGGCGATCGGTCCCATCTCGCAGGCCTGTCCGGTGAAATGTACCGGTACCAGAATCTTCGGCAGGACACCCTGCCTGGCCGCCAGTTCCAGTTTCTGTCCGAGCGCGCCGACGCTCAGGTTGTAGCTGCGAGGATCGATGTCGACGAAATCGATGCCGGCACCGCAGTATAGCGCGCAGTTGGCGGACGCGACGAAGGTGATGGGCGAGGTCCACAGGCGATCGCCGGGCTTCAGTCCGAGTGCGAGCGCGCCGACGTGCAGCGCAGCGGTTGCGCTCGACACGGCGACCGCATGCCGCGCGCCGACGCAGGCCGCGACGCGCTCCTCGAAGCGGGCGATGGCCGGGCCCTGTGTGATGAAGTCCGAACGCAGGACCGCGACGACAGCTTCGATGTCTTCCGGACTGATGCTCTGCCGGCCGTAAGGAAGCGGCCTCGGTCCGCTGTTCATGCGTCAACCTTGAAACCCGGGTCCACGTGGCGGCGGATGAGTTCCCGCAATGCCTGCACAGTCAGCCATTGCGTGTTGTCGCGCGAATTGTATGAGAAGCCACGTGCCACCGGTTGACCCTTGTGATGAGCGCAGTACGTGGCGAGCACCGCGGCGGGAGTCTGCTGCGCCAGGGCAGGCAGGATCAGGTAGCGCGCGTCCGTTTCGATCGTCTGCAGGGCATCCGTTTCGGTGATCATTTCTTCGTGCAGCTTTTCTCCGGGCCGGATGCCGACGATATGGCGTCTGCAATGCGGGCCGATGGCTTCGGCCACATCGCTGACGCGATAGCTCGGGATCTTCGGCACGTAGATTTCCCCGCCCAGCGAATGATTCAGGGCATCCAGTACCAGCTCGACGCCTTCGTCCAGCGTGATATTGAAGCGCGTCATGGCCGGATCGGTGATCGGCAGCACGCCGGTCTGCCGCTGCTCCAGGAAGAACGGGATCACCGATCCGCGCGAGCCCATCACGTTGCCGTAACGCACGACCGCGAACGCAAGCTGCCGGTGTCCGCGCAGGTTGTTGGCCGCGATGAAGAGCTTGTCGGAACAGAGCTTGGTGGCGCCATACAGGTTGATCGGCGCCGCCGCCTTGTCGGTCGAAAGCGCGACCACCCGATGGACCTGGCTGTCGAGCACCGCCTCGATCAGGTTTTCGGCGCCGAGGACATTGGTCTTGATGAACTCGAAGGGGTTGTATTCGGCGGTCGGCACCTGCTTGAGCGCGGCGGCATGCACGACGGTATCGATTCCTTCCAGGGCCCGCCGCAGGCGCGGCAGGTCGCGGACATCGCCGAGGAAATAGCGCAGGCAGGGATAGCGCTCGGGGGACAGTTCCAGCGCCATCTCGTGCTGCTTCAGCTCATCGCGCGAAAAGACGACCAGGCGCTTCAGGTCCGGCCGCCGCTCCAGCAGGACCTCCACAAAGCGGCGCCCGAACGAGCCGGTGCCACCGGTGACCAGGATGCTGCGCGATGCGGGAATCGTGTTCATTCAGATGCAAGTCTCCGGCGAGGAAATCAGGCGCTGCAGAACCGCGGCTTGACGCTCGATCGCCTGCTGCTCGGTCAGGTCCGAGTCGCGCAGATAGTCCCTGTCCGTGACGCCTTCCTCCGTGCAGCGATCGAGCGCCGCGAGGAAACGGCGCAGATCTTCCGTCTTCCGCGGCGGGAATTCGCCCTGCGCAATGGCCGCCAGCTGGGCGCGAAGTTCGGCGGGATCATCCACGTTGATCGTGCCCGGCGCACCGCGATAAAAGGCGTTGCCGAACACGATGACCGGCTTGTCGAGGAGCAATCCCTCCCAACCGGCCGTGCCCGTGATGGTCGCGACCGCGCGGCTCTCCTCGTGCAGCCGGAAGGTATCCGTCGAGCGGCTCACGAGCCGCACCTGCGGCATGCGGCCAAGGCGCTCGTAGAAACCGTAATCGCGCTTGGCCATGCGTTGCACGGGATGCTCCTTCAGCACGATCATCCAGCCGTCGGGCAGCGCGCCCGCCAGCATCTCCACAGCCCAGTACTGGTCCACGAACACGTCTCCCATCGGCAGCGTCGTGGCTTCCGGCTGCAGGTGCAATGGGAAGTATACGAATGGCGTGCCTGCCGGTGGCATGGTCTTGCGGGCACGCCAGTAGGCAAAGCCGTTGCGCAAGTTACGGTGGATGCGCAGCCGCGTGTCGACCCGAAACGTCCATTTCGCCCAGTCCGCGACGCGCCGGGTCCACGGCAATCCCTGACGGGACATATAGAACGGAACGTGCTTCTCGCCTGAGCGGCGGTCGAATTCCTGCTGCAGCCGCGGACTCAGGGTGACGGGCCCACCCGAGTCGCGCAATCGGGCGTACTCGGCGCGGACCGGATCGAACATCCGCTCGATGCTGCGTGAAACGATGAAGGTGTCCTTGACCGGGAGCTGCAGCATGACGAAGACCTGGCGCCCCAGGGCCGTTGCAACACTGTGCAGGATGTGGGCGAACGGGACGTGGGGAACGAGCGAGAAGATGATGACGTCCCACTCCTGGTCCACGATCATGCCGTAGGCCCACGCAAGCTGCTCGAGGTACAGGCGTTTGCGGATCTCGTAGCTCTGCCCGGAACTGATCCTGCGGTAGATCCGGTCGAACATCCGCATCACCACCACTTCCGAAGCCCGTTGCGACTTCAGGAAGGACACGGACGGGAAGGACCGGAACGGCAGGCTGTCGAAGGTGCAGGCCCGGAATCCGCGCCGCGCCGTCAGGAACCAGTCGGCCCGGCCTTTCAGGAAATTCTTGTGGGAAATCAGCCCGAGCCTTCCCACCCGGCTTGCGGCCAGTGCCTGTCGCACCGCCGCCTGATTCAACGGCCGGTGAAACCCGAATAGCAACACATTAGGGGCGCGCGTCGCCGCTATGCTCACAGGCTATCGCCGTTCGACGAGCTCATCTGGTACTGGGTCGCCAGGATGGCGTTGCTTTCCAGCAGACAGGGAATGCCGTCGAGGACCGGGTAGGCCAGAAAACTCTGCGGCGCATAGTACGCATGGGCGCCGGCCAGCAGCGGCGCACCCGACACAGGGCAGCGGAAACTGAATTGCCCTGCAGGCACAGCTGCCGCGTCGATGCGCACGAGGTAGAGCCCGGTCGGATTCAGCGGATTCGCGCAGACCGGAAACCGCCGGTGCTCGACGAGTTCGAGTCCGAGATTCCGGATCGCCGCCGGCAGTCCGCGCACATAGCCGTGACTCTCCATGCGCCGGCGCGCCTCCTCGCCTGCCAGCTCATGCGCCGGTTCGAGCAGAACCAGCCAGCGCCGCGCCACGCGCGCGAGTTCGGCGACCGCATCCCGTTCGCGTCCGCCATTCGGCTCGATGCTGTGCGATGTGTAGACGACGTCCACGCTGTGATCGGCGAGCGGGATGCGGAAAAGGTCCGCGCAGAACAAGGTCGGACGCTGGCCCCGCTGGCCGGCAAAATCACGGCCGAGTCGGACGCGCGACCATGAGATGTCGAATCCGGCGAGCGCCACGGGCTGCGGAATCTTGCCGGCCAGCACCGCGAGTGTCGTCGCCTCCCCGCAGCCGGCCTCGAGCAATGTGGCGCAGGGACCGAGCGCCGTGAGGATTTTCGCGAGTTCCTCCGTATAACGCTCGAGGTATGCCGGGTCGCGTCGATAGCCTTCGATATAGCTCCCCGCCTGGAAGTCGTAGCTGATCATGATGTCTTCGACGGAATTGCGGGGCTCGACCGGATCGGCGCCCGTGCTCTCATCCGACCGGAGGCTGCGAAGGTTCTGCAGCATGTTCTCGCCCCGCGCGTAGAGCTCGGCGATGTGGCGGGTCAATGCGAGTTTGGAAGTCATGCCAGCGGCAAAATACCCTGTCCCCCGGTCCATGTCATGTTTCCCGTCGGGTGTATGATGGCGCGGCTCGCGGTCGGCAGGCTGCGCAGCGGACGGTATCACCGGATTCCTGACTGGAGAGGTGACTTTGGCATGCTGAAGTATTGCGTGCGCTGCGTCATGCCGCACACCAAGCCCGACTTGTTCATCGATGACCAGGGTATCTGCAATGCCTGTCGTGCCTACGAGCAACGAACGACCGTGGACTGGGACCAACGCCGCGAGGAGCTGCTCGCAATACTTCGCCGGTACGATCGCGGCGGCAAGAACTGGGATTGCATCGTTCCGGTCAGCGGCGGCAAGGACAGCACGTACCAGGTCATCCGGATGCTGCAGTTCGGGATCAACCCGCTGTGTGTCACTGCGACGACATGTGACCTGTCGAGCATCGGTCGCAGGAACATCGACAATATCAAGCGCCTGGGCGTGGACTACGTGGAGTTCTCGCCCAATGCGGTCGTGCGAAAGAAACTGAATCGGATCGGGCTGACCGAAGTCGGCGATATCTCCTGGCCCGAGCACGTCGGAATCTTCACGATCCCGGTGCGCGCTGCCGTGCACTTTGAAGTGCCGCTGATCGTGTGGGGTGAGAACCCGCAAAACGAGTACGGCGGGCCCGCGGGCGCGGCGCAAGACAATGTGCTGACTCGTCGCTGGCTCGAGGAATTCGGCGGGTTGCTCGGCCTGCGCGTCAATGATCTTTCGGAGGTCTACGGCATTGAACCGCGTCAGTTGCTGCCTTACGAGTATCCCAGCGACGAGGCATTGCGCCGCGTCGGCGTGACCGGCCTGTTCCTCGGTTATTACCTGCCATGGGACGGGCTCGCGAACGCGCTCATTTCACAGGCAAACGGATTCACGACCCTTGACCGGCCTGTCGAGGGCTCGATGGTGAACTACGAGAACCTCGATAACCATCAGACGGGTGTTCACGATTATTTCAAGTTCCTCAAATTCGGCTTCTCGCGAGCGACCGACATCGCCTGTCTGCACGTGCGGCGTGGTCGCATTTCGCGTCAAGACGCGCTCGAGATCGTGCGTAAACGCGATGGCAGGTTTCCCTGGACGTATCTCGGCAAATCGCTGGCCGATATCCTGGCACCGCTCGATATGAGCGTCGATGAATTCGTGAAGATCTGCGACCGGTTCACCAACAAGAAATTGTTCAAGAGAGACGCCGCAGGCGAGCTCGTCAAGGACCAGCACGGAAATCTCGAGAAATTGAACTACGACAACGCGTGAAGGTCGCGATCGTCAATTACGGCATGGGGAATCTGGGCTCGGTCAGGCGCGCCTTGGAGGACCTTGGCGCGCAGCCGTATATTGCCGAGCATCCACTGGCGCTGTACCAGGCTGACCGGCTCATTCTGCCGGGCGTTGGCGCGTTCTCCGAAGGCATGACCAGACTGCACGAGGGCGGCTGGGTGGAAGCGATCCAACGGCTCGTGGGCGTCGAGAGCAAACCGTTGCTCGGCATCTGTCTCGGCATGCAGATGCTGGCCCGCACCGGCGAAGAAGGCGGAGATGTGGCGGGACTTGGCTTCGTCGATGGCAAGGTGAGGCGCCTGGACGCACTCGGATGCAGGCTCAGGATCCCGCACGTGGGCTGGAATGACGTTTCCTGCAGTGCGGACGAAAATCTGTTCGCTCACATTCCGCAGGGTTCGGATTTCTACTTTGTACATAGCTACGCACTGGACGTAGTGGATCCTGCACAGGTGATTGCGTCGACTACGTACGATGCGCGCATCGTCGCGGCCGTACGTGCGAAGCACGTGGTCGGCACGCAATTTCATCCGGAGAAGAGTTCACGGGCCGGGCGTCAGTTGCTGCAGAACTTCCTGGACCTGGTGGCATGCTGAAGGTCCGCGTGATCCCGACCCTGCTGTGGAAGGGATTCGGTCTCGTCAAAGGCGTCGGCTTCGACAGTTGGCGCCGCGTGGGTACCGTGTTGCCGGCGCTCAAGGTCTACAACTCTCGCGACGTGGACGAATTGGTGCTCATGGACATCACCGCGACTCCAGAGGACCACCCACCCGACAGGGAGGCGATCAGTGATTTTTCGGACGAATGCTTTGTACCCCTGACGGTCGGCGGCGGCATTCGCAATCTGCAGCAGATTGCAGACTTGCTTCATGCGGGTGCTGACAAGGTCAGTCTGAACAGCGCGACTTTCGAGCGGCCACAGCTGGTAGACGAGGCAGCGGCGCGATTCGGCGCGCAGTGTATCGTCGCGAGCATTGACGTCCGACGTCACCACAATGGCAGCTACACCGTCTTCAGTCACTGCGGGACCCGGCCGACCGGGCGCGATCCAATCGCGTGGGCACGCGAGCTGGGGGATCGCGGAGCGGGTGAGATTCTGCTGACGTCGATCGAGCGGGACGGGACCCTGCAGGGCTACGACCTGCGGCTCGTTGAGTTGGTCGCAGCCGCCGTCGGCATTCCGGTGATCGCCTCTGGCGGCGCCGGCACCCACCAGCACATGGTCGATGTCATACAGCAAGCGGGTGCGTCAGCTGTGGCAGCGGCCAGCATGTTCCACTTCACCGAACAGACCCCCGCAGGAGTGAAACAGGCGTTGGCTGCCGCTGGAATTCCGGTCAGGCGGAACTTCGTGGCGGTGTGAGCACGCGATCCCTGCGCCATCTGCCGATTCTCGGCCGGTCTGCCGGCAGTTGGCCGATGGAATCGCGATGCGCGCACCGAGTGATGCGGGCTGCCGCCGTTCCGGCCGCGCCTTGATGGATCCTTCAACTCAGGCTGATACACTGGCCTCGGGTGCACAAGCGGGTGACCGTCGGACCTCGTCCGCCGCCCTGATCGGATCCGCCGCCCACGACGATATACTGCCGTTCGCGGGGACCCCAGTCGGAGGGATCGCTGCCGATGGCACATGCCTATGTCCGGATCGGCCAGTCTGAAAGCGCGCGCGGGCCGTGGCAGCGCTTCAGGCGCCGGTTCGAGTTGCGGCACGAGCGCAGGAACGACTATGTGCCGCGCCCGATCACTTCACACGGCGCCTTGTCGTCGATCAGCCGGGCGGATTTCGACAGGGCGCGGGCGACTTCGAACTACTTGAAGCGCCGCTGGGGCTACTACCGCGAGGCCATCGCCATGGCGAACCGTCTCGCGCCTCGCCGCGTGCTCGAGATCGGCTGCCGATACCTGCCGCTGTTTCCCGGTAGCGACCGCCTGGACATGGATGCGGCGTACCAGCCGACGATCCTGCACGACGCCACGGTGATTCCCTGGCCGATCGCCGACCAAGCCTACGATCTCGTAGTCGCACTCCAAGTCTGGGAGCACCTGGGCGACCGGCAGCGGGAAGCTTTCTCGGAACTGCCGCGCATCGCGCGTTACGCCATCCTGAGCCTGCCGTACAAATGGCGCCGCCGCAGCAATCCGTCGCATTCCGGCATCGACGATGCCGTGGTCAGGCGCTGGAGCGGCGGATTGGATCCGCTCGAGACGGTGCAGATTCCACTGGTCGCCAAGCACAAGAGAAAGATCTACTTGTTCGATCTTTCGGAAACCCGCTGATCGAGATCCGGGACGGCCATGCCTTTCCGCGACACGATCGAGCGGCTGTTGGTCCGTGTCGCCATGGCCGGTGTCATTCCCGGCCGTTGGTTCCTGAAACCGCCGGACCCCGCCACGCTCGCGGCGCGCAGAGGCACGCTCGCCATCGAGATCGTGAGCCACTGCTGGCGCTACGCCCATCTGCAGGCCTATCAGCTCAGCTCACTCGTCAACTATCCGCCGACGCGCGCGACCGTGCGCATGACTGTGTTCCACACGCCGGAAGATCTGCACACGAAAGCGATGCTCGATTTCTTCGGCGCGATCCGCGTGCCCGGCGTAACCTGGAACTGGCAGCCGCTGCCGGCGCCCGAATTATTCCGCCGCTCGATCGGCCGCAACCGCATCGCGCGCAGCACCACCGCCGACTGGGTCTGGTTCACCGATTGCGACATCGTTTTTCATCGCGACTGCATCGACACGCTCGCGAGCGAGCTGCAGGGACGCCGCGACCCGCTCTGTTTTCCGAAACTGGAGCACGTGACCGCGACGCTGGCCGAGAGCGATCCGATCCTGATGGCCGAGCGCGACCGGCCACAGGTCGTGGACATCGACACCTCGCAATTCAGCCTGCTGCCGAATCCGCCGCGCGCCAAGGGCGCGTATCAGATCACACACGGCGATATCGCGCGTCAGTGCGGTTACTGCGAGCAGGTGTCGGTATTCCAGCGGCCGGCACAACGCTGGGCCAAGACCTATGAGGACAGCGCATTCCGCTGGCTGCTGGGCGTCGACGGCACGGGTCTCGACGTGCCGGGCGTATACCGCATCCGCCATGTCCATAAAGGCCGCTATGGCGACAGCAAGGCCGCGGCGCGGGTGCGCAGCAACATCCGCCGCGCGAAGGCCGGCATCACCGGGAAATGAACGGGGACTCCAGAAACCCATCGACATCTGCGAACAGCTTCTGAGCATGAAAGGGACGCACCCCTGTTTCTGCGCTGCAGAAACAGCGGTGCCTCTCCTAGATCGTCAGGTCGAGAACGATGAACCGCAGCCGCAGGTCGTGGCCGCGTTTGGATTCCTGATCACGAATTGCGCACCCTCGAGGTCCTCGCGGTAGTCGATCTCCGCGCCGACGAGGTACTGGAACGACAGCGGGTCCACTACGAGCGTGACGCCCTGGTTCGGGAACTCCGCGTCGCCTTCCTCGACTTTTTCGTCGAAAGTGAAGCCGTACTGAAAGCCGGAGCAGCCGCCGCCGGAGACGAATACGCGGAGCCGGAGATTGGGATTTCCTTCCTCACGGATCAGCTCGCCGACCTTGCGGGCGGCAGCGTCGGTGAAGACCAGGCCATCGGTGCCGGCGGTTTCGTTCATGACTGCCCCGTGCGTGCGTGAATCTACATCTCGATTCTAGGTCCCGCCGCCGGGTCGGTCAAAACGCGGCGGATTCCGCTTCGCCCTCGACGCGCCAGGGGAAAGTCTGTCGTGCGGGCTCCGCGCCGCGCCCGAACCCGTATTCGACCACGAGGCTCGCCGGCTCGAAGTCTTCGGGCAACTCGATCGGCACCTCGATCTGCTGGAAGAAGCGCAGCGAAAATGGCAATTCGCGGCGACCGTCGGGCTCGATTTCGGCAAGGGCGAACCGCATTGGTGCGTCGCCCTGCTTTCCCTCGACCGTGAAGCTCACGTTGCCGTTGGCGACTGCGTCGCGGGTCGCCGCCTGCACCAGCGTGATCAGCACCAGGAAGCGGCGCTCCTCCTCATGGCGGATGCGCAGCTCCTGTACGCGCAGCGTGCCCGCGCCGTACTGGCGCGCAGTCAGGCCGCGGTAGAACTGCAGCTCCTGCTGCTGGCGCGCGGTCTCGGCCTGCAGCTCTCCCATCATGCGCTGCGCGTCCGCCTGCGCCTGACGGTCCACGCGCTGGACGAGTTCCGCGGTCGCGGCGCGGCGCGCGAGCGCCTCGTTCTCATCGGCGAGCGCGCGGATTTCGCGCCGCTGCTCGATGCCCCTTTTCATGGTCGAAACCACCGAATAGCCCGCGGCCATGCGGCCGAGTTCGAAAGCGCCCCAGGCGAGCGCGAGCGCGCTCACGGCGACGGCGGCGATGCGCCGGCGGGAATCGGACCTCCTCCGCCGCTGGCTCAAGTGTCGCTCCCGCCGCTAGAATCGGTGGCGCTGCGGGAGCGAAGTTGCATGCTCTGGATCAAGGCCTGGCACATCGTCTTCATGGTGACCTGGTTCGCGGGCCTCTTCTACCTGCCGCGGCTCTTCGTATATCACGCCGCGGCGCAGGATGCCGCCGGCCGTGAGCGGTTCTGCGTCATGGAGCGGCGCCTGTTCGCGATCATGACGATCGGCGGCGTGCTCACTGCGTTGTTCGGCCTGTGGCTGCTCGCGCGCAATCCGGGGCTGCTGCAGTCGGGCTGGATGCAGGCGAAGCTCGCCCTCGTCGCGTTCCTCATCGGCTACCACGCCTGGAACTGGAAACTGATGCGCGACTTCGCCGCTGCCCGCAATGTCCACGGCCCGGTCTGGTATCGCTGGTTCAACGAGGCGCCTTCTCTGTTCCTGATCGCCATCGTGCTGCTCGCGGTGGCGAAGCCGTACTGATTCAGCCGTCGCGGGGCGGGCCGCGTCGCGCCGTGCCCATGCGCTCGTCCCACCATTCCGGGTAGGCCGGCAGCCCTTCGGGAAACGCCTGCTCGCCGAGTTCATGCAGCGCGCGCGAGTAGACGCGGCGCTTGAAGAAGATCACGTCGCGCACCGCTTCCCACCAGCCGGCCCAGCGCCAGCGGTCGAACTCGGCAGGCTGCTCGGTGGAATCGAAACGCAAGGCGGAGTCGTCCGCCGCGAGGCGCAGCAGGTACCAGCGCTGCTTCTGTCCCACGCAGAGCGGCACCGAGTCGCGGCGCACGAACTGCGGCGGCAGCCGGTAGCGCAGCCAGCCCCGGGTGCGCGCGACCTCCTCGACCTGGCCGCGGCGCAAGCCGATCTCTTCGGCGAGCTCGCGATAGAGCGCCTCCTCCGGCCGCTCGCCGCGACGGATTCCGCCCTGCGGGAACTGCCAGCCGCGCGCACGCGCGCGGCCACCCAGGAACACCTGGCGGTCCGCGTTCATCAGCACGATGCCGACGTTCGCCCGGTAGCCATCCGCGTCGATGTCATCCGTCGCCCGGTCCATGCGCCCGATTTTATAGATAATGCCTGCCGGGATGCGGCGCATACCGGCACCGTGGCTGATTGGATCGCTGGCGGTCGCGTCGGTGCTCGCGATCGCCGCCTCGCTCGCATTCGGCAGCTCCGGCATCGACGCGCCCTGGGACCGGCTCGCCGCCGGCGACCCGCTCATGCGCACGATCGTGCTGGAACTGCGCCTGCCGCGCGCGCTCGCCGCCTTCGGCACGGGCTCCGTGCTCGCGCTCGCGGGCGTGCTGATGCAGGCGCTCCTGCGCAACCCGCTCGCGGATCCCTATGTGCTTGGCGTCTCGGGCGGCGCCGCGGTCGGCGCGCTTGGGGTCATGCTCGCGGGTCTGGCAGGCCTCGCGGTGGACGCAGGCGCGGTCGCGGGTGCCTTCGGCGCGATGCTCCTTGTATTCGCCGTCGCGCACGGCCCCGGCGGCTGGACCCCCGCGCGGCTGCTGCTGACCGGCGTCGTGGTCGCGGCCGGCTGCGGCGCGCTCGTGAGCCTCCTGCTCTCGCTGTCGGACGACCTGCGGTTGCGCGGCATGCTGTTCTGGCTCCTCGGCGATTTCGGCTACGTGCGCACGCCCTGGGCGCTCGTGGCGCTCGCGCTTGCTGCGATCCCCGCCGGGCTTCTCGCCGCGCGGCCGCTCGATGCGCTCGCGCGCGGCGAGCTGCAGGCGCATCTCCTCGGCGTGCCGGTGAGGGGGCTTCGCATCGCGATCTATGTCGCGGCCTCGGTGCTGACGGCGGCCGCGGTCACGACCGCGGGCAGCATCGGCTTCGTGGGCCTCGTCACGCCGCATCTGGTGCGCCTCGTCGCGGGTTCCTCGCATCGCGTCGTGGTCCCCGCCGCCGCGCTCGCCGGCGGTGCACTCGTCGTCGTCGCGGATCTGCTCGCGCGCACGGTCGTCGCGCCGCGGCAACTGCCGGTCGGCGCGCTGACGGCACTCGTGGGCGTGCCGCTCTTCCTGGTGCTGATGCGACGCCAGCGGACGGGCTGAGGCGACCGCGCTACTCGCGCGGGAACCCGACCAGGTGCTGGGCGTCGAGGCGGATGCCGATGCGCTCGCCGAGCGCATGGTCGTGATGGCTGGGGACGAAAGACAGGGCGGTCGCCCCCGAGGGCAGACGCAGCTTGTAGCGGAACTCGGCGCCACGGAATGCGCGCTCGATGACCTCGGCGCGCAGGTCGCTCGCATCGTCGTGGATCACGTCGTCGGGCCGCAGCAGGAGGTCTACACGCGCGCCAGCCGGGCGCTCAACGGTCAGCTGGCCTTCGATCACGCCGAGCTCGGTCGCTACGCGGCCGGGGCCGATCACGGTGCCCTCGATGAAAGTGCCCTCGCCGACGAAATCCGCGACGAAGCGCGTGGCCGGCGAGTGGTAGAGGTCCCACGGCACGGCCCATTGCTCGAGGCGGCCCGCGCGCAGCACGCCGATCTCGTCCGAGATCGCGAAGGCCTCGCGCTGGTCGTGCGTGACGAGGAGCGCAGTCGCACCCTCGGCGACCAGCGCGCCGCGCACCTGCTGCGCGAGCTCCATGCGCACCTCGGCATCGAGATTCGAAAACGGTTCGTCGAGCAGCACCAGGCGCGGCCGCGGCGCCAGCGCGCGCGCAAGCGCGACGCGCTGCTGCTGGCCGCCGGACAGTTCGTGCGGCATGCTGCCGGCCTGGTCCGCGAGCCCGACCAGCGCCAGCATCTCGAGTGCGCGCTGCCGGCGCGCGCCGGCATCCGAGTCGCGCAGGCCGAATGCGACGTTTGCGAGCGCATCGAGGTGGGGGAACAGCGCGTAATCCTGGAACACCATGCCGATGCGCCGCCGCTCCGGCGGCACCCAGGCGCCGGGAGCGGACAGTCGTTCGCCGCCCGCGAGGATCTCGCCGCTCTCGGGCCGCTCGAAGCCCGCGATGCAGCGCAGCACCGTGGTCTTGCCGGAGCCCGAGGGCCCCAGCAGGCAGCCGATGCGGCCCGCGCCGACGGTGAGCGTGAGCGCATCCACCGCCGGCACGCCGGCGAACCTCTTGCTGAGCTCACGCAGCTCGAGCCGCACGCTCCATCCTCCAGGTCAGCACCGCGACGGGCAACAGGCCCGCGAGCACGATCGCAAGGGCCGGCAGCGCCGCGCGCTCCCATTCGCCCTCCGCAGTCATCTCGAACACGCGCACCGCCAGCGTGTCCCATCCGAACGGCCGCGTCATCAGCGTGATCGGCATTTCCTTCATGACGTCGACGAACACGAGCAGGAGCGCCGTGCCGATGCCCGCGCCCAAGAGCGGCAGGTGCAGCCGGGTCACGACTTCGCGCGCGCCGAGGCCGAGCCCGCGTGCCGCCTCCTCGAGCGAGGGCCGGATGCGCGCGAAGCCACCCTGCACCGGTCCATGGGCGACCGCGAGAAAGCGGGCGACGTAGCCCAACAGCAGCGCGAACACCGTGCCCTGCAGCCACAGTCCCTCGCCGCCCGCCACCGAGCGCCAGAGCGCGTCCACGGCCGCGAGCGCACCGACCACGCCCACCGCAAGCACGGCGCCCGGCACGGCGTAACCCAGGGTGGCGACACGCGCCGCCGCCTGCGTCACCGGGCCCTGCGATACGCGCGTCGCGTAGCCGAGCACGAGCGCGAGCGCGAGACAGGCTCCGGCCGCCATGCCCGCGAGCGCGAGCGTGCGCAGGATGTAGCTCCAGTAGCGCGCGTCGAGGTCGAGTGGCGCGACCCCGGTCGCCCAGTCGGCGATCACGATTGCGGGCAGCAGGAAGCCCGCCGCGAACACCAGCGATGCGACCGCGCAGGCGATCCAGCCGCGCGCGCCCGGCAGCGGCAGCCGCGCCCCGGCACGGCTGCCCGAGTCCGCCGCCGCATAGCGCGCGCGGCCGCGTGCCCAGCGCTCGATCGCGAGCGCGCTTGCGACCAGCAGCATCAGCAGCAGCGCGAGGCCGAGTGCCGTCTCAATCGAGAACAGGCCGAACCAGGACTTGTAGATGGCCGTCGTGAACGTGTCGTAGTTGAACACGGAGACGGCACCGAAGTCCGCGAGCGTTTCCATCGCGACGAGCGCCGCGCCGCCCGCGAGCCAGGGTCGCGCGAGCGGCACGGCGACGCGGAACAGGCCCTGCCAGGGACCGAGCCCCAGCGACTGCGCGGCTTCGAGCGAGCGCGCGCCATGCGTCAGGAAGGCGGCGCGCGCCATCAGGTACACATAGGGATAGGCCGCGAGCGCGAGCACGAGGATCACGCCGCCGGTCGATCGGATCGGCGGCAGCCAGAAGCCGTCGCCGAACACCCCGCGCAGCGCCGTCGGCACCGCCCCCGCATAGTCGAGCGTCGCGACCGCGACGAACGCGAGTACGTAAGCCGGCATCGCCATCGGCAAGAGCAGCGCCCAGGAGAAGAACGAGCGGCCCGGGAATTCGCATGCGGCCGTCAGCCAGGCGAGCGCGGTGCCGAGCGTGGTCGCAACCGCGACGACGCCGACGACCAGCATCACGGTGTTCCAGGCGACGCGCGCCAGCACGTACTCGCGCAGGTGCGCCCAAAGATCCGGGTCGGCGCCGGTCGCGCCCTGCACGACTGCGGTGAGCACCGCGATCATCGGCAACGCGACCGCGAGGGCGGCGAGCGCAGGAGCGATGCGTGGCGACGGATTCATCCCATCGTGATCTCAGCGCCAGCCGGCACGATCCAGTAGCTTCACCGCCGCAGGCTGCAGTTCGCCCACGCGGCCGACGTTGACGAGCTTCTGCTCAAACGGACCCCAGGCCGCCACCACCGGCAGCGGCTGTGCGCGCGTGCTGGCCGGGAACTCGTAGTTGACGCTGGCGAAACGCTGCTGGATGTCGGGCGACGCGAGCCATTCGAGGAAGCGTATCGCCTCGGCGCGGTTCTTCGCATGCCGGGTGACGCCGGCGCCCGAGATGTTGACGTGCGTGCCGCCCGCCTGCTGGTCGGCCCAGTGAATCTGCACCGGGAATCCCGGCTTCTCGGCCTGCAGCCGGCCCAGGTAGTAGCTGTTGACGATACCGACGTCGCACTGGCCCGCGGCGATCGCGTGGAGCAGCAGCGTGTCGCTCGAGAACGGTTCCGCGGCCAGGTTCGCGACCCAGGCGCGCACCACGCGCTCGGCAGCCTCTTCGCCAGACTCCGCGATCATGGTCGCGACGAGGGACTGGTTGTAGACGTGCTTGCCGCTCCGCAGGCACAGCCGGCCCTTCCATTTCGGTTCGCCGAGCGCGGCGTAGGTAGAAAGCTCCGCGGGCGGCACGCGCTCGGTCGAGTACGCGATTGTGCGCGCGCGCACCGCGAGGCCGAACCAGCGGCCCTTGGGGTCGCGCAGGTGCGCGGGTATCGCCTGCTCGAGCGGCTTCGACTTCACCGGCGCGAGCAGCCCCGCTTCGCTCGCGCGCCACAGGTCGCCGGCGTCCACCGAGACAAACACGTCCGCGGGACTGTGCCGGCCCTCGGCGATCAGACGCTGGATCAGCGGCGCGCCGTCATCCGTGACGGACTTCACCTCGATACCGCGGATGCGCCCGTACTCCTGGAACAACTGCTCGACCAGCTGGTACTTGCGCGCGGAATAGACCACGAGCGGCTCGCCGGCGGCCTGTGCGCCCCCGGTCCAGACCAGGGCCAGCGCCAGTACTGCGGCCAGGCGGCAGCTCCAGGACGTCTGCATGCTCATGGGTGCCCCGACATGCTAATGAGAATCACTCGCATTAGCATATCAGGTCTGACGGGCGGCCGCACGGTCCTGGAGATAGGCCTGTCCCTGACGCATCAGCTGCGCAAAACCGGCGGCATCCTGCCGGCCGACCAGGTCGCGCAGCCGCCCCACGGCGTCCGTGAGCGCGGCGAGGGATTCCCCGCCGTACGGGTTCTGCGCCTGAATCTCGAAATAGAGCGCGGGGCTTTCGCCCGCGACCAACGACGCGACCGCAAGCTGCGCATCGAAAGTCGTGCTCGACAGCCGCGCGAGGCGCGGCGCCGCCTCCCCGCTCTCCGCGAGCGCGGTGAAAAAGGCGATGTTGATCGCGTGCGAGAGCCCGAGCACGTAGGCGATCAACCGGTCGTGGTCGTCGAGCGTGGTGACGACCTGCTCCGCCATGGTCGAGGCGAAGAGCGTCTGCGCCTCCCTGACCGCATCCGGTCGGCCCACGTCCACGTGGATCACGTGGCGGCCGGAGAGCAGGTCGGTGTCCGGCCCGAACATCGGGTGCATGGAACAGACCTTCACGCCTGCCTGCACGAGCGCGGCCAAGCCCGCGCGCAGCGGCGTCTTGAGCGAGCCGATGTCGAATACGAGGCCCGTCGGGCGGTGCCTCGCGAGCTGCTCGAGGATCGCGGCCGTGAGCCCCAGGGGCGTCGCCGCCACAATCACGTCGTGCGAGAGCCCGGTCGACTGCCAGTCGGCGCGATGCGCGAAGCCTTCGAGCGGTCCGGCAGGATCCGCGATCTCGACCGCGTAGCCCTGCGAGTCCAGGAACTCGGCGAACCAGCGGCCCATCTTGCCGCGCCCGCCGATCACGAGCGCCTGCCTGCCCGCGCCCTGCCCCTGCGCCGCGACCTGCGACTGCTCCTGGGTGGCGAGCGAACTGCGGATCAGGAGGTGCAGCAGGTTCTCAGCGAGCGCGGGCGGCAGGCCAAGCCTGGCGGCGGTGGCGCGCGCATTCAGGAGCACCTCGCGCTCGCGCTGGAAGTCTCGCGTCGGATGGCCGGTCGCGCGTTTCTGGCGCGCAATCTCTTTCGAGACGCGCTGGCGCTCGGCGGCCAGCGCCAGCAATTCGCCGTCGAGGCGGGTGAGTTTTTCTCGCAGATCCTGGAGCGACATGGGGCGGCACCTTGGAATGGTCCGCCCTATGAGAACCGGCCCGCCCGCGACAGTGCAAGCGGGCCGGTGATGCGGGCATCAGCCGTCGATGCGGAAGCCGAAGAACCAGGTGCCGCGCGGGTCCCGCTCCCAGTAACGCGGGCGATAGCCACGGCTGTAGTACCGCGCCGCGTCGCGCCAGCCGGCTTCGTAACCGGCACGGAAGCTGAAGTCGCCGCGGAACGAGTTGCGGCGCCAGCCGCGATCATGGTGGCCGAAGCGGTGCCAGTCGCTCCACGCGATCTCGTAGCCCGAGCGGTAACCGAAGCTCGCGCCGTAGCGCGCGGGCGGCACATGACGCCAGTGCCGGCCATGGCGCCAGCGGCGATCGTCCCGCCAGCGCCGGTCATCGCGCCAGTCGTGGTCGTACCGATCGTGGTCATACCCGTCGCGGTCGTACCGGCCACGGTCGTGACGGCGGTGGTCGTAGCGTCTGCGATCGTCGCGTCGATCGTGGCGGCGTCCGTCATGGCGATCGTCGTCGCGATCGTAGCGATGGTCGTAACGATCGTCGCGGTCGTCACCCCGGCGCCGATCATCGTCGTCTTCGGCCAACGCCGGGCCCGCCAACAGCATGGCGATGAGGCCCGCGGTCAACGTGGACTTGATCATCGTGAGTCCTCCAGAGGGTGCGTGGCGCCAGTGTCGCTGCGGCAAGCTGAATCGGGGCTTAATCGACGAATCGCGGTCCAATCAAGGGCTTGCGCGCAAGGCACGCGCGGCGCCGGCGCGCTAACATCGTGCCATGCACGCCCGCTTCCAGACCCTCCCGGAACTTCTGCCCACGGATCCGATGCCGCTCGCGTCCACCTGGCTGCGACAGGCCTGGGACGAGCAGGTGCAGCGCAACCCGAATTCCATGAGCCTCGCGACCACGGATACCGACGGCAAACCTTCCGTGCGCATCGTGCTCTGCAAGGAGATCGTGGCCGACCCGGGCTACCTGGTGTTCTACACCAGCTACGACTCGCGCAAGGGCCGGGAGCTCGCCCTGCACCCCTGGGCCGCCGTCGTGTTCCAGTGGGACATGATCGGGCGCCAGCTGCGCATCGAGGGGCCGGTGGTGCGCGCGCTCGCGAGCGAGAGCGACGACTATTTCGCAAGCCGGCCGTGGCGCAGCCGCCTGGCCGCAATGACGAGTGAGCAGAGCCAGCCGATCGCGTCGCGCCAGCAGCTGCTGCAGCGGCTGCGCGAGACCGCCGCGCGTCACGGTGCGCCGGACCCGTTCGCGACGCCGGACGATGACGAGGAACCCGGATTGCGCCTGCCGCGGCCGGCCAACTGGGGCGGCTATCGGCTGTGGGCAGCAGCCGTCGAACTCTGGGTCGAGGGCGAGCATCGCCTGCACGACCGCGCGCGCTGGACGCGCGAGATGACCCCCGCCGGCACGGGCCGCTTCCACGCCGAGCCATGGCGGCACCAGCGCCTGCAGCCCTAGGCTCTGCGCCTCCCGCGCTCGCCACGCGCGCGCTGGACGTCGCGGTCGCCGGGCGCGTGCTGGTGCGGGCGCTGGAACTCGAAGCGCGGGCCGGCGATTTCATCGCCGTACTCGGCCGCAATGGCGCCGGCAAGACCCTCACGCTGCACACGCTCGCGGGACTGCGCGCGCCTGCGGCAGGTTCCGTCCGGCTCGATGGCCGCGCCCTCGCCGCCTGGCCGGGCCGGGAACGCGCGCGTTGCATTTCGCTGCTGCCCCAAGTGACGGAAGATCCCTTTCCCGCAACCGTCTTCGACGCCGCGCTGATCGGCCGACATCCGCATCTGCCGTTCTGGCAGTGGGAAGGCGCCCTGGATCACGCCGCTGCACGAAGGGCGCTCGCCGCCGTCGGCCTCGACGGATTCGCAGAGCGCGCGGTGGAATCCCTGTCGGGCGGCGAGAAGCGCAGACTCGACGTGGCGACGCTGCTCGCGCAGGACACGCCGGTGTGCCTGCTGGATGAACCCACCAATCACCTCGACCCGCAGCACCGCCGCGAGGTGCTTGCGCTGTTTCGCGCGCGCGTCGACGCCGGCGGGCTCGTGATCGCGACGCTGCACGATGCCACCCAGGCGGCGCGCTCCGCGAATCGCGCGCTGCTGCTGTTCGGCGACGGGCGCTGGCGCTTCGGGGCTGCCGCCGAGGTGCTGAACGCCGCCGCACTCGCGGAGCTCTACGGGGTTCCGGTCGAGGAGATCCGGACGCGCGCCGGGCGCGTGTTCGTCAGCGCCTGAGCGCTTCCAGGACCGTGTCGTGCAGCCGGCCGTTGCTGGCCAGGATGCTCTGGGTCCGCAATCCGATGGGCGCGCCCTCGAGGTCGGTCACGCGCCCGCCCGCCTGCTCGACGATCACAGTGAGCGCGGCGATGTCGAGGATGCCGATGTCCGACTCGATCACGGCCTCGAGCTTGCCGGCCGCGAGCAGGTGATAGTGCAGGAAGTCGCCGTAGCCGCGGATGCGGTCGAGGCGCGACACCAGGCGCCCGAACGCCGCCCAGCGCGGGCCCGACGACAGCGAGCGCAGGTTGCCGGTCGAGATCGTCGCTTCCTCGATGGTTGCGATCGGGCTCACCCGCATCGCCACGCCGTCGAGGCTCGCACCGGCGCCTGCCTCGGCCCAGGCCGTCTCGCCGAACGCCGGCGCGCAGGAGACGCCCATGACGAGCCTTCCGCGATGCATCAGCGCGATCTGAGTCGAGAACATCGGGACCTGGCGCACGAAGGACTTGGTGCCATCGATCGGGTCCACGATCCAGAGGAATTCGGCATCCATCCGCAGCGCATCCGATTCCTCGCCGAAGAAACCGTCGCCGGGGAAGCGCGAGAGGACGTGGTCCCGGATGGCGGCCTCGGCCGCGATGTCGGCCTCGGTGACCGGCGAGCCGTCGCCCTTGGTGCGCACGCCGACCTTGCGCCGGTAGCTCGCGCGAATGATGTCCGCCGCCGCCTCCGCGGCGGCAAGCGCCGCGTCCAATCGCGCCGAATTCGCCATCACCCGCACAGTGATGGGGACGCGACAGTTCGTCAACGCCCGCTTGACCGCGCCCTTGCCGCTCCCTACATTGACCGGTGATGACAGGTGTCCCGGGCGCGAGCCCGGGCTAATCGGGAAGCCGGTGCGCGAGCCGCTCGCCATCCCGGCACTGCCCCCGCAACGGTAAACGGCGCAAGCCGCATCACGCAGGCCAGGCCTGCAGCCACTGCCGGTATCCCCGGCGGGAAGGCGATGCGGCAGATCCCCGGGGATTCGCCGTGAGTCCGGAGACCGGCCCGTCAGGCAATCGTTACCACCCGCTCGGGAGGAGCACCGGTGAACACATACACCGCTTTCGCGTCCGTTCTCGTCTTTTCCGTTTCCGCCATCGCACCGGCCGGCGCCGCGCCGCTCGGCCCGGTCACCGTCACCGCGACCCGCACCGAGGTGCCGGCATCGCGCGCGCTCGCCTCCGTCGACATCATCGCGCGCGAGGAAATCGAACGGCTGCCGGCAGCCGACCTCGGCGATGTGCTCCGGCTGCGCGCCGGCGTCGAGGTCGCGCGTCTCGGCGGCGCGGGCCAGCAGACCTCGCTGTTCCTGCGCGGCACCGAGTCGAACCATGTGCTGGTGCTCGTGGACGGGCTGCGCATCAACCCAGGCACCATCGGCAGCGCCTCGATCCAGAACATCGCACCCGAGCTCGTCGAGCGAGTCGAGATCGTCAAGGGCCCGCGCTCGGCGCTCTACGGGTCCGATGCCATGGGCGGCGTGATCAACGTGATCACGCGCCAGGGGAAGGGTGCCGGCGCGCGCGTGCAGGCGAGCTTCGGCCGCTACGACACCATGAACGCAAGCCTCAACGCCGGCTTCGGCGGCGAGCTGGTAGAAGGCTCCATCGGCGCCGCCTGGCAGGACAGCGCGGGCTTTCCGACGCGCACCGGCGACGACGTTGACCGCGGCTACGAACACCGCTCGTTCACGGCGGCGCTCTCCGCGGTTGCGGGTCCCGCGGAACTCTCGTTGCGCGCCTGGCATGCGGCAGGAACTTCCGAGTACTCGGATTTCTTCATCACGCCGGTGGACCAGGATTTCGAGAACTCGGCGTTTGCCGCCGGCGCGGCATTCGCGCCGACCGGGGCCTGGCATTCGAGGCTGACGTTCGGGCATGCCCTTGACGAGATCGAGCAGAACCAGTCGCCGGATTTCCTGCGCACGCGCCGGTGGACGCTTGACTGGCAGAATGATGTCGCGTGGGCGGATCGGCATCGCCTGACGACCGGCGTCCTGTGGCAGGACGAGGATGCGGACGCGGAATCCTTCGGCTTGCCCTACGAGGCGGCGACCGCGACCCGCCAGTTCTACCTGCAGGACCAGTTCGAAGCGGGCCGCCATCGGTTCCTCCTCGCCGGCGCCTGGACCGATCATGAGACCTTCGGGGGCCACGCGACCTGGAATGCGGAGTACGGGCTCGCGGCCAGCGATCGCGCGCTCCTGACTTTCGCGGCCGGGACGGCGTTCCGGGCACCCGATGCGACCGACCTCTACGGCTTCGGTGGCAACCTGCGGCTAACGCCCGAGGAATCGGAGAGCATCGAAATCGGCTGGCGCATGCTGCTCGGCGGACGGCAGTCCGTCTCCGTCACGCTGTTTCGCAACGACATCGACCAGCTGATCCAGTTCGTCGTCACGAATCCCGACACCTTCGAGGGCGAGAACCGGAACGTCGAGCGCGCGCGCATCGAGGGCGCGGAATTCTCATGGCGCTACGACGGGGAGGCCTGGTCGGCCCGCGCCGGCGCGACCCTGCAGGACCCGCGCGACGAGGTCACGGACGCGCGACTGCTGCGCCGCGCACGGGAAAATCTGACCTTCGCGCTGGCGCGCCGCTTTGGCGGGCACGAGGTCGCGCTGGACCTGCTCTACGCCGGCGAGCGCCGGGACTTCGGCTTTCCGGATCCCGTTTCCATGCCCGCCTACTGGCTCGCAAACCTGTCGGCACGGGCCGCGCTGGGCGAGCACTGGACAATCCTCGCACGGGCGGAAAACCTGTTCGACGAGGACTACGAGCTGGCGCGCGGATTCAATACCATGGGCCGCAGCCTGTTCATGGCGCTGCGGCACGACTTCCGCTGAGGACCGCATGGGCAACCGCCTGTCGAAAATCTACACGCGCACCGGGGACGACGGCACGACCGGCCTCGGCGACGGCAGCCGCGTGGGCAAGGACGACCCGCGGGTCGAGGCCTACGGCGCCGTGGACGAATGCAACAGCGCGATCGGCATGGTGCTCGCGGTGCCCGGCATTCCGGTCGCGGTGCGCGAACGCCTGACTGCGGTCCAGCACGAGCTCTTCGACCTCGGCGGCGAGCTCTGCATCCCGGGCCATCGCGCGATCGAGGGACGCCACGTCACGGCGCTCGAGTCCGCGCTCGACGGTTTCAATGACAACCTGCCGCCGCTCAAGGAATTCATCCTGCCGGGCGGCGGGCCGGCGGCCGCCGCCTGCCACCTGGCGCGCGCGATCTGCCGGCGCGCGGAGCGACGCTCGTGGTCGCTCGCCCGGGTACAGGCGGTCGCGCCCGAGCCGCTGCGCTATCTCAATCGGCTGTCGGATCTGCTGTTCGTGATCGCGCGCGTGCTCGCGCGCCACGAGTCCGGCAACGAAGTGCTCTGGAAGCACGAGCGCCGCTGAGGGCACGCGGCGTCGCCTGGATTGCGCCTTCCATGAACTGCAGGCAGGGCAACCGCAGGCCCATGGCTCGCAGAGCCTAGCGCGCGGCGCGCGCACGATCGAGCAGCGCGCAGACCTCCTCCGCGCCCTCGGCGATGCGCGGGCTCGGCCGCGCGAGCTTGTCGGCCGGCGCGCGGAACACGTTGCCCTTCGCGACCGCCGCGAGCCCCTGGAAGCGCGCCCAGTACTCGACCGGGTCGCCGTCGTCGGCCGAGAGAATCACCTCGGGCGCGCGCGCGAGCACGGCTTCGAGGTCCACGGGAAGCGCAAGCGTGGTCGCTTCGGCGAACACGTTCTCGCCCCCGCAAAGCTCGACGATCTCGGTGATCATGTGGCTGCCGCCCACCGTGTAGAGCGGCGCGTCGTCCACCTGGATGAAGACGCGGAGCTTTCCGCGCTGGCGGTGGCTCTCGCGAAGCCGTGCGATACGTGCACGGAAATCGGCGGCCGCCCGGTACGCAACCGGCTGCGTGCCCGCCAGTTCGCCGAGTGTCTCGAGGCCGCTGGCGACGTCTTCGAGCCGATGCGTCGGGATGCCGACGACGCGGATGCCGAGCGACTCGAGGCGCGCGGCGACGCCGGCCGGCGTGCCGGTCGCCCACACGACCGCGAGCGAGGGCGAAAGCGCCACGATGCGCTCGTAGTCGAGGCGGAAGGCGTCGCCGATGCGCGGCAGCGCCTTCGCCTCCTCGGGCCAGTCGCTGTACTCGCTGACGGCGACGACCTGGCCGGCCGCGCCCGCGGCGAAGAGCATCTCGGTGAGATTGGGCGCGACGCTCACGATGCGCTCGCCGCCCGGCGCCGGCGCTTCGGCGGAGCAGGCCGCGAGCGCGAGCGCGGCGACCAGCGCGACCCGCATCAGGCGAGCAGCTCGCGGCGGAAATTCGCGCCCGCGGCGCGCAAGTCCCGCTCGAGCCGGACCCAGTCGAACGCCGGGCCGGGATCAGTCTTGCGGCCCGGCGAGATGTCGCTGTGGCCCGCGATCCAGCCCTCGGCGAGCCCCGGATACGTGTTTTGGAGCGTCGCGATCAGCGGCACCAGCGCCGCGTACTGGCGCTCGTCGTAGGGCTCCTCATCCATGCCCTCGAGCTCGATGCCGATCGAGAAGTCGTTGCAGGTATCGCGGCCGCGCCAGTACGACTGCCCGGCGTGCCAGGCGCGCTCGCCAAAGGGCACGTACTGCGTCAGTGCGCCCACGCGGTCGACCAGCACGTGCGAAGACACGCGCAGGTGCCCGATCGTCGCGAAGTAGGGATGGGCGTCCGGCGGCAAGACGTTGGTGAACAGCCGGTCGATCCAGGGCCCGCCGTACTCGCCGGGTGGCAGGCTGATGCCGTGGATCACGATGAGCTCGGGGCGGAAACCGCGCGGGCGCGGGTCGCAGTTCGGCGATTCCACCTGACGCGCGGCAGCGAGCAGCCCGGCCGTGATCGCGTGGCGCCACACTGCGACAGCTTAGCCCGCAGCCAAGGCCGCTTCCAATCGCATACACTGCATCCGCGCGGTGGATTGGCATCCCTGCACGCAGATGAAGGGTCACGAGCGGCGGGCAATCAGAAAGCGTAGCGCTGGCACGGTAGACGCGGCATGCGGGTGACCCGCATCTTCGTCGAGGCCGCACTCGCGCCTGGCGCACGCATCGAGCTCTCCGGCGCGGCGTACCAGCACCTGACCCGCGTGCTGCGCCTGCAGGCGGGCGCGGCGGTCACGCTGTTCAACGGCAGCGGCATGGATTACCCCAGCACAATCAACGAGATACGGCGGGGCATCGCCGCGGTCGGGGTGCGCGCGGCAGCGCCTGCCCGCGCCGAGTCGCCGCTCGCCGTGACGCTGGTGCAGGGCATCGCTCGCGGCGAGCGCATGGACCTGGTGGTGCAGAAGGCGACCGAACTCGGGGTCGCCGCGATCCAGCCAGTCGCGACCGAGCGCAGCGTGGTGCGGCTCGATGCGCAGGCAGGCCAGGCGAAGCTCGCGCACTGGCGCGGCGTCGCGATCGCCGCCTGCGAGCAGTGCGGGCGCGCGCGACTGCCCGCGATCGGCGAACCGCTGCCGTTCACCGACTGGCTCGGGCGGCCCGCGGCCGCCGGCGGGCGGCGGCTGCAACTCGACCCGGAAGCCGGATCGTCGCTCGCAGCCGCGGCCAGGGGCGCCGCCGCCGTCGAACTGCTGGTCGGACCCGAGGGCGGACTCACCGAAATGGAGCAGGACGCCGCCCGGCAAACCGGTTATCTTTCCTGCCGGCTGGGGCCGCGGCTGCTCCGCAGCGAAACCGCCGCGATCGCGGCGCTCGCAGTCCTGCAGGCGGCAGCGGGTGATCTGGGATGAAGCAGAACACGCAACTGCGTCGCGCCGTGCCCACGGAAGAGGGATTGCGGCTGCTGCTCGATCCCTACCTCTGCTTTGCGCCCGGCACCGAACACCACCGCTCCACGCTCTCCGAGATCGCGCGCGATGCCGCCGCGCTCGGACTCGCGCTCTGCGTCGAGAAAAAGAGCTGGGACGAGGCCGCGACCGACCCGGACGTCGTGCGCCGGCAGGTGCCGTTGGGGCGCTTCGAGCCGTTGCTCAAGATCGAGGAACTGCCGCTGCCCTCCAAGCGCGACCTCGAGACCCGCTTCATGCCGGCGCGGAACGACATCGACCGTGCGGACCTGCGCTTGCTCGGTGCGCTGCATGCGCGCATCGTGGAACTGCTGATCGCCGACGACGGGCGGCTGCATCGCGTCGCGAGCCGCGCCGGCCTCGGGCAGCGCGTGCTGACGCCCAGCGATGCGCTCGCCTGGCTCGAGGCGCTCGCCGGCGAAGCGCGCGAGCTCGCAGTGACGGAAGTCGAGCCGCGTGCCGCGCTCTCGAATCCGACGCTGGAGTCCATGCTCGCCGAGGACTGCGAGCCTTTCGACCCCTACCTCGCCTCGCGGCTCGAGGCCGCGGGCACCCGCGTGCTGGTCGCGAACGACAACCGCAAGCCGGTCGCACTCGGCGTGATCACGACCGAAGCGCCCGAGCTCACGCTCGCCGCCATCGCCTGCGCGGATGCCGCGCGCGGCAGCCGCGCGATCGAGCCCGTGATCGCGGCAGCGCTCACGTTCGCGCGCCGGCAGCGGGTCGGCTTGCGCTCGCTGGTGCCGCCGCACCTCGACCACGTGCTGCTGCTGCTGGACCTGCTCGGCTTCGAGCGCCGCGGCCGCGACCGCCATGGCCGTGTGATCTTCCACCACGGCCTCGACGAGGCCGCGGCGCGACCCGGCGCCGGGCGCGAAGCCTGGCTCTGGCCGCTGGACGCCGCGAGCCACGATCGCCTGGTGCCCGAACTCGCGGGAGCCACGCAGTCGGAGCTGTTCCCGTCGCTGCCTGCGCCGCAGACGCAGGGCAGCCCGGTCCGCAAGCAGCTCCTCGCCGGCCGCGCTTCACGCGAGCCGCAGCCGGGCGACCTCCTGCTGCTGGTCCACGTGCGCACGCCGGACCGCATCCGCTTGGCCTCGATCACGGCGGCGGCGCGCGTCGTGCGCACCGGTCATGCCGCCACGATAGGGGAACTGCTCGCGCAATGCGCGGGCCAGCCCTGCGATTCGCTGGCACGGCTGCGCGAGCTGGTGGAAGCGGGTTCGGTTTCGGTGTTCGACCTGCACTGGCTCGGGCGCCTGGCGCGGCCGCTGCCGCTGTCGGCCATGATCGAGCTCGGCGTGATCGGGCAGGCGTCCGACGTGCGTACGCGCCTGTCCGCGGAGGCGCTGCTGCGCCTCGCGCCGGAGCTTGTCCTCGCGTAGTCAACGGGGACGCACCCCTATTCCGGCGCCGTCGAAATAGGGGTGCGTCCCCTTTGACTACGCGGTGACGGTGGTCTCGTCCGCGATCATTTCCTCGAGCCGCTCGAGGTCGGGAATCAGCGGCAACTCGTTCACCATACGCACCTGGCAGAGTACTGGCGAGCGCTCCGGGAACAGGCGCGAGTTGTCCGGCGCGATCACGTGCGGGTTGACGCGCACCAGTTGCGGGAAGCCCTGGGTCGCGATGCCGAAGTGGCCGGCCGGCAGCTTCTGCCCGAGGCAGGTGAAGATCACGATGCGGGTGCGCCCGCCGATCACCGGGATGCGCTTGCCGCAGGCGCCCTCGAACGAGACCACCGGCACGCCGCGGCCATTCCAGGCCGCGATGCCGAGGTACCAGGGCGGGGCGCCCGGCATTTCCGTGAGCGGCTGGAAACCGGTGACCTCCGCGACGCAGGCGCGCGGCACCAGCAGGCGCTCGTCGAGCAGCGGCACCAGCAGCCCATGGAGTTCGTGTTCCGGGCTCACCAAGCCTTCTTCCGCACCAGCGGCTCGATCGCCTGCAGCAGCTGGCCTTCCTGGTAGGGCTTGCCGAGGTATTCGTTGACGCCGAGCTCGATCGCGCGCGCGCGGTGCTTCTCGCCGACGCGCGAGGTGATCATCACGATCGGCACGTCCTTCAGGCGCGGGTCATTGCGCACGTGCGAGGCGACTTCGTAACCGTCCATGCGCGGCATTTCGATGTCGAGCAGGATCACGTCCGGCACCTCGTCCTGCAGCACCGAGACGGCCTCGAGCCCGTCCTTGGCGGTGGCGACCCGCATGCCGTTGCGCTCCAGCAGGCGCTGCGTGACGCGGCGCACCGTGATCGAGTCGTCGACGACCAGCGCGAATACGCGCCGGTCCTGCTGGCTCGCGACGCGCGCGTCCGGCGGCGGCCGCTGGCGCCAGTCCGAACGCACCAGCGCACCGACATCGAGGATCACGCAGATACGCCCGTCGCCCAGGATGGTCGCACCCGAGATGCCGCGGATGCCCGAGATCTGCGGACCCACGGTCTTGACCACGATTTCACGGCTGCCGATCAGCTCATCGGTCACGATCGCGGTCGAGTGCTCGCCGGCGCGCACCAGGATCACCGGGATCGCCGAGTCCAGGTCCGGCATCGGCGAGGGGGTGCCGCCGACGAATGCCGCGAGGTGCTGGAAGCGGTACTTCTGGCCGCCGTAGTCGAAGCTCGCGGATTCCTCGGCGAGGTGCTTCCCGATCTCCGAGCGCGGCACGCGCACCACGCCCTCTACGGTCGGCAGCGGCAGCGCGTAGAGCTCCTCCCCCACCCGCACGACCAACGCCTGGCTGATCGCGAGCGTGAACGGCAGGCGCACGGTGAAGCGCGTGCCCTTGCCGGCCCAGGTTTCGGTATAGAGCGAGCCGCCGAGCTTCTTGATCTCGGTCGCGACCACGTCCATGCCGACGCCGCGGCCGGCCGATTGCGTGACCTTGCCCGCAGTCGAGAAACCGGGCTCGAGGATGAGCTGCAGCGCCTGCTCGTCGGAGAGCTCCTGCTTCGGCGTGATCAGGCCCATCGAGACCGCGCGGTCGCGCACCAGCTTGAGGTTCACGCCGGCGCCGTCGTCGGCGACCGTGATGACGACCTCGGAGCCTTCGCGGCGCAGCGTCACCTCGATCGAGCCGGTTGCGGGTTTGCCGGCCTTCGCGCGCTCGGCGGGCGGCTCGATGCCGTGGACGATGGCGTTACGGATCATGTGCTCGAACGGCGCCAGCATGCGGTCGAGCACCTGGCGATCGAGCTCGCCCGCGGCGCCCGTAATGTGCACTTCCGCCTTCTTGCCGGTCTCGACCGCCGCCTGGCGCGCGATGCGCGTGAGGCGCTGGACGTGGCGCTGGAATGGGACCATGCGCGTGCGCATCAGCCCGCTCTGCAGCTCGGAGACGACGCGCCCCTGCTGGGTCAGCAGGTTCTGGGCCTCGCGCGTCTGCGAGACCAGCAGGGCCTGCACGCTCGCGACGTCCGAGGAAGTCTCGGCGAGTGCACGCGAATACTGCTGGATCGACGAGTAGCGGTCGAGTTCGAGCGGGTCGAAGTCATCACGGCGCGCGCCCGAGTCCACGTGCCGGTGCAGGATCTGAGCCTCGGTCTCGATCTCGAGCTTGCGCAACTGGTCCTTCAGGCGCTGCACCACGCGGCCGAGCTCAGCCAGGTTGAACTCGACCGAGGACACCTGCTGCTCGAGGCGCGAGCGGTAGATGCTCACCTCGCCAGCTGCGTTCAGCATGCTGTCGAGGAGGTCGGCGTCCACGCGCGCGACCTCGGTGCGGTCCGCCTCCCGCACGGGCGGGCCGGCAGCCGCGGCGGCGGGTGCTTCCAGTTCCGGCGCCTCAACTTCTTCGGCCGGCGCCGCGGGCGCGGGAGCCTGCGCCGGTGGCGGAGCCGCGGCGGCGGGTGCCGGTGCGCGTCCCGGCGCAGGCGCAGCGGGTGTAACCGGTGCAGCGGGTGGCGGTGCTGCGCCGCGCCCGACCACGCGGATGCGCGTGATCAGGTCGCGCGCCGACTTGACCGGGCGGCCCGCGCCCACGTAGTCGCGCATGCGGTTGAGTTCGTCGAGGCTCGACTGCAGCACCTCGAGGCTGCGGTCGTCGAGCGGTACGCTGTCGTCGCTGACGTGGATCACGAGTGACTCGAGTTCGTGGCTCAGGTCGCCCATCGGCGCGATGCCCGCCATGCGCGCGCCGCCCTTCAGCGTATGCAGCACGCGCTTGAGCTCGGTCATGCGCTCGCGGCTGCCGCGCTCGGCTTTCAGCGCGCCGAGCGCCGCGTCCGCGGCTTCGAGCAGCTCGGTCGCCTCCTCGCTGAAGATCGCGGCGACTTCCGGGTCATAGTCGGCGGCGGCCGCTACCGGCTCCGCCGCCGGTTCCGCGGCCTGCAGATAGGGTGGCGCGCCGACCGTGCCCGCGGCGCCCGGCGCCTTCGGCAGCACGCCGTGCAGATCGCGCTGTGGCGCGACCGAGGCCGCGACCCGACCCGGCACCAGAGTTTCGATCGACAGCCGCGGCGGCGCCTCGGGCGCGGGCGGCGGCGGCGGCGCGGGCGGCGGCGGTTCCGGCGCCACCCGCTGCGATTCGGCGAGCTGCGGCGGCTCCTCGGCCAGCCGCCGCTCGAGAGCGGCGTCCTGCTCGTCGATGCGGCGCACGAGCTTCGCGAGATTGGTGAAATGGCCGGTGTCCTCGTGCACCGCGGACAGGATGTCCTCGAAGCCCACGACGCAGTCGGCGAGCACCGCGAGTCCCGCCTCGTCGAAGGCGGCGTCGTGGTCGAACATGCGCCGCAGCCAGCGATGCAGCGGCTCCGCGAGCCGGATGCTGTGGCGGATGCCGGCGGTGCGCGAGGCGCCGCGCAGCGTATGGCAGGCGCGGTAGAGGTCCTCGGTGACCGTATGCGCGCCGAACGCGAGCCAGGCGTGGCGCAGGTAGCTCCTGATGGTCTCGAGGTGGCTCTGCACTTCCTTCTGGTAAATCTCCTGAAGCGACGAATCGGGTCCCTCGGCATAGGCGGCCGGGCGGCCGATCCACTCGGGCTCCGCCGGCGCGGCCGGCACCTCGGCGGCCGAAGTCTCCGGCAGCGCCTCGAGCCGCTTCGTCAGCTGCGTCTCGTCGAGCTGCGCCGCGATCGACGCTGCTTCCGCCGCTCTGGCCGCCGCTGGCGCCGGCATGACGGCGGGCACCGGCTGGCCGGTGGCATGCGCCTCGGCGCGCGCCGCGACTGCCTCGGCCTCCGCGCCAGGCACGGCCTTGCCCTCGAGCTCCGAGACCAGGGACGGCAGGAGCGCGATCGCCTCGCGGATCGTCGCCAGCATGCCGGCGTCGCGCTCGAGCGTGCCGTCCAGAATGCGGTTCAGCAGGTTCTCGACCGCCCAGGAGAAATCGCCGATGCGGCGCGCGCCCACCACGCGGCCGCTGCCTTTCAGCGTGTGGAACGCGCGGCGCACGCGCGTGAGTGACTCGCGGTCGGCGGCGTTCTCTTCCCACAACGGGAATAGCCGGCTGATGACCGCGATTTCCTCGCGCGCCTCCTCGACGAAGAGCGCGAGCAGCTCCGGATCGACGGCCGGCACGCGCGCCCCGGCGACCGGCGCGGGAGGCGGCACCGCGGGCTTCGCGGGCGCGGGCCTGGTCGCGGCGGCTTTCGGCGCTGCAGCCGGCACGCCCGCCGCGATACGCGTCTGGTCGAGCACGCCGAGGCAGCGCTCGGCGTTGTCCAGCATGTACCAGGGGTCGCCGCGCCCGGCCTGCAGGGTCTCCATGTAGTACTCGATGCCGACGATCGCATCCGCGAGCCGGTCCACGTACTCGTCGTTGCGCGACAGGCTCCCGGGGCCCAGGAGCGCCGTGACGTGGTCGCCGATCCGGCGCATGACTTCCATCGCCCGGCTGCGGCCGAGCAGCAAGAGCCCCGCCGTGATGCCGCGCGCGAGCGCGGGCGCAGCGTCGAGCCCGCCGCGGTCGGCGGTGGGATCGAGCGACTGGCCGAGCAGCTCCTTGATGCGCGCGAGGTTCACGATGCACTCGCGCAGCACCGACTCGGTGACCTGGCGGAAGTCCGGATCGGTCTCGGCGCCGGGCGCCGGCGCGCCCGGCGGCATGATGAGCCGCACCAGCGCGTCGCCGAGGCCGTCCTCGACGCCGATCAGGGTCGCCGCGATCTCGATCAGCACGCCCTGATCGGCGGGCTTGCGGCGCGTGATGATGTCGGTCAGCCGCCCGAGCTCGCCCTGCACCTGCTCGCGCACCGAGCCCAGGCCCAGCACCGCAAGCGTGTCACCGATCTTCTTCAGCAGGTCCACCTGCGGCGCCAGTTCCTCGGGCGGGCCGCCCTTGCGTGTATAGAGATCGAGCGCGTCCTTGACGCGGCCGAGGTCCTCCTTGATCGCCGCGGCGACGGTGCGCATCAGGCGCACCGACGGCGCCGACAGCGATTCGCGCTCCTGCTCGACCGACTCGTCGATCGGCAACAGCTCGTCCAGGCGGAACGAGGCGCGCACGGCGTCGATGCGCCCGCCGCGCGTCTCGGCGCGCGCCACGTAGAACAGCAGGTTGTTCAGCAGGTCGATCGGCGGGCTCGCCGCGTAGGCATCCTCGCCCTGCGCGTAGAGGCGGCGCAGCTCGCGGTCGGCGTGCCCGAGCAGGCGCTTGACCGTGATGCTCGGCTGCAAGCCGCCCGCGACCAGAGCGTCGAGCAGCGCGCCCGCGACCCACCAGAGCTGGTAGACCGCGACCGTGGTCGCGACCGCCTCCATCCGGTTCGCGACCTCGGCGAGCGCGGCCAGTCCCTGGTCCGGCGACTCGCCGCGGATCAGCGCGAGCAGGCCGGCCTGGAACTTCGACCGCAGGCGTCGTGCCCATTGCGCGGCCGTGACTTTCTGCGCCGCGGCCTGCTCCGGTGCCGGCGGCGTGCGCTCCGAGCTCAGGTTGAGCGACAGCAGCGTGCCCTCGGACAGGAGCGGCGCGCCGCGCACCGCGCGCAGGTCATTCAGCAGCGGCAGCAGCACGAGCGCAAGGTCGCGCCCGCCGCCCAGCACGCGCTCGAGGTAGGTCGGCAGCTGCACGCTCGAGCGCATCAGCGCGTCGAGCCCGTCGGCGAACTGGCGCGCGTCGGTCTGGCTGCCGGCGAGCCAGCGCGCGGTCAGTTCCATCTCTTCGGAGAGCAGCGCGGCGCCATACACCTCGACCACGCGCAGCACGCCGCGCGCCCCATGCATCAGCTCGACGGTCCTCGCGACCGGTGCCTTGTCGGCGGGCGTTTCCGCCGCCGCCTCGAGCGCGATGCGCACCTCGTTGAGCGTCGCGGCCAGCTCGCGCGCGACGAGGTGCAGCGCCTGTTCGTTGACCGAGGGGAAGTCCGCCACGGCGACTCAGCCCGCCGCGCGCCGCGACCGGGCGTCCTCCGCGTCCCTCCCGTCCGCCGCCGGCTTCGCCTTCCTGCCGACGGGCGGCAGCTGCGGCGGCAGCCGGAAGCCGGCCACCGACTTGCGCAACTGCGCCGACATCTCGGCGAGGCGCACGATGGCGGTGGAGGTGGCGCTGGTGTTGTCCGCGGTCTGCTGGCTGATCTCGCGCAGCACCTGCATGGTGCGCGAGATGTGCGCCGAGGTCGCGGCCTGCTGGCGCGCGCTCGCCGAGATGTTCTGCACCAGCTGCGCGATCTGGTTGGACACGTCCTCGATCTCGCCGAGCGCGGCGCCCGCGTTCTCGGCCAGGAGCGCCCCGCCGACGACGTCGGTCGTCGTGCGCTCCATCGAGACCACGGCCTCGTTGGTGTCGGTCTGAATGGTGCGCACCAGCACCTCGATCTGGCGCGTGGCGTGGCCCGCGCGCTCGGCGAGGCGCTGCACCTCGTCGGCGACCACCGCGAAGCCGCGGCCGGATTCGCCCGCCATCGAGGCCTGGATCGAGGCATTCAGCGCCAGGATGTTGGTCTGCTCCGCGATGTCGTTGATGAGCTCGACGATGTTGCCGATCTCCTGCGAGCTCTCGCCGAGGCGCTTGATGCGCTTGCTGGTGTCCTGGATGTTCTCGCGGATCGTGTTCATGCCGTCGATGGTGCGGCGCACCGCGTCGCCGCCCTTGTGCGCGACGTTCACCGCATGCCGCGCGACGTCGGCGGAGCGCTCGGCGTTGCCGGAAACCTCCTCGATCGAGGCCGCCATGGCGCCGACCGCGTCGGTGGCGGCCGCCACCTGGCGCGATTGCGCGACCGAGGCCTTGGCGAGGTGCCCGGCAGCGGCCTGGGTCTGGCGCGCCGCGGAATCGAGGTGCACCGCTGTCTCGTTGATCGTGGCGACCAGCTCGCGCAGTGCCTCGATCGCGTAATTGATGGAGTCGGCGATCGCGCCGGTGATGTCGTCGGTCACGGTCGCCTGCACGGTCAGGTCGCCGTCCGCGAGGGAGGACATCTCGTCGAGCAGGCGCAGGATCGCGTCCTGGTTGCGGTGGTTGCGCTCGGTCTCGATCGCGGCAAGACGCCTGAGCCCCGAGGCCGACACCCAGGCGACCAGCGCCCCGGCCAAGGCGAGGACGGCGATCAGGATCGCGACCAGCGTGGGCCCGTTGCCCGCGAAGCGCCCGGCGGCGGCAGGCAGAGCGGCCTGGCCCGCGAGCGACTGCGACAGCCGCGCCGCCGTCTCCGACAGTTCTCCTGCCGCGCGCTCCGCGGTCGCCAGCACGCCGGCGCGCTCGAGCGTGCCCTGCAGCTGGCGCTCGTAGGACGCGAACGCCTCGCGCGCGTCGGCGAGTTGCCTGGCGGCTTGGCCGCCGACCGCGGGCACGCCCGCGGCGGCGTCCTGCCCGGCGAGGCCGGCCAGGAACTGCGACAGCAGTGCGGTGTTCTCGGAGATGCGCTGGATCAGCGCGCTCGGGTCCGCCGCCGCGCTGGCAAGCTGGCCGAGGTCGTCGGCCGTGCGCTGCGCGACGGTCTCGAAGCGCGGCAGCACGCGCATCGCGACCGAGCCGCCTGGTGCGGCGACGGCGTTGCCGGTGGCGGCCAGCACACGGCCGAGCGCATCGCGCGATTCCCCGGCCCAGGCCGGGAGCTCGCGCGCGGGATCGCGCGCGGCCAGCACCTGGGCGGATGACTCGAGCACCGAATTCCATCCCGGCTCGCCGCCGAGGCGCAGCGCCGAGGGCGACGAAAGCGCCTCGAACGCGCCGCGCCCGGATTCCACCTCGGCCAGCACGCCCTCGAGCCCGGCACGCGAGGCGGCGAGTTGCTCGAAGCCCTGCGCGTCGCCGCGACCCGCCGCCGCCGCCTGCGCCGGCATGGAGCCCGCCAGCACGGTCAGCCGCGACAGGTGCGTGCGGTAGCCGCTCTCGTGCTGCTGCGCACGCCCGGCGAGCAGCAGCAGGACCGCCGCTGCCAGCGCCGCAGCGAGCCCGGTGACCAGCATCGCGGGCATCCAGTTCGCCGCGGCATGCCTTTCAGGCAGGTTGACCATTTATTGCCCCTTCACCGCGCCTTGCTTCACGCCGACCCCTGCAGGAATGCCGGGCTCTCCACCAGCGACCGCAACGACAGCACCGGCCACGCCTCGCTCCCGCGCCGGAACGACCCCGCGAGGTAATGCTCGCAGCGGATCAGCGTCGGCGGCGCCTCCGCATTGAACTCGCGATCCGCGAAGCGCCGGAACCCGAGCACCTCGTCCACCACCAGCCCCGCCGGGATCTCGCGGTGGTTGACCACGATCACGCGCGTGTTGCGGCCCGGTACGGTTTCGCCGCTGCCGAAATACTGTTTCAGGTCGATCACCGGCAGCAGCTGGCCGCGCACGTTGGCGAGACCCATGATCCACCCGCGCGCGCCCGGCACGCGCGTGATCGGTCCGGGTACTCCCATGACCTCGCGCGCCTCGTCGCGCTCCACCAGGAAGGTCTCCCCGCCCATGCGGAAGGCGACGCCGATCCATTCCTGCGCCGCCGCGCCGTCGCGCGCCCCGGCCGCGGCGGCCTTTGCCCGCTGCTCCAGTGCCAGCAACAGCTCGAACGGCCGGTCGCGCAGGGCCCTCAGGGTCGGCTCAGGCTGCATGCCGTCAGCCCGCGAGCAGCGCAGCCTGCGCCTTCTCCACGAGCTGCGCCGGCGACACCGGCTTGACCAGGTAGTCCACCGCACCCTGGCGCATGCCCCAGATGCGGTCGGTCTCCTGGCTCTTGCTCGACACCATGATCACCGGGATCGCGCGCGTCGCCGGGTCGTTGGCGAGTGTGCGCGTCGCGCGAAATCCGTCCACGCCCGGCATCACAATGTCCATCAGGATCAGGTCCGGGCGGATCTCGCGCGCCTTGCGAATGCCCTCGGCACCGTCGGAGGCGGCCTCGGTCGCGAAGCCGTGGTTCTCGAGCAGGCGGCGCATCTGGAACACCTCGGTCGGCGAGTCGTCCACGATCAGGATCAGCGCCATGGCCCTGCCTCCCATCCGCCCGGTCACGCCCGGTTGACGTGCCGCTCGATCGCGGACAGCAGTTCGTCGCGCGTGAACGGCTTGGTCAGGTAGTGCTCGGAACCGACGATGCGCCCGCGCGCACGGTCGAACAGGCCGTCCTTGGAGGACAGCATGATCACCGGGATCGAACGGAACACCTTGTTGTGCTTGATCAGCGAGCAGGTCTGGTAGCCGTCGAGGCGCGGCATCATGATGTCGACGAACACGATGTCGGGCTGGTGGTCGGCAATCTTCGACAGTGCGTCGAAACCGTCCACCGCCGTGAATACCTCGCAACCTTCCTTGGCCAGCAGCGTCTCCGCGGTCCGGCGAATGGTCTTGCTGTCGTCGATCACGAGCACCTTAAGCCCGTTCAGGCGGTGCCCGTCGCTGACAGCCGCTGCATTCTCCATCGGGTACCTCCGGCCCCGGCGCTGCTCCTGCCGGGCGCTGAAAAGCTCGACAGGAGGCGCCCTCGGATTCCACGCCGGAGCGGCCTCCTTTTAACATATCGGTCCACCCCCTGCCATGCCGGAACGCCAGCCGGCGGGGCGGTCGGAACCGACGCTAGGTGTACTATGACAAGCCCCCCGGACGTGCAGTATCCACGTCACATTCCCGCGAAACGGCCGGAGACCGCCTGATGCCCGCCCGCCCGAGCCTCGCCGTGCTCATGGACCCGCTCGAAGCCATCAAGCCGGCGAAGGACTCGACGGTCGCAATGCTCGCGGCCGCCGCGCGCCGCGGCTGCGACACTTTCTTTCTCACGCAGGGCGATCTCTCGGTGCGCGACGGCCGCGCCATCGCACGCCTCACGCCGATCGACGTCGCGGGCGACGGCAAGGGCAAGGACTGGCACCGCACCGGCTCACCATCCGTGCGCCCGCTCGCGGACATCGACGCGGTGCTGATGCGCAAGGACCCGCCGTTCGACATCGAATACATCTATACGACCTACCTGCTCGAGCGCGCCGAAGCCGAGGGCGTTCTGATCGTGAACCGGCCGCAGGGTCTGCGCGACATGAACGAGAAGGTGTACACGGCCTGGTTCCCGGACTGCTGCGCGCCGACCGTCATCACGCGCGACATGGGCGCAATGCAGGCCTTTCTCGAGGACCACGGGCGCATCGTCTGCAAGCCGCTCGAGAGCATGGGCGGACGCTCGATCTTTGCGGTCGCATCCGGCGACAAGAACGCCCGCGTCGTGTTCGAGACCCTGACCGCGTACGGCACCCGCTATGCGATGGTGCAGCGCTACCTGCCGGAGATCGCCGACACCGGCGACACGCGCATCCTCCTGGTGGACGGCGAGCCCGTGCCGCAGGCGCTCGCGCGCATCCCGGGCCCGGCCGACCACCGCGGCAATCTCGCGGCCGGCGCAAAAGGCGTGGCGCGGGGGCTCAACGACCGCGACCGCTGGCTGTGCTCGCGCATCGGCCCGGTCATGCGCGAGCGCGGCATGCTGTTCGTCGGGCTCGACGTGATCGGCGGCTTCGTCACCGAGATCAACGTCACGAGCCCGACCGGCATCCGCGAACTCGAGGCCCAGGGCGGCGGCGACATCGCCGCGCGCGTGGTGGACACAGTGCTCGCGCGCGTGGCGCGCCGGTGAGCGCGACGGACGAAATCCGCGCCGGCAATGTCACGGTCAAGGACCGTCTGACGGTCACGCTGTTCCTCGCGGGCCTGTTCCACCTGATTGTGATCCTCGGGATCACCTTCGCGCCGCCGCGTGCCGACCCTGCGGCCGTGCCGACGCTTGAAGTGCTGCTGGTCAGCAACACCCTGCCGGAATCCACGGCCAATGAGCGCGCGAGCTATCTCTCCGAGCGCACGCAGCAGGGTGCGGGCGACCCGCGCTCGGCGCGTACGCGCCTGCCCGCCGCCGGGTCGGCACCGGTGGACATCGCCGGCGACAGCCAGGGCGGCACGCAACCGGCCGAGCCGCGCGAACGGCGCGGCGGCGAACCGGAACTGCTCGCCGTGCGCAACCGGGACGCGCGCTTCTCCGCCGACGGCGAGGCGCAGGAGCTGGCGCTGCCGTCGCTGCCGCTCGAGATGGTCGCGGGCGTTGTCTCGCCCTTCGCCGGCAGCGACGACGATGCCGAGGCCGAGCTCAAGGGCGCCGAACGGCGCGAGCTGCTCGTGACGCCCTCCACGCGCATGTCCGAGGTCGCGGTCTACCTCGACGTCTGGAAGCGCCGCGTCGAGCAGGTCGGCACGCTCAACTTTCCGAACGAGGCGCGGCGCCGGCACCTGTCGGGCAATCCCGTGATCGAAGTGGCGCTGGCCGCCGGCGGCGGCCTGATCCGCGCCTCGGTGCAGCGTTCGAGCGGGCATCCCGAGCTTGACCAGGCCGCGCTCGACATCTTGAAGCTCGCGACGCCGTTCGAGGCGTTCCCGCCCGAGCTTGCGAAGCGGCACGACGTGCTGCGCTTCGCTTACGAGTGGCAGTTCGTCGGCGGCCGGCTCGCGGGCTCCTCGATCGGGTTGCCGGCGCCGGATTAAGTCAGCCCGCAAACCCGCGCGCCCGCGCGCGCAGTTGGCTTTGACCCGGGGGACGGTGCGGCCGATACTAGACGCGTGCCCGGGTCCTACCTGACGAACCAGCTCCTCGTCGCGATGCCCTCGCTCGCGGACCCTAATTTCTCGCACAGCGTCACCCTGATCTGCGAGCACAACGAACGCGGCGCGCTCGGCATCGTGATCAACCGCCCGCTCGAGATGCGCATGTCCGAGGTGCTCGACCAGCTCTCGCTCGCGACCGAGGACACGCGCCTGCGCGACATGCCGGTGCTGGCCGGCGGCCCGGTCCAGCGCGACCGCGGTTTCGTGCTGCACCGGCCGGCGCCTCAGCCTTTCGAATCGACGATGCCGGTCTCGGAATCGCTCTGGGTCACCACCTCGCGCGACGTGCTCGCGGCGCTCGCCGAGGGCTGCGGTCCGCCGCAGGCCGTGATGGCGCTCGGCTACGCCGGCTGGGAAGCCGGACAGCTCGAGGAAGAAGTGCTGCAGAACGCCTGGCTCACCGTGCCCTGCGACGACGCGCTCGTGTTTGAGCTGCCGTACGAGCAGCGCTGGCATGCGGCCGCGCGGCTTCTGGGCGTCGAGCTCTCGCGAATCAGCAGCCAGGCGGGGCGTGCCTAGGGAGCCCGCGGTACCGGCGCCGTCCGCGAGGACGGTGTTTTCCTTCGATTACGGCTTGCGGCGCATCGGCGTCGCCGTCGGCAACACCCAGACCGGCACCGCCGAGGCGCTCGCGACCGTCGCGGCGTCGGCAGGCAGGCCGGACTGGGCCGCGATCGACCGGCTCGTCGCCGCCTGGCAACCGCACGATTGCGTGGTGGGCGTTCCCTATAATAGGCGCGGCGAAGATCCCGGACTGGCCGCGGCTGCGCTGCGGTTCGCCGGCGAGCTCGAGGGACGCTACGGCTTCGAGGTTCACCGGGTGGACGAACGGCTGACGTCGCGCGAGGCGGAGGACGGGCTGCGCGAGCGGCGCAGGAGTGGCGCGAAGGCGCGGCGCGTGCGCCGCGGCGACGTGGACCGCGAAGCCGCGCGGCTCCTGCTGCTGCAATGGCTGCGCGCGCAACCCGGCGCGGCCCTGCGATGAGTCGCGGCTTCACCCAGCTCGACGCCCGCGGCCGCCTGCGTCATCTGATCACGCTCGACGGCCTCGAGCGCGCGCTGCTCGAGGAACTGCTCGACGGCGCCGGGCGCTGGCTCGCGCAGCCGGGGCGACCGGCGCCGCGCGGCACGCCGCTCGCCGGCTGGACCGTCGCAAACCTGTTCGCCGAGCCCTCGACGCGCACGCGCGCGTCGTTCGAACTCGCCGCCGCGCGGCTCGGCGCGGACGTGCTCAACCTCGACGTGATGCTGTCCTCGCGCGCCAAGGGCGAGTCGATCGTGGACACGATCTACACGCTGCAGGAGATGCAGGTGGACGTGTTCGTGATCCGCGACGCCGAGCCCGGCATCCACGAGTACGTCGCGCGCCACGTCGGCCCCGCCATCAGCGTCGTGTCGGGCGGCGAGGCGCACGTGTCGCACCCGACGCAGGGACTGCTCGACGCGCTGACGATCCGCCAGGCCAAGGGCGGATTCGGGGGGCTCGTGGTCGCGATCGCCGGCGACATCCGCCACTCGCGCGTGGCGCGCTCCGCGCACCGGGCGTTCTCCACGTTGAGCGTGGGCGAGATCCGGATCGTGGCGCCGCCCGAGATGATGCCCGACGATTCCGACTTCGCAGGCGCGTGCCGCTTCGAGTCGTTCGACGAGGCGCTCGCGGGCGCCGACGTCGTCATGATGCTGCGCATCCAGCGCGAGCGCGCCGCGGGCGCGCAGCCGGTGGACCTGGTGCGCTACCACCAGCAGTACGGGCTGACCGCGGCGCGCCTCGCGCGGGCGCGCCCGCAGGCGATCGTGATGCACCCGGGGCCGATGAATCGCGGGGTCGAGATCACCTCCGATGTGGCCGACGGCCCGCAATCGATGATCCGACGCCAGGTCGCAAACGGAGTCGCGGTGCGCATGGCCGTGCTCGCGCACCTCGCCGAGGCGCGCGGCGGGCGCGGCGCATGACGACAGGGGCGCAGGCCGGGCGCGGCATGATCTTCCTCGAAGACGCCGCCGTGCTGGCGCATGTGGCCTTCCCCGGCGCGCAGTACGTGCTGACGCTCAGGGCGCCGCGCGCCGCGGCGGCGGCGACGCCGGGCAGCTTCGTGCACCTCAGCTGCGGCCCCGCGCTGCCGATGCGCCGTCCGTTTTCGCTGCTGCGCGCGGACCCGGGGTCCGGTCGCATCGAGGTGCTCTACAAGGTGGTTGGCCAGGGGACCGCGGAACTTGCGCGCCGCCTGCCGGGCGAAATGCTGTCCTGCCTCGGCCCGATCGGGCGCGGCTTCGAACCGCATGCGGCGCACCCGCGCGCGCTCCTGATCGGCGGCGGCGTCGGCATCCCGCCGCTCGTGTTCCTGGCGGAGTCGCTCGCCGCGCGCCGCGACGGCGGCTGGCGGCCGCTCTTGCTGATGGGATCGGAGCTGCCATTCCCGTTCGCGCTCGCCGAGGCGCGCATCGCCGTCGCCGGCATGCCGGCCGGGGCGACTGCGGCGATGGCGGCGCTCGAGACGCCGGGTGTGCCGACGCGGCTCGCGAGTCTCGCGGGCCTGCCCGGCTGCCACCGCGGCTACGTCACGGAACTCGCCGAGGGCTGGCTTGCGTCGCGGAAACAGAGCGAGCTTGCGGAAGTCGAGGTCTTCGCCTGCGGTCCCGAGCCCATGCTGGCGGCGGTCGCCGCGCTCGCGCGCCGCTTCGGCCTGCCCTGCCAGGTCTCGCTCGAGGAGAACATGGCCTGCGCGGTCGGCGGTTGCGCCGGCTGCGCGGTCGAGATCACGACGCCCCAGGGCCCGGCGATGAAGCGGGTATGCGTGGACGGACCGGTGTTCGACGCCGCCACCGTGTACCACAGCTGACCGGGCGCCACGACCAGTGCGGCCGTGACCGCGAGGCAGGCCGCCGCCACGAGCCCGAGCACCCTTTCCGTCATCAGCCTGGTCACGCCCCTCAGATGCGCCGCAACGCCCAAACGTTGCAACGGCCCGGCGCAAATCGGCATCGGGTGGACGATGTGGCCGGCCTTACCGCTCAGCCGAAATTGATCCGCGCCTCCAGGTTGGTGCGCGAGTCGGCGTTGGTGAGCGCCTCCTCGATGTCGATCTTGCCGTCCTTGTAGAGGTGCAGCAGCGCCACGTCGAAGTTCTGGATGCCGCGTTCGTTGGACGACAGCATCGCTTCCTTCACGCCGATCACATCGCCTTTCTTGATCAGGTCCTGGATGTGCGGCGTGTTCAGCATCACCTCGACCGCCGCAACCCGCTTGTTGTTGCGGCCGCGCACCAGGCGCTGCGAGACGATCGCGCGCAGGTACTGCGACAGGTCGAGGAAGATCTGGTTGTGCTGGTCGCGCGGGAACAGGTTGATGATACGGTCGAGCGCCTCCGCGCAGTTGTTCGCATGCAGCGTCGCGATGCACAGGTGCCCGGTGCCCGCCAGCGCGATCGCGGACTCCATGGTCTCGCGGTCGCGGATCTCGCCGATCAGGATCACGTCGGGGGCCGCGCGCATCGCCGCGCGCAGCGCCCTGCCGAAGTTCTTGGTGTCGAGGCCGACCTCGCGCTGGTTGACGATGGACTTGCGGTTCTGGTGCAGGAACTCGATCGGGTCCTCGATCGTCAGGATGTGGTCGGAGCAGTGCTCGTTGCGATGGTTGATCATCGCCGCGAGCGTGGTGGACTTGCCGGCGCCGGCGGCGCCGACCATCAGCACCAGGCCGCGCTTCAGCAGCGACAGGTCCCTGAGCGTGTCGGGCAGCCCGAGGTTGTCGAGCTTCGGCGTGTCCACGCTGATGTAGCGCAGCACCAGCGCCGGGAAGCCGCGCTGGTAGAACACCGCGGCGCGGAAGCGGCCGACGCCGGGCTCCGAAATCGCGAAGTCCATCTCGAGGTCGTCCTGGAAGTGCTCGAGCTGCTCGGCGCTCATGAGTCCGTGGGCGATGTCGCGCACGGCCTCGGCGTTCAGCACCTGCTTGTTGATCGGGTAGATGACGCCCTCGATCTTGATCTTGACCGGAGCATTGGACGTGAAAAAGAGGTCCGACGCCTTTTTCTCGGCCATCAGCTTCAGCAGCGGCTTCATGTTGAACCGCCCGTCTTCGCCCTCGAACGAGAGCGTCTGGTCGGTCGCCGGCTTAGTAGACTTTGCCGTCGTTGGACTCATCGATGATCCTCAGCGTGCTGGATGCCTCCGCCTGCAGGCGGTCCTCGCGCTTGCTCTCGAGTTTGATGCGCAGCCGCAGCTCGTTCTTCGAGTCCGCGTTGCGCAGGCCTTCCTCGTAGGAGATCACGCCGGCCTCGTACAGGTCGAACAGCGCCTGGTCGAAGGTCTTCATGCCGAGGCGATTCGAGCGCGCCATGACTTCCTTGATCTTGGCGACCTCGCCGCGGAAGATCAGGTCGGATACGAGCGGCGTGCCGATCAGGATCTCCATCGCCGCGATGCGCCCTTCGGTCTTCTCGCGCGGGATCAGCCGCTGCGACACCATCGAGCGGATGTTCAGCGACAGGTCCATGAGCAGCTGCTCGCGCTTCTCCTCCGGGAAGAAGTTGATGATGCGGTCGAGCGCCTGGTTGGAGCTGTTGGCGTGCAGGGTCGCGAGCACCAAATGGCCGGTCTCGGCGAACTGGATCGCGTATTCCATCGTGTCGCGGTCGCGGATCTCGCCGATCATGATCACGTCGGGCGCCTGGCGCAGCGTGTTCTTGAGCGCCGTGTGCCAGCTGTCGGTGTCCACGCCGACCTCGCGGTGCGTGACGACGCAGCCGCGGTGCGCGTGCACGTACTCGACCGGATCCTCGATCGTGACGATGTGGCCGCGCGTCTTCTCGTTGCGGTAGCCGACCATCGCCGCGAGCGTGGTGGACTTGCCGGAGCCGGTCGCGCCCACCACGATCACGATGCCGCGCTTGGACATCACGATGTCCTTCAGGATCGGCGGCAGCTCGAGCTCCTCGATGGTCGGGATGGTCGAGTTGATCTGGCGGATCACGCAGCCGGTCATGCCCTGCTGCACGAAGGCGCTGACGCGGAAGCGGCCGATGCCGGGCGGAGCGATCGCGAAGTTCGCCTCCTTGGTGGCGTCGAACTCGCGCGTCTGGCGGTCATTCATGATCGAGCGCACCAGCACCGCGCTCTGCTCCGGGGCGAGCGCCTTGTCGGTCTGCGGGCGCACCTCGCCGTCGATCTTGATCGCCGGCGGGAAGTTCGCCGTGATGAAGAGGTCGGAGCCCTTGCGGTCCACCATGCGCCGCAGCAGGTCCTGCATCAGCCGGATGGATTGTTCGCGGTCCATCAGAGCGCATCCTTGTTCTGCGCCTTGTGGCGGGCCTCTTCCTTCGACACCAGGCCCTTCTGCAGCAGGTCGGTGAGGCACTGGTCGAGGGTCTGCATGCCCTGGGCCTGGCCGGTCTGGATC
>JBQTKI010000083.1:0-6510 GCA_052386275.1 Gammaproteobacteria bacterium
CGTCGCCCGCGGTGGTGGTGATCGTGATGTCCATGCCGCGCAGCTGGTCGATCTGGTCGTAGGCGATCTCGGGGAAGATGATCTGTTCCTTCACGCCGAAGCTGTAGTTGCCCTGGCCGTCGAACGATCGCGGGTTGACGCCGCGGAAGTCGCGGATGCGGGGCATCGCCACGTTGATCAGGCGGTCCAGGAACTCGTACATGCGCGCGCCGCGCAGCGTCACCATGCAGCCGACCGCGAGGCCCTCGCGGATCTTGAACGTGGCGACCGACTTCCTGGACTTGCGGATCGCCGGCTTCTGCCCGGTGATCTTCGCTAGGTCCGCGGTCGCGGCGTCCATCACCTTCTTGTCGGCGACGGCCTCGCCGACGCCCATGTTCACGGTGATCTTCTCGATGCGCGGCACCTGCATGTCGCTCTTGAGCCCGAGTTCCGAGCGGAGCTTCGGCCTCACGATCTCGCGAAAGTGCTTCTGCAGCCTGGCTGTCGCCGTCATTGCTCGCGTCTCCGTACTCACGCGTCCACCAGCTCGCGGTTCGACTTGAACACGCGCACCTTGCGGCCGTCCGCCAGCGTTTTCACGCCGACGCGGTCGGCCTTCCGGGTCGCCGGGTTCAGGAGCGCCACGTTCGAGGCGGCGAGCGGCGCCTCCTTCTGGACGATGCCGCTCTGCACGCCGCGCGCCGGATTCGGCTTCTGGTGCTTCTTGATCATGTTGACGTTCTCGACCAGCACGCGGCCGTCGGCCTGCACCGATACGACCGTGCCGGTCCTGCCCTTGTCCCTGCCCGCCGTCACCACGACGGTGTCGCCCTTGCGGATTCTCCTCACAGGACCTCCGGCGCCAGCGAGATGATCTTCATGAACGCCACGCTCCGGAGCTCGCGCGTCACGGGCCCGAAGATGCGGGTGCCGATCGGCTCGAGCTTGGGCGTCAGGAGCACTGCCGCGTTGCCGTCGAAGCGGATCAGCGAGCCGTCGCCGCGGCGCACGCCGCGGCGGGTGCGCACGACGACCGCATCGTAGACCTCGCCCTTCTTGACCTTGCCGCGTGGAATCGCATCCTTGACGCTGACCTTGATCACGTCGCCCACGTTGGCGTAGCGGCGGCGCGTGCCGCCCATCACCTTGATGCACATGAGCTCGCGGGCGCCCGAGTTGTCGGCGGCCTGCAGCCGGGTCCTGAGCTGGATCATGTCCCTGCCCTCCCCGCGCTCATTCCGCCGGCGCGCGCTCGATCACGCGCACCAGCTTCCAGGCCTTGTGCCGTGACAGCGGGCGGCACTCGGCGATCGCCACCGTGTCGCCCTCGCGGCACTCGTTGTTCTCGTCGTGGGCCAGGAGCTTCGTGGTGCGCCGCACGTACTTGCCGTAGGTCGGGTGCTTCACCAGCCGCTCGACCGCGACCGAGATCGTCTTGTTCATCTTGTTGCTGACCACGGTGCCGGTCAGCTCCTTCGCGCCCTCGCTCATTTCCCGCTCCCGCGTTCGTGCAGCACGGTCTTCACGCGCGCGATGTTGCGGCGGACCTTGCCGTGCTGGTCCGGCCGCGCCGGCTGGCCGGAGGCGGCCGCCATGCGCAGGTTGAACTGCTCCTTGCGCAGCGCCACGAGCTCCTCGCGCAGACCCGCGCCGTCCTTCTTGCGGATTTCTTTGATCGTACTGCCCATCAGCGCACCTGCCGCCTGACGAAGCTGGTCGCGACCGAGAGCTTGGCCGCCGCCAGGCGGAACGCCTCGCGCGCCGTCTCCTCCGGCACTCCCTCGATCTCGAACAGCACCTTGCCCGGGGTCACCTTCGCGACCCAGTACTCGACGTTGCCCTTGCCGCTGCCCATGCGGACCTCGAGCGGCTTCTGCGTGATCGGCACGTCCGGGAACACGCGGATCCAGATCTGGCCGCCGCGCTTGACGTAGCGCGTCATCGCGCGGCGCGCCGCCTCGATTTCGCGCGCGGTCATGCGCGCGCGGTCCACGGCCTTGAGCCCGTAGTCGCCGAAGGCGACCGAGCTGCCGCGGTGCGAGCTGCCGGACAGGTTGCCTTTGAACTGCTTGCGGTACTTGGTCCGCTTGGGCTGCATCATGCCGGCTGCTCCTGCGCCCTGTCGGCCGGCTTCTCGGCGGCCTCTGCGGCGGCGGCGGCCTCGGCGGCCTCGGCCTCCTGCTCTTCCTTGCCGAACACCTCGCCCTTGAACACCCAGACCTTGACGCCGATGACGCCATAGGTGGTGCGTGCCTCGGCCGTGCCGTAATCGATGTCGGCGCGGAAGGTGTGCAGCGGAATACGGCCCTCGCGGGTCCACTCGGAACGCGAGATCTCGGCGCCATTCAGTCGGCCGGCGATTCGCACCTTCACGCCGAGCGCGCCGCTCCTCATGGTGTTCGTGACCGCGCGCTTCATCGCGCGACGGAACATCACGCGCTTCTCGATCTGCTGCGCGATGCTCTCGGCGACCAGCGTCGCGTCGAGCTCGGGCTTCCTGATCTCCGCGATGTTGAGCCGCACGTCCTGGACCGCCATCTTCATCAGCTTGGCGACCTCGACCCTGAGCTTCTCGATGTCCTCGCCCTTCCTGCCGATCACGACGCCCGGGCGCGCGGTGTGGATCGTGATATTGGCCTTGCGTGCGGCGCGCTCGATGTGGATCCTGCTGACCGAGGCCTCGGCGAGCTTCTGGCGCAGGAACTCGCGCACCTTCCAGTCGGACAGGATGTGCGACGGGAAGCTCTTGGTGTCCGCGTACCAGCGCGACGACCAGTCGCGCGTGATGCCGAGCCGGATGCCGATCGGGTTGACTTTTTGACCCATGTGCTGCTCCGTTCCCCTGCCGTCACCGCGCCCGGTCGGCGACGGTCACCCGGATGTGGCTGTTGCGCTTGATGATGCGGTTGCCCCGGCCCTTGGCGCGCGCGTGGAAGCGCTTGCCGACCGGCGCGGCGTCGACCTCGATGCGCGCGACTTTGAGCGCGTCGATGTCGGCCTCGTGGTTGTGCTCGGCGTTCGCGATCGCGGACTCGAGCACCTTGCGCACCAGCTTGGCGCCCTTCCTGGGCGTGAAGTTGAGCGTCGCGAGCGCCTTGCCGACCGGCTGCCCGCGCACCAGGTCCGCCACCAGGCGGCACTTCTGCGGCGAGATGCGCGCGTGGCGCAATATGGCTGATACCTGCATGGCTTACTCCGGCGCTGCCTCGGTCTCGACCTTCTTGGCCGACGAGTGGCTCTTGAAGATGCGGGTCGGCGCGAACTCGCCGAGCTTGTGACCCACCATGTTTTCGGTCACCAGCACGGGCACGTGCTGCCGGCCGTTGTGCACGGCGATCGTCAGCCCGACCATGTCGGGCAGGACCATCGAGCGGCGCGACCAGGTCTTGATCGGGCGCCGGTCGTTCTTGTCGCGGGCCGCCTGTACCTTCTTCGCCAGGTGCAGGTCCACGAACGGGCCCTTGCGCAGTGAACGTGACATGTGCTCGCTCGCTCCTTACTTGCGCCGGCGCAGGATGAATGCGTCGGTGCGCTTGTTCTTGCGCGTCTTCTTGCCCTTGGTGTGCCAGCCCCAGGGCGACACGGGGTGCGGGTTGCCCTGACCGGAGCGGCCCTCGCCGCCGCCGTGCGGGTGGTCCACCGGGTTCATCACCACGCCGCGCACGGTCGGGCGGATGCCGCGCCAGCGCCTGGCGCCCGCCTTGCCGAACACGCGCAGGTTGTGCTCGTCATTGCCGATCTCGCCGATCGTGGCGCGGCAGTCGATGCTGACCTTGCGCATCTCGCCCGACTTCAGGCGCAGGATCGCGTTGCCGCCCTCGCGGCCGGTGTACTGGGCCGCATTGCCGGCGGCGCGCGCGAGCTGGCCGCCCTTGCCGGGCTTGAGCTCGATGTTGTGTACCTGCGAGCCGACCGGGATGTGCCGGAGCGGCATCGCGTTGCCGGAGCGGATTGGCGAGTCGGCGCCCGACTGCAGCTCGTCGCCCGCGGCCACGCCTTTCGGCGCCAGGATGTAGCGCCGCTCGCCGTCCCGGTACAACAAGAGCGCGATGGACGCCGAACGGTTCGGGTCGTACTCGAGGCGCTCGACCTTCGCGACGACGCCGTCCTTGTCGCGGCGGAAGTCGATCAAGCGGTAGTTGTGCTTGTGGCCGGCGCCCTTGTGGCGCGTCGTCAGCCGGCCCGAGCTGTTGCGCCCGGCAGTCGCCTTGTGGCCGGCCACGAGCGCGCGCACCGGCCCGCCCTGGTACAGGTGCGAGCGGTCGGGGCGCAGCTGGAAGCGCGTTCCCGGCGACGTCGGCTTCAGTTTCTTCAGTGCCATGTGTTATTTCAGACTCAAATTAAGGTTCACGCGCGCTCGGCGCCGCCGAGCTCGATCTGCTGGCCCGCGGCCAGCCTCACGTAGGCCTTCTTCCAGTCCTGCCGGCGGCCCGGCGTGCGCCCGAAGCGCTTCGCCTTGCCGGCCTGGTTCACGACCCGCACCTTGTCGACCTTGACCTCGAACAGCTGCTCGACCGCGGCGCGGATCTCGGGCTTGGTCGCGTCGGTGCGGACGCGGAACACGTACTGGTTCCCTTCCATGCCGATGCGCGCGCTCTTCTCCGAGACGTGCGGCGCGATCACGACGCCCGCGAGGCGGTCCTTCGAATAGCCCGTCATGACAGCCGCTCCTCGAGCATGCGCAGCGCGCCGACGGTCGCGAGCACTTTCGGGTAGCGCGCAAGCGACCAGGGGTCGAGGGTCGCGACCGGCATGACATCCACGCCCGCGAGGTTCCTCGAGGCGAGGTGCAGCTTCTCGTCGTAGGCCTCGACCAGGATCAGCACCTCGTCGAGCCCGAGCTCGGCGAGCTTGCCGACCAGCATCTTGGTCTTCGGCGCCTCGAGCTCGAGGCTGCCGGCCACCAGCAGGCGGTCCTGGCGCGCGAGCTCCGACAGCATCGAGCGGATCGCGCCACGGTACATCTTGCGGTTGACCTTCTGCGCGTGGCTCCTCGGCTTCGCCGCGAACGCGCGGCCGCCGCCGATCCACAAGGGGCTTCTGATCGAGCCCGCGCGCGCCTGGCCGGTGCCCTTCTGGCGCCACGGCTTCTTGCCGCCGCCGCGCACCTCGGCCTTGGTCAGCTGCGCCTTGGTGCCCGCACGGCCGCCGGCCGCGTACGCGGTCAGCACCTGGTGCACCAGCGGCTCGTTGTATTCGCGGCCGAAGGTCGCGTCGCTGACGTCGATTTCAGCGCCCTTGCCCCCGCCACTCACCAGCTTCAACTTCATGGGCTCGGTCCCCCGCTCACTTCTTCGCGCCGGCGGCCGACTTGCGCCTGGCGCGCGCCGCGGCCTTCACCGACGGACGGACGACGACCCGGCCGCCCGGGGCGCCCGGCACCGAACCGCTGACCAAGAGCAGGTTGCGCTCGACATCCACCTGCACGACCTTGAGGTTCTCCTCGGTGCGGCGCACGCCGCCCATGCGCCCGGCCATGCGCTTGCCCGGGAACACGCGGCCCGGCGTCTGGCGCTGGCCGATCGAACCCGGGTGGCGGTGCGTCACCGAGGCGCCGTGGCTCGCGAAGCCGCCGGCGAAACCGTGCCGCTTCATGACGCCGGCGTAGCCCTTCCCGATCGACGTGCCAGTGACGTCCACGTCCTGGCCGGCCTGGAAGATGTCCACCTTGATCTCGGCGCCTGCCTTGAGCTCCGCGCCCTCGCCCTCGGCGAGGCGGAACTCGACGAGGCTCGCGCCCGGCAGCACGCCCGGCTTGGCGTAATGGCCGGCCACCGGCTTGGTCAGCCGGGACGCGCGGCGGGTGCCGAAAGTGACCTGGATGGCCCGGTAACCGTCGGCCTTCGAGTCCTTGACCTGCACGATGCGGTTCGGCAGCGCCTCGATGACCGTCACCGACCGGGCGTCGCCCGCATCGGTGAAAACCCGAGTCATGCCGGCCTTGCGGCCGACCAGACCTATGGTCATGATTTGTATCCTTTTTTCACTGCGCCGGCTGCAATTGGCCGGTGCTGTCCCAACTCAATCCAAGACCGGTCCCGAAAAAAGCCGCCCAGTATAGCGGTCCGGGAAATCAGTTCAACTTGATCTGCACGTCCACGCCCGCCGGCAACTCGAGGCGCATCAACGCGTCCACGGTCTTGTCGGTCGGGTTCAGGATGTCCATCAGGCGCTTGTGGGTGCGGATCTCGTACTGGTCGCGCGCATCCTTGTCCGCGTGCGGGGAGACGAGCACGGTGAAGCGCTCGATCTTGGTCGGCAACGGCACCGGGCCGCGCACGGTGGCGCCCGTGCGCCGCGCGGTCTCGACGATTTCGCGCGCCGAGGTGTCGATCAGCTTGTGATCGAACGCCTTCAGGCGGATGCGGATGTTCTGACTGGTCGCCATCGCCGTTTCCTTGCTTACTTCAGCACCTTGGAGACCACGCCGGCACCGACGGTGCGGCCGCCCTCGCGGATCGCGAAGCGCAGCCCTTCCTCCATCGCAATCGGCGCGATCAGCTCCACCACCATCTTGATGTTGTCCCC
>JBQTKI010000084.1:0-3284 GCA_052386275.1 Gammaproteobacteria bacterium
ACGAGGAGTTCAAGGACATCTACCTCTACGCGCACGAGAAGGGCCTCAAGGGCTGCACCACCTTCCGCTTCAACCCGGAGGCGCACCAGGGCGTGCTGGTCAAGGAGGACGACCTCAAGAACACGACCTACGTGTTCACGCTCGAGGACGGCAGCGAGATCGAGGTCAAGGGCGACGAGGAGATCGAGTACGACGGCGAGGTCCACACCGCCGCCAACCTGTTCGACGCGCTGAAGGAAGGCTACTACGGCCGCTATTGAGCGAGCGGGGACGACCATGGGCAAGCACACCATTGACAAGAAGATCGTGAAGTACCGGGTGCAGAAGCCGGAGGCTGCGGTGGCGCCCGCGCCGGCACGCGACGCCAAGGGCCGCAAGGACGGCGGCGGCAAGGTCGTGTGGATGCACGAAAAGCTCGAGCGCCCGGAAGTCCTGATCGGCTCGACCTACAAGATCAAGACCCCGGTTTCGGATCACGCGATGTACCTGACGATCAACGACATCATGCTGAACGAGGGCACCGAGCACGAGCACCGGCGCCCGTTCGAAATCTTCATCAATTCGAAGAACCTCGACCATTTCCAGTGGATCGTCGCCCTGACGCGCATCATCTCGGCGGTGTTCAGGAAGGGCGGCGACGTCGCCTTCCTGACCGAGGAGCTCAAAGCCGTGTTCGACCCGCGCGGCGGCTACTGGCAGCCGGGCGGCAAGTTCATGCCATCGATCGTCGCGGAGATCGGCTACGTGGTCGAGCGCCACCTGCAGACCATCGGCCTGATGCAGAAGCCGGGCATGGACGACACGCAGCGCCTCCTGGTCGAGTCGAAGCGCAAGGAATGGGAACAGCGGCACCAGCAGCAGGACGCATTCGCGCAGTCGGGCTATCCCGAGGGCGCACAGCTCTGCGGCAAGTGCCACACGGCGGCGGTCGTGATGATGGACGGATGCATGACCTGCCTCGCCTGCGGCGAGTCGAAGTGCGGATGACCCTGTCGGGTTTTCATCACGCGCCAGCCGGGTCCCCGCCCGGCGGCCCCTGACACCAGGGGCTGCGCGTGACCTCCCAGGCGGCCTTCGGGCCGCCTTTTTTCCGGTGGTGCCGGGTCGTGTATTCGAAGTTACTTGTCCTCATCCATTCACGCACCCCTAGGATGAATAACTTCGAATACACGACCCGGCACCTCCTGATCGCGGCGCTCTGCGCCGGCTGCGCGACCGAGCGCCTGTACCCGGGCGCACAACTGCCGCCGGAGGAGCGCGCCGTGGTGCGCGCCGATCCCGCGCTTTCCGCCGGCTTGCCGGTGACGCTGCGCCTGCGCCAGGTGGACGGTCGCGAGGTGCCACTCACCGCGTCGCGCGTCGAGCTCGCGCCGGGCGCGCATGAACTGCTCGTCGATTGCAGCGTGCGCGAGTCGGGCTCGGTGCGCCGCTTCGCGCTTGCGACAGAACTCGAGCGGGGAGGGCGATACCGCCTGAAAGCCGAGGCCAACGCGCGAAACTGTGAAGCGGTTCGGCTGATCGCAGACTGAACGGGCGCCGCCGTCCCGGGGCGCTATAATCCCGCGCCAGATGAATGGCAAGTCATTGATCGCGGTGCTGCTTGCGGCGCTCGCCGCGTTCGGCGCGCGCGCCGATTCGATCACGTCGGCCGCCGCGCCCGGCATGCTGCGCCCGGCCGAGCGCATCGTGGTCAGGAAGTCGGAGCGGCGCATGGAGCTCTGGCGCGACGGCCTCGTGATCGCGAGCTACCGCGTCTCGCTCGGCCTGGTGCCCGAGGGGCACAAGCAGCGCGAGGGCGACTTTCGCACGCCCGAGGGCAGCTACCGCCTGACGCGGCGCAACGCGAGGAGCGACTTCTTCCTCGCCGTGCAGGTCTCCTACCCGGAGCCGGTCGACATCGCGCTCGCGCGCAGGAACGGCTGGTCGCCGGGCGGGCTCATCATGGTGCACGGGCTGCCGAATGTGCCGAAATATGCGCGCGACCGTTACCTCAACAGCGACTGGACCGACGGCTGCATCGCGCTGTCCAACGAGGACATGCTCGACTTCTGGCTGCTGACGGGACAAGACACGCCGATCGAGATCCGCCCGTGAGCGGAGCCCCGGGACTCGACCTCGCGGCAGTCGTGCGCGCACGGGTGTCGCCCAAGGGCGTGCTCGACAACCTGTCCCAGCAGGAAGTCGACAAGCTGCTCGACCGCGGCCAGGGCGGCCTCTATCCGCTGTTCCGGCGCTGCGCACTCGCGGTGCTGAACTCCGGCACGCTGATCGACGACGCGCGCCTGATCTTCGAGGCCTACAAGGAATTCGAGCTGCGCATCGTGCGCGAGCCCTGGGGCATCAAGCTCGAGATGCACCACGCGCCGGGCAGCGCCTTCGTCGACGGCGAGATGATCCGCGGCGTCAAGGAGCACCTGTTCTCGGTGCTGCGCGACATCGTCTATACGCACAACGAAATCACCGCGCGCTTCGACCTGCATGACCCCGCGAGCGTCACCAACGCGATCTTCTGCATCCTCCGGAACGCGCGCTCGCTCGAGTACAAGGGCCGCCCGGACCTCGTGGTGTGCTGGGGCGGCCATTCGATCCCGCGCGAGGAATACGACTACACCAAGCTGGTCGGCTACGAGCTCGGCCTGCGCGGCCTCTCGGTCTGCACCGGTTGCGGACCGGGCGCGATGAAGGGGCCGATGAAGGGCGCGACGATCGGCCATTCCAAGCAGCGCATCAAGGACGGCCGCTACATCGGCATCACCGAGCCCGGCATCATCGCAGCCGAGCCGCCGAACCCGATCGTCAACCAGCTGGTGATCATGCCGGACATCGAGAAGCGCCTGGAGGCGTTCGTCCGCTGCGCGCACGCGATCGTGGTGTTCCCGGGCGGTGCCGGCACCGCAGAAGAAATCCTGTACTTGCTCGGCATCCTGGCGGACCCGGCGAACGCCGACCAGCCGCTGCCGATCGTCTTCACCGGGCCGCCTGCGGCCGGCGAGTACTTCGGCCACATCGACCAGTTCATCGGCGCGACGCTCGGCCCGCGCGCGCAGAAGCGTTACAAGATCGTGATCGGCGATCCGGCGCAGGCCGCACGTGAAGTGCTGCGCGGCGTGGAGTCCGTGCGCGAGTACCGGCGCACCAAGAGCGACGCGTACAACTACAACTGGCTGCTGCGCATCCCGCCGGCGTTCCAGCAGCCGTTCGAGGTCAGCCACGCGTCGATGTCCGGGCTCAAGCTCGCGATGGACATGCCGGTGCATGAGCGCGCCGCGAACCTGCGCCGCGCG
>JBQTKI010000085.1:0-16102 GCA_052386275.1 Gammaproteobacteria bacterium
CGCGCGCGAGCGGGGGCTGCCGGTCGCCGACAAGCGCGACTCGACGGGCATCTGCTTCATCGGCGAGCGGCCGTTCGGCGAATTCGTCGCGCGCTTCCTGCCGGGCCGGCCTGGCACGATCGAGACGCCGGAGGGCGAGGTGCTCGGCCGCCATGCGGGCCTCGAGCGCTACACGCTCGGGCAGCGCAGCGGCCTCGGCATCGGCGGCAGGCGCGGGCGGGCCGAGTCGCCGTGGTTCGTGGCCGGCAAGGATCTCGCGCGAAACGCGCTCATCGTGGTGCAGGGCGCGGCACACCCGGCGCTGCATTGCGCGGGACTCTTCGCCGCGGACCCGCACTGGATTGCGGGGGCGGCGCCCGCCCTGCCGCTGGCCTGCACGGTGAAGCTGCGCTACCGGCAGCGGGACGTGCCCTGCCGGATCGAGGCCGCTGCCGGCGGCATCGCGGTCCGCTTCGACGAGCTGCAGCGGGGAGCCGCGCCCGGGCAGTACGCGGTGTTCTACGACGGCGAAGAGTGCCTGGGCGGCGCCGCTATAATGTCGCTGGTCCAGGCGGAGGATGCATGCAGGACAGCTTCCAGGCGCGTCGCCAGCTCGTCGTCGGCGACCGCAGTTACGACTACTTCGCGCTAGACGCGCTGTCGGCGCACCGGGTCGGGCGGCTGCCCTTCTCGCTCAAGATCCTGCTCGAGAACCTGCTGCGACACGAGGACGGCCGCACCGTCACGCGCGACGACATCCTGGCACTCGCGACCGCGGACCTGAGGCGGCTGCCGGCGCGCGAGATCGCCTTCACACCCGCGCGCGTCATCATGCAGGACTTCACCGGCGTGCCGGCGGTCGTGGACCTCGCGGCGATGCGCGACGCGATGGCCGCACTCGGCGGCGATCCGGCCCGCATCAACCCGCTGATTCCCGCCGAGCTCGTCATCGACCACTCGGTGATGGTGGACCACTATGGTTCGGCGCAGGCGCTCAATCTCAACGCGTTGCTCGAGTTCCAGCGTAACCGCGAGCGCTACACGTTCCTGCGCTGGGGCCAGTCCGCGTTCGACAACTTCGCGGTGGTGCCGCCGGACACCGGCATCGTGCACCAGGTCAACCTCGAGTACCTGGCGCGCGTCGTATTCGCCGACGGCAAGGGCCTCGCCTACCCCGACACGGTCGTCGGCACCGACTCGCACACGACCATGATCAACGGCGTCGGCGTGCTCGGCTGGGGCGTGGGCGGCATCGAGGCCGAGGCCGCGATGCTGGGCCAGCCCTCGACCATGCTGATCCCCGAGGTCGTCGGCGTGAAGCTGAGTGGCCGCCTGCAGGAAGGCGCGACCGCGACCGACCTGGTGCTGACGGTGACCGAGATACTGCGCAAGCGCGGCGTCGTCGATAAATTCGTCGAGTTCTTCGGCGATGGTCTGGCACAGCTGCCGCTCGCCGACCGCGCCACCATCGCGAACATGGCGCCCGAGTACGGCGCGACCTGCGGCATCTTCCCGATCGACGGCGAGACACTCGAGTACCTGCGCCTGACCGGCCGCGACGAGCCGCAGATCGCGCTGGTGCGGGCCTATGCGAAGGCGCAGGGCCTGTGGCGCGAGGACGGCGCGCCGGACCCGGAATTCACCGACGTGCTGCACCTCGACCTCGCGACCGTGCAGCCCTCGCTCGCGGGCCCGAAGCGCCCGCAGGACCGCGTGCACCTGCCGGACATGCAACGCGCCTATCGCGATGCCTTCGCGCGCGACCAGGACAAGTGGAAGTCGCAGGGACCGGCGCGCGTGGCGAACGGCGCGAACTTCGAGCTGAAGGACGGCGCGGTCGTGATCGCCGCGATCACCTCCTGCACCAACACGTCGAACCCGGCCGTGATGGTGGGCGCGGGGCTGCTCGCACGCAACGCGCGCGTGCGCGGCCTCTCCGTCCAGCCCTGGGTCAAGACCTCCCTCGCGCCGGGCTCCAAGGTCGTCACCGACTACCTGACGCGCTCGCAGCTTCTCGACGACCTCGAGGGGCTCGGATTCCACGTCGTCGGCTACGGCTGCACCACCTGCATCGGCAACTCAGGGCCGCTCAACCCACCCATCTCGAAAGCGATCAACGAGCACAAGCTCTCGGTCGCCTCGGTGCTTTCGGGCAACCGCAACTTCGAGGGACGCGTGCACCAGGAAGTGCGCATGAACTTCCTGGCCTCGCCGCCGCTCGTGGTCGCCTACGCGATCGCAGGCACCGTGGACCTCGACCTGACCCGGGACGCAATCGGCACCGGCCACGACGGCAAGCCGGTGTACCTGCGCGACATCTGGCCCTCGGGCCGCGAGATCCAGGCCGCGGTTTCCCGCTCGGTGGATTCGCAGATGTTCGCGAAGACCTACGCGGACGTGTTCAAGGGCGACGAACGCTGGCGCAGCATCGAGGTGCCGGCCAGCGAGACCTATCGCTGGGACCCGGCGAGCACCTACATCCAGAACCCGCCCTACTTCGCGGGCATCGGCCCAAAGCCGCCCGGGCTGCCGGCCGTCAGGAAAGCGCGTTGCCTGGCGCTGTTCGGCGATTCGATCACGACCGACCACATTTCGCCCGCCGGTGCGATCAGGAAGGACTCCCCGGCCGGCCTCTACCTGCAGCAGCACGGCGTCGCGCCTGCCGACTTCAACAGCTACGGCTCGCGCCGCGGCAACCACGAGGTCATGATGCGCGGCACCTTCGCCAACACCCGCATCAAGAACCTGATGGTGCCGGGCGTCGAAGGCGGCGTGACGAAATTCCAGCCCGGCGGCGGGCCAATGTCCATTTACGATGCGGCCATGAAGTACATCGCCGCGGGCGTGCCGCTCGTGGTGATCGCCGGCCAGGAGTACGGCACGGGCTCCTCGCGCGACTGGGCGGCGAAGGGCACCAAGCTGCTCGGCGTGAAAGCGGTGATCGCCGAGAGCTTCGAGCGCATCCATCGCGCGAACCTGGTCGGCATGGGCGTGTTCCCGCTCACCTTCAAGGACGGCGAAAACGCCGCGAAGTTCGCGCTCGACGGAACCGAGACCTACGACATCGACGGCCTGGCTGCCGGCAGCCGCGAGGCGACGGTGCGCGCGACCCGGCCGGGTGGCGGATCCGCGAGCTTCAAGGTCAATGTCCGCGTGGACACGCCCAAGGAATGGGAATACATGGACCACGGCGGCATCCTGCACTTCGTGCTGAGGCAGCTCGCGGCCTGAAGCCGGGCGCGCGGGCCGCAACCCAGTGCCGCCGCCAGCCGCACGATCCGCCCTCCGGCTCGCGGTCTTCGACCTCGACGGCACCATCACGCGCGACGACACCTTCGTGCACTACCTGCGCGGCTGGCTGCGCCGCCATCCCCGGCGGCGTCGTCCCTGGCGCGCGGCGGGCGCATTGCTGCGCTACCTGGCCAGCGGGCGCGATCGCGGCCGCCTCAAGTCCGATTTGCTGCGCGCCTGCATGGGCGGCGCGGATCGCGCCGAGGTCGAGGCCTGGTCCGCCGCCTTCGCCGCGGGCCTCGACGATGTCACTTGCTGGCCGGCCGCGCTCGCCGCCATTGCGCGGCATCGCGCCGCCGGCGACAGGATGGTGCTGCTGTCGGCGAGTCCCGACCTCTACGTGTCGCACATCGGGTCACGGTTCGGATTCGACGAGGTCATCGCGACCGGCATCGCCTGGCAGGACGACAGGCTGGATGGCGCGCTGTCGACGCCGAACCGGCGCGGCGACGAAAAGCGCCGCTGCCTCGAGGCGCTGCGCCAGCGCCATCCCGGCGCCGCGATGGCGGCCTATGCCAACTCCGCCTCGGACATCGCGCACCTGGCGGCGGCCGACGAGCCGTTGCTCGTGAATGGCGGGCGGCACGCGCGGCGGTGCGCAACCTGGCGCGGGATTCCCACCGCCGACTGGCGTAACAATCCCCCTTCCCCGCCGGTCCGATGAGCATGCGCCGCGATCCGCCGATCCGCCCCTCCGAGATCACGCCCGAGGCCGTGTACCTCGACCGCCGCCGATTGCTGGCGGGGCTCGCCGCCGCGGGTGCGGTCGCCACCGCGCCCGCCTTCGGCCAGCAGGTCATGAGCGCGACCCTGGTGCCGCGCCTCGATTACCGCCGCAACGCGCGCTACTCGACCACCGAGAAGATGAACAGCTGGGCCGAGATCACCGGTTACAACAATTTCTATGAATTCGGCACCGGCAAGGAGGACCCCGCCGAGAACGCGCACAGGCTGCGTCCGCGGCCCTGGTCCGTCGTCGTGGACGGCGAGTGCGAGAAGCCCGGCCGCCTCGAGCTCGATGAGCTGCTGAAACCGCACCCGCTCGAGGAGCGCGTCTACCGGCTGCGCTGCGTCGAAGCCTGGTCCATGGTGATCCCCTGGATTGGCTTTCCACTCGCCGACCTCGTCAAGCGGTTCCAGCCGACTTCGAAGGCGAAGTTCGTCGAGTTCACCACGCTGCTCGACCCGAAGCAGATGCCCGGCCAGCGCTACGACGTGCTCGACTGGCCTTACGTCGAGGGCCTGCGCATGGACGAGGCCATGCACCCGCTCGCGATCCTTGCGGTCGGACTGTACGGGCGCACGCTGCCGAACCAGAACGGCGCGCCGCTGCGCCTCGTCGTGCCATGGAAGTATGGCTTCAAGGGCATCAAGTCCATCGTCCGCATCCGCTTCGCCGAACGCATGCCGCGCACCTCCTGGGCGATCTCGGCGCCCTCCGAATACGGCTTCTACGCCAACGTGAATCCCGCGGTGGACCACCCGCGCTGGAGCCAGAAGAGCGAGCGGCGCATCGGCGCGAACGCGCTGTTCGGGCGCCAGCCGACGCTGCCGTTCAATGGCTATGCCGAACAGGTCGCGGGACTCTACCGCGGCATGAACCTGGCGCGTTACTTCTGAACGCAATGGACGCCGGCACGCTGATGCGGCGCGTGTTCAAGCCGCTCCTGTTCCTGCTGTGCCTGCTGCCGCTCGCCTGGGTCGCGGCCGGCATCGGGGGCTGGCCGCCCGCTGACCTCGGCGCGAACCCGGTCGAAAAAGTGCAGGACACGCTCGGCATCTGGGGCCTGCGCCTCTTGTTGCTGACGCTCGCGGTGACGCCACTGCGCGAGATCCTGCGCGCGCCGCGCCTGGTCGCGTACCGGCGCATGCTGGGCCTCTACGGCTTCGCGTACATCCTGCTGCACTTCCTCTGGTACCTGTTCGTGGACCAGGTGCTGGACTGGCGCCAGCTGCTCGCCGACATCGCGAAGCGGCCCTACGTGACCGCGGGTTTCAGCGCGCTCGTGCTGCTCGTGCCGCTCGCCTGGACTTCCACCGATCGCGCCATGCGCCGGCTGGGCCGGCGCTGGCAGAAACTGCATCGCCTGGTCTACCCGGCCGTCGTGCTCGGCTGCGTGCACTTCTGGTGGCAGGTCAAAGCCGACATCCGCGAACCGCTGGTGTACGCGTCGATCGCGGCCGTGTTGCTCGGCTGGCGCCTGCACCGTCACCGGCAGAGGCGCCGGGCGGCGGCGCAGTCAGCGGCGGCGGCTGCCGGCCAGCGCCGCCAGCGCAATGCCGGCCAGGATCAGGACACCGCCCGCGAAAGTGCGCCAGCCCGGCTCCTCGCCGAACAGCCACCAGCCCAGTAACGAGGCGAGCACCGGTTCGCCGACCAGCACGATCGCGACGTAGAGCGGCGCGAGGTGGCGCAGAGCCCAGTTGTAGCCGCTGTGCCCGACCAGTTGCGACACCAGCGCCATGCCCGCAAGCGCCCACCAGGTGCCCGGCGCGAAGCCCCACGCGGGCGTGCCGGTTGCGGCCACCGCGAGCGCGAGCAGGACCGCCGCGCTGCCGTAGGCGATGCCGAGGTAGCTCCGAAACGGCAGCACGGCCTGCGCCGCGCGCGACAGCAGCAGGTACCCCGCCATCGCGACGGCGCCGGCGAGCGCCAGCAAGTCGCCGGTGGACGCATCGCCGCCGAATCTCTCGGAACCCACGATCGTGGCGCCCGCGACGGCGGCGGCGAGCGCCGCGATCATCGGGTGCGACGGCAGCCCGCGGCCGATGCAGGCCTCGATCACGGCGACCCAGACCGGCGCGGTGCTCACGAGCAGCACGCTGCGCGCGATGGTCGTGTAGTCGAGCGAAGCGATCCAGGTGCCGAAGTGCAGCGCGAGGAACGCTCCGGCGCCCGCGGCGAGCGCGACCGCGCGGCGTGGCAAGGGGCCCGGCCCGCGCGCCGCGAATGCGACCGGCAGCGCCACGAGGCAGGCGAGCCCGAGGCGCCAGGCGGCGATCGCGAGCGGCGCCGCATCCGCGAACCGCGCAAAGATCGCGCCGTGCGACACCGCGACCAGTGCGATCGCGAGCACCAGGTGCGGCGCGTGGCGCAGGCTGCCGGGATCGCGGCCCGCCAACACAGGCCTTAGCGCAACATCCAGGCCGGCACCTCGCGCCAGCCGAGCATCAACGCCGCGTCGAGTTCACGCCAGCGCGGCTGGTGTCGCGCGACCAGCGCCCAGAAGCGCCGCGAGTGGTTCATGTGGCGCGTGTGCGCAAGCTCGTGCAGCAGCAGGTAGTCGGCAACTGCCGGCGGCTGGAACAGCAGGCAGGCGTTGAGACTGATGGTGCCGTTCCTCGAGCAACTGCCCCAGCGCGTGCGCTGGCGGCGGATCTGCAGGCTCCGGTAGCCAAGCCCGGTCGCCGCCGACAATTCCGCGAGGCGCTGCCCGAGCGTCGCGTGGGCGAAGCGCATCGTGTAACGCTGCAGGGCATGGCGCACGAGCGCGACGCGGCTGACGTCGCCGCCGATCGCGATCGCGCCGGCCCCAGCCCGGAGCCGCAGCCGCCCCGTCGCCGGCAGGTAGCGGACGGCGAATGCGTGTCCGCTCGCCGCAAATGCGACCGAATCCGGTAAGCGGTCGTCCGGGGCAAGATCGCGCGGGCGGTACTGCTCGACCTTGTGCTCGATCCAGCGCCGGTGGCGTGCCACGAACTGCTGCACCGTGCGCGCTCGCGTGCCCGCAGGCACCACGACCTCGACCAGCCCGCCCGGCAGCACGCGCACCGCGAGACGGCGCGCGCGCGGGCTCTGCCGCACGCGCCAGTCCGCGCGCCCGGCGGTTCCGTCGAGCAGCGCCAGCTGCGGCGATTCCTGCGCCTGCGACTTCACAATGCCGCTGCCAGCCGCGAGCCTTCGTCGATCGCGCGCTTTGCGTCGAGCTCGGTCGCGAGCTTGGAACCGCCGATCAAGTGCCCGTGAATGCCGGCCTGTTCGAGGCCCGTCACCAGCTCGCGCTGCGGCTCCTGCCCGGCACAGATCACGACATGATCCACTTCGAGCAATTCGCGGCGCTCACCCTGGCGGATCCACAGGCCCGCATCGTCGATGCGCTCGTAGGCGACGCCCGCGAGCACGCGCACGCCGCGGCGCTTGAGCGCCAGCCGGTGCACCCAGCCGGTCGTCTTGCCGAGGTCCCGGCCCGGCGGCGTGGATTTCCTTTGCAGCAGCCAGAGCGTGCGCGCGGGCCTTGGCGCCACGCCGCCGTCCGCCGCGAGCCCGCCGCGTGCCGCATACGCCATGTCGATGCCCCACTCGCGCATGAAGGCCGGGATGTCCTGGCTGGTCGGCGGGTGCGCGGGATCATGGCTCAGGAACTCGGCGACGTCGAAGCCGATGCCGCCCGCGCCCACGATCGCGACGCGGCTGCCTACCGGGGCCCCGTGCAGCAGCACGTCCACGTAGGAGAGCACTTTGGGGTGGCCGAGGCCCTCGATCGCCGGCACCCGCGGTACGACGCCGGTGGCGAGCACCACCTCGTCGAACCCGCCGGCCGTCAGCGCGGCGAGGTCCGCGCGCCGCGACAGCGCGAGGGTCACCCCGGTCAATTCGATGCGGCGGCGGAAGTATCGCAGCGTCTCGTGGAACTCCTCCTTGCCCGGGATCCGTTTCGCCATGTTGAACTGGCCGCCGATGCCGGCCGCGGCCTCGAACAGCGTCACCCGGTGGCCGCGCCCTGCGGCGACCGTCGCGCAGGCGAGCCCGGCGGGCCCGGCGCCCACCACCGCAATGCGCTTCGGCGCGCGCGCCGGCAGGTAATTGAGCTCGGTCTCGCGCCCGGCGCGCGGGTTGACGAGGCAGGTCGCGACCTCGTTCTCGAACACCAGGTCGAGGCAGGCCTGGTTGCAGGCGATGCAGGTGTTGATCTCATCGGCGCGGCCGGTCGCGGCTTTGCGCACGAACTCCGCGTCGGCCAGGAGCGGCCGCGCCATCGAGATCAGGTCGGCGTCTCCCCGGGCCAGCACGCGCTCCGCGACCGCCGGGTCGTTGATGCGGTTGCTGGTCACGAGCGGCAGCGTGACGGCGCCGCGCAGCCTGCGCGTCACCCAGGTGAATGCGGCGCGCGGCACCATGGTCGCGATGGTCGGGATGCGCGCCTCGTGCCAGCCGATGCCGGTATTGATGATGGTGGCGCCCGCGCGCTCCACCGCCTGCGCGAGCTCGACGACTTCCTCCCAGCTGCTGCCGCCCTCGACCAGGTCGAGCATGGACAGCCGGTAGATCAGGATGAATCCGCGTCCGACCGCGGCGCGCGTGCGCGACACGATCTCGACCGCGAGTCGCATGCGATTCCGCCAGCTGCCGCCCCAGTGGTCGTCGCGGTGGTTGGTGCGCGCGACCAGGAACTGGTTGATGAAGTAGCCTTCCGAACCCATGATCTCGACGCCGTCGTAGCCCGCTTCCTGCGCCAGCGACGCGGCGCGCACGAATGCGCCGATCTGGCGCTCGATGCCGCGCTCCGACAGAGCGCGCGGCGGGAACGGCGCGATCGGCGCCTGGATGCGCGAGGGCGCGACCGCGAGCGGATGGTAGGCGTAGCGGCCGGTGTGCAGGATCTGCATGCAGATGCGGCCGCCCTCGGCGTGCACGGCCTCGGTCACCAGCCGGTGGCGCCCGAGGTGGCGGCGGCCCGAGAGCGTGCCGGCGAAGGGCTTGGTCCAGCCGGCCGCGTTCGGGGCGATGCCGCCGGTGACGATGAGACCCACGCCGCCCCGGGCGCGCTCGGCGAAGTAGGCGGCGAGCCTGGGATAGTCCTCGCGCCGGTCCTCGAGGCCGGTGTGCATCGAGCCCATCAGCACGCGGTTGGGGAGCGTCGTGAAGCCGAGATCCAGCGGCGCCAGCAGGTGCGGGAACGGATTCGGCTGCACGCAAGCAATCATATAGCATGCGCATCTCGATGAGCCCGGTCCTCGAAGTCCGCAATCTCGTGAAGGATTACCCCGGCGTGCGCGCGGTGGACGGCGTGTCGTTCGCGATCGCGGCCGGCACCTGCTTCGGCCTGCTCGGCCCGAACGGCGCCGGCAAGACCACGACGGTCGAGATCATGGAAGGCGTCACCACGCCGACCCGCGGCGAGGCGCTGTACCTCGGCCGGCCGCTGGACGCGCGCTTTCGCGCCGAAGCCGGCATCCAGTTCCAGAAGACCGCGCTGCAGGACTTCCTGACGGTGCGCGAGACGCTCCTGCTGTTCCGCGGGCTCTACCCGCGCGGCCGCGACGTGGACGAGCTGATCCGCCTGTGCGCGCTCGAGCAGGTCGCCGGCCGCGACAACCGCAAGCTGTCGGGCGGCCAGCTGCAGCGGCTGCTGCTCGCGATCGCGCTCGTGAACGACCCCCAGGTGCTGTTCCTCGACGAGCCGACCACCGGACTGGACCCGCAGGCGCGGCACAATTTCTGGGACCTGATCCGCGCCATCAAGGCCGAGCGGCGCACGGTGCTCCTGACCACTCACTACATGGAGGAAGCGTATTTCCTCTGCGACGTGGTCGCGATCATGGACCGCGGTCGCATCATTGCCGAAGGGCCGCCCTCGCGGCTGCTGAAGGAACATTTCGACGACGTCGTGCTCGAGCTGCCGCGCGAGGACTTCCCGGGAGATCCGGCGGCGTTTGCGCTCCCGGTGCTGCAGGCCGGCGACCGCATCGAGATATCGACCGGCGACGTCGAGGGCGCGCTCAAGGCCCTGCTCGACCGCGGCGTGCCGCTCAGGCATCTTCGCATCCGGCCGCGGAACCTCGAGGACCTGTTCCTCGAGCTCACCGGGCGGGAGCTGCGCACGTGAACCTGCGCCGCCTGCTCGCGGTCTGGCACGCACGCAACCTGGAGTTCCTGCGCGACCGCTCGACGCTGGTGTTCAATTTCCTGTTTCCGCTCGCGCTGGTGGTCGCCTTCGCGGTCATCTTCGGCGGGCAAGCGCGCAGCGTGTTCAAGGTCGGCGTGATCGCGCCGCCGGGCGCGGCGCTGACCGCTGAACTGCACCCCTTCCTCGCGACGCGCCACGTGGACTTCTACGCGGTCGCAGAGCTGGAGCTGCCGGACACCGTGCGCAAGGTCGAACGCCACCAGGCGGACCTGCTCGTGGACCTGCGCGCGAGCCCGCGTTACTGGGTCAACGCCGACTCCCCCAAGGGCTACCTGGCCGAGAAGCTCCTGCTGCAGGCCGCTCCCGATGCCGTGCGGCAACCGGTGACCGGCGCCGCGGTGCGCTACGTGGACTGGTTGCTGCCGGGCATCCTCGGCATGAACATGATGTTCAGCTGCCTGTTCGGCGTCGGCTACGTGGTCGTGCGCTACCGCAAGAGCGGTTTCCTGCGCCGCCTGTCGGCGACGCCGGTCACGGCGCTCGAATTCGGCGCGGCGCAGATCCTCTCGCGCCTGCTGCTGACAGTCAGCGTGACGTCGCTGGTCTACGCCGTGCTCGCCGCGCTGGTGGATGTCCGCAACGACGGCAATGCGCTGCTGCTGCTCCTGATCGCGACCACCGGGGCGCTCGCCATGATCGCGCTCGGCTTCATGATGGCGGCGCGCTTCGTGAGCGAGGAGCTCGCGAACGGCGTCATCAACCTCGCGTCCTGGCCGATGATGCTGCTCTCAGGCGTGTGGTTCTCGCTCGAGGGCGCGCCCGCGTGGCTGCGCGGGATCGCGGAGGCACTGCCGCTGACACAGATGCTGAAGGCCGCGCGCGCGGTGATGCTGGACGGCGCGGGCCTGGGCGACGTGCTGCCGCAACTCGGACTGCTGGCCGGGATGGCGGCGCTGTTCCTGGCCGTTGCGGCTGCCGGATTCCGTTGGCGGGCGGCCTGATCAGGCCTGCCGCGCGGGCGGGGCCGGGACTGTGGCAGAATCCCGCCTCCCGATCGCCTGATTCCGGATCCTGCACTTGGACAAGGCCGAACTGCTCAAGCAGCTGCGCATCGATCGCGATGCCGGCGCCGGCGAAGCCGCCCCTCGCTCCCGCCGGTGGCTCGGGTTGGGCGCCGCACTCGCGGCCGCGATCGGCGCCGGCGCCTGGTGGATATTGCGCGCCGACCCGATCGAGGTCGCGGTCGAACCCGCGCGTGCGATCGTGATCGCGGCGGGCGGCGCCGGCGCCTCGGTGCTGGACGCGACCGGCTATGTGACCGCGCGCCGCCAGGCGACCGTCTCCGCCAAGATCACCGGCAAGGTACGCGACGTGCGCATCGAGGAAGGACAGGTAGTGCGCGAAGGCGAGATCCTCGCAACAATCGACGACGCCGAGGCGCGCGCCGAGGTTGCGCTGCGCCGGGCGCAGGTCGCCGCCGCGCGCGCCGGCGTGGCCGAAGTCGAGGCTTCGCTCGCGAACGCCGAGCGCGAGTACCAGCGCCAGCAGGGCCTGGCGGCGCGCCAGCTCACGAGCGCATCGGCGCTCGACACGGCCGGCACACAGGTGGAGACACTCTCCGCGCGGCTCGCGAGCCAGAAGGAATCGGTGCGCGTCGCCCTTGGGGCGCAGCACTCGGCGCAGGTGCAGCTCGACAACACGATCGTGCGCGCGCCGTTCGCCGGGGTGGTCACGGTCAAGGCGGCGCAGCCGGGTGAGATGATCTCGCCGATCTCCGCGGGCGGCGGCTCGATCCGCACCGGCATCGGCACCATCGTGGACATGGAATCGCTGGAGATCCAGGTGGACGTGAGCGAGGCCTATATCAACCGCGTGGTGCCGCGTCAGCCGGTCGAAGCGGTGCTGAACGCCTACCCGGACTGGCGCATCCCCGCCGAAGTGATCGCGATCGTGCCGACCGCCGACCGCTCCAAGGCGACGGTCAAGGTGCGCATCGCGCTCGGCCTGCGTGATCCGCGCATCGTGCCGGAAATGGGCGTGCGGGTGTCCTTCCTCGAGGATGCGGCAGGCGATGGCCGGCAGGCGGGCGCGGCGGTCGCGCGCGGCGCGCTGGTACCGGTCGCGGCATTGCGCCAGGAAGGCGGCCGCGACGTGGTCTACGTCCTGCGTTCCGGCCGCGCGGAGCGGCGCGAGGTGACCCTGGGCCTGACGCAGGGCGATGCGCGCCAGGTGACGGCAGGTGTCACGCCGGGCGAAGACGTGATCGTCGAGGCCGCGGCGCAGCTTTCCGACGGCGCGGCCGTGAAAGTCAAGGACCGAAACACATGAGCGAAGCGATGATCCGGGTGCGAAACGTGCACAAGTCCTACGTGCGCGGCAAGCAGCAGGTCGAGGTGCTGCACGGCCTGACGCTCGAGGTCCCGCAGGGCGACTTCGTCGCGCTGATGGGGCCGTCCGGCTCCGGCAAGACGACCCTGCTCAACCTGATCGGCGGGCTCGACCGGCCGACGTCGGGCGAGATCGAGGTCGGAGGGGAACGCATCGACCGGCTCGCGAGCGGCCCGCTCGCGAAGTGGCGCGCGCGCCATGTCGGCTTCGTATTCCAGTTCTACAACCTGATGCCGGTGCTGACGGCCGAACGCAACGTCGAGCTGCCGCTGCTGCTGACCAGGCTCTCGGCCGCCGAGCGGCGCAAGTCGGTGGCGGTCGCGCTCGAGATCGTGGGCCTCACCGACCGCGCGCGCCACAAGCCGAGGGAACTTTCGGGCGGCCAGGAGCAGCGTGTCGCGATCGCGCGCGCACTCGTCTCCGACCCGACCGTGCTGATCTGCGACGAGCCGACCGGCGATCTCGACCGCAGGACTGCCGACGAGATCCTGGGACTGCTGCAGGTGCTGAACCGCGAGCACGGCAAGACCGTCGTCCTCGTCACGCACGACCCCAAGGCGGCGGAGTTCGCGCGCCGCACGCTGCACCTCGAGAAGGGGCAGCTGCTCGAGCAGGCCGCCTGAGCGCGCCATGACCCGCACCGGATTCGTGATCGCGAACCTCGGGCGCCGCAAGACGCGCACCGTGCTGACGATCCTGTCGGTCGTCACGGCCTTCCTGCTATTCGGCTTGCTGCAAGCGGTCAACGTGCTGTTCTCGGCGGGTGCCGACTTCGTGGGCGCGACCCGGCTGGTGACGCAGGCGCGAGTGTCCTTCACCACCTCCCTGCCGATGCGCCTGCTGCCGCAGATCGAGTCGGTGCCGGGCGTGGAATCGGTGATGTGGGCGCAGTGGTTCGGCGGTGTGTGGCAGGAGAACACGCAGATCTTCGTCCTGGCCGCGGATCCGGCGCGCCTGCGCGCCGTATACCCCGAGTACGTGATGTCCGATGCGGACTGGAAGGCCTTCGCGGAGACGCGCACGGGCATGATCGCCGGCCGCGTCCAGGCCGACCAGTTCGGCTGGAAGATCGGGCAGAAGATCCCGATCTCGTCGAACATCTTCCCGCAGAAGGACGGCAGCAAGGCCTGGGCCTTCGACCTGGTCGGCATCTACGACGGCAAGGATGCCGAGTGGCAGCGCAACACCAACGTCGGCTGGATCAACTTCTCGTATTTCGACGAAGCCAACCTGTTCGCGCGCGGGCTGGCGGGCACCTATACGATCAAGCTGGCGGATCCCGACCGCGCCGCCGAAGTCGCGCGCGCGATCGACGCCATGTTCGAGAACTCGCCGGACGAGACCAAGACCCAGACCGAGAAGGACTTCAACGTCGGCTTCGTCAAGCAGTTCGGCGACATCGGACTGATGGTGCGCTGGATCCTGTTCGCCGTGTTCTTCACGCTGCTCCTGGTGGTCGGCAACACGATCGCGCAGAGCGTGCGCGAGCGCATCCCGGAACTCGCGATCCTGAAGACGCTCGGATTCACCGATCGCGCCGTGCTCGGCTTCGTGCTGGCCGAGGCGGCCGCTATCTGCGTGCTCGGCGGCCTGGCGGGCCTCGCGATCGCGACCCCGCTCGGCATGGGGATCACCGAGGCCACGGGCGGCAACCTGCCGATCGCGGTGGACCACCGCGTCTGGCTCGCAGGCGGCGCGGCGATGCTCTTGCTCACGCTGGCCGTGGGCCTGCTGCCGGGGATGCGGGCCGCGCGCTTGACGATCATCGACGCGCTGGCGGGCCGTTGAGGCAGGAGTCCCGATGCTGAAGCAGGCGCTTGCGGTCACCGCGCTCGGCTTGCGCAGCATCCCGGCGCGCCTCGGCTCCTCGCTCGTGATCTTCGTGGGCCTCGCGGGCGTCGTTGCCGTGTTCACGGCGCTGCTGGCGATGTCGGTCGGATTCCAGTCGACGCTGCGCGCCACCGGGCAGGCCGACGTCGCGCTGGTGATGCGCGGCGGCTCGCAGGCGGAGCTCAACTCCGGGCTGTCCCGGGAGCAGGCGACGCTCATCAAGCAGGTGCCCGGGGTGGTCGTCGGCGCGGACGGGCAGCCGCTGGCGTCCGCGGAAATGGTCGTGGTCGCGGAGCTCGCGCGCTCCGGCGAGTCCACCGGCTCCAACATCACCGTGCGCGGAGTCGAGCCCGGCGCGTTCGCGCTGCGGCCGCAGCTGAAGATCGTGGCAGGGCGGCGATTCCAGGCGGGCTTGCGCGAGCTGATCGTGGGCCGCGGCGTGACGCAGCAGTTCGACGGCGCGCGCCTCGGCCAGACGCTGCGCATGCGCGGCTCCGACTGGGCCGTGGTCGGCGTGTTCGAGTCCGGCGACGCCAACGAGAGCGAATTGTGGGCCGACGCCGAGGTCGCCCAGTCCACATTCAACCGCCGCGGCTTCAGCTCCGTGCGGCTGCAGCTGGAAGCGGCCGACGGCTTGGCGGCGCTGGAGGCGGCCTACCAGGCCGACCCGCGCCTGCAGGTGGATGTCGAGTCCGAGCAGCAGTACTACAGCGGCCAGACCGAACAGTTCCGCCGGACGATCGGCGCACTCGCGGGCGTCGTCACCTTCATCATGGCGCTGGGCGCGTTGTTTGCGGCGCTCAACACGATGTACGCAGCCGTCGGCACCCGTGCGCGCGAGATCGCGACGCTCCGGGCGATCGGCTTCGGCGGCACCCCGGTCGTGATCTCGGTCATGGTCGAGGCGCTCCTGCTCGCGCTCGCGGGCGGGGTCGTGGGCGCGGTGCTGGCCTGGATCCTGTTCAACAACGTGGCCGTCTCGACGCTCGGCGCCAACTTCACGCAGGTGGTGTTCCGCTTCACGGTCACGCCCGCGCTGGTGCAGCAGGGACTCGTGATCGCGCTCGTGATCGGCATGGTGGGCGGTCTGCTGCCGGCGCTGCGCGCCGCGCGACTGCCGGTCACCACGGCGCTGCGCGCGGCCTGATCGCCAGGGCACGATGCCCACAGCCGCCCTGATCGACATCGGCGCGAACCTGGCGCACGACTGCTTTGATCGCGACCGCGCGGAGGTGATCGCGCGCGCGGAGCAGGCGGGCATCGCGGCGATGATCGTCACCGGCAGCACGCTCGCCGACAGCGAGCGCGCGCTCGCGCTGTGCCGGAAGTGGCCGCTGCGCCTGCGCGCGACGGCAGGCGTGCACCCGCATCACGCCGCCGGCTTCCACGACGGCGACTTGCCCGCGCTCGCGGCACTGCTGGCCGACCCGATGACGGTCGCGGTCGGCGAATGCGGACTCGACTACTTCAGGAACTTCTCCCCGCCCGCCGAGCAGCGGCGCGCATTCGCGGCGCAGCTGCGACTGGCGGCGGATCATGGACGCCCGGTCTTGCTGCACCAGCGCGACGCGCACGCAGACTTTCTCGCGATGCTCCGCGAGCACCCGGGACTCCCCGCGCGCGCGGTGCTGCACTGCTTCACCGACGGGCCTGCAGAGGCCGAGGACTGTCTCGCCATCGGGCTCTCGCTCGGCATCACCGGGTGGATCTGCGACGAACGGCGCGGCTCGGCGTTGCGCGAAGCGGTGCCGCGGATCCCCGACGCC
>JBQTKI010000086.1:0-12156 GCA_052386275.1 Gammaproteobacteria bacterium
GCGCCGCGCGGCGGCTGCACGCTCATGGTCTTGACGAGCTCGGGGCGCGCGTCGAGCTCTTCGTCGGTGATCCAGACGGTCTCGGTCGCGATGCCGCGCGCAAGCAGTTCGTTCGTGCCCTGCTCGATGCGGGAGGCGTCGAGCAGGTTCATGTCGATGTCGAAGTCGAGGCGTGCCTTGTCGGGCGCGATGTTGCCGCCGGTGACCGGGGCCACGATGATTGCCGACATCACGTGCAGCGCGGTGTGCAGGCGCATGAGTCGGTAGCGACGGCCCCAGTCGATCTCGAGCGCGAGGCTTTCGCCGGGCTCGGGCTGCGGCGCCCCTGGTTCGAGGTAGTGGGCCACCGTGCCCGGTGCTTCGCCTTTCCTGGTGTCCACGACCGCGATGCGCGCGCCATTTTCCCGCGCCAGGGAGCCGGTATCACCCGGCTGGCCGCCGCCGATCGGGTAGAAAATGGTCCGGTCGAGCACGACAACGCCGTTGGCGGCGGAAATGACCCGTGCCGTCGCGGTTTTCAGGTAGGCGTCGTCGCGAAAAAGCAGTTCGGTGGTCATGGCCCGCGCCGGCGGGTGGTATTTCCCGCCGGCGCCAGCCGATTATGCCTGCCGGAGCTGCTGGGGCCGCGTCAGCGGCCGATCGGCCTCAGGGATCCGGCACGAAGCCGCCCGGGAACGCGTCCGGCACGCGCCGCGCATAACGCTGCTTCGGCTGCGGGATGACGCCGCGCGCGACCAGGTTGCGGTGCGAGTCGTAGTAGATCGTGATCACCTGGTCCGGGCGCTTGCTGGCGCGCTGGAAATCCACGTTGATGGCCCCGGATTCGCGGCGCTGCCCGTGGCCGGTGCCGAGGCGGTCGTCCAGTTCGAGCCGGCCGAGCGTCGCGGCCGATTCGCGCGCCTCGAAGGCGGGCGCCGCCGCCTTGTTGGCGGCGCGTGAGTCGGGCCTGGACTGCGGATCTTGCGGCTCGGCGTCGGCGGCAGGGACCGACTGCTGGTACAGCGGCATCGGGCGCAGTTCGCGCTCGCGGAACAATGCGACGCCGATGACGCCGACGTTCTCCGGCCGCCCGGTGCGCGCCGCGTAGGAGTCGGGCAGGGCGGTGAAGTAGAATGTTGCGACCTCCGCCATGCTCTTGCGCCAGCCATCAATTTCGACGTAGCTCCAGGGCTCGAGCACGTAACCGCTCTGGCGCGGGTGCGCGGTGCTGCCGGTGATGACGTTGACGCCGTCCACCGAGGTGACGGCGAGGACCCGGCCCGAGCCCTGGTTGCAGAACCGGATCTCGTACTCGTGCCCGGGCTCTCCGGCGATGTGGCGCTGGCCCGCATGCCAGTAGATGGGCAGGTAGCTCCCCGCCGTACGGTCATAGACCTGGACGTCCACGGGCACTCCGGCCACAGCTGCAAGGGGCAGGAGGAGGGCCAGGAGGGCGGCGGCTCGGCTGGTCGTACGGTTCATGTTGGGGCTCCGCTGGGTGTGGGGTCCTGGCCCTGTGAACGCCCACCAGCGCAAGACGGGGTTTGTATATACAATCGTCAATACGCAGATTCGGAAACCGCAGGCAGAGGTCGCCATGGCCAGGGGGTTCTTCTCCAGATTCACCCGTTCGACGCCTACCGAGGCTCGCGATCCGGCCGTTGCCGAGATTGCACGGCAGATCGCCCGCCAGGGGTTCCCGGAGAGTCCGCGCAAGGCCGCTATTTCCCTGCGCCTCGACGCCGACGTCTTGGCGTGGTTCAAGGCCCAGGGACCGGGCTACCAGACGCGGATCAACGCAGTGTTGCGGGCCTACAAGGAAGCGGCGGGCTAGGGTGACCAGGCGCCTGGGGCGGACAGCGTATTTTCAGCAATGCCGTCAGTGGATTCGGTCGTTGTCGGATGGGTTTAAGCATCCGAAAATGCGTCATTCCTCTGGTGATGGGGTCGCCACAAGCGCCGTCACGGCACGATCAATCAGCGCAGCCAGGTCGGCGGGCTTGCGGGCGGGAAACTCGAAGCCGCGGCCGCCGTAGACTGCAAGCACGAGCCCGCTGCCTTCCGGGCCGATGCGATAACTCAGGCAGAGGATGCGCACGGGGCGCTCGGGCATCCAGCAGCGGCCAGTTCCCGCGACGCGCCACGGCGCATCTTCGGCGCCCGATTTCAAGTGGGTCCGGCCGGACTCGACGTCGGCCAGGTCGCGCTTGAGCGCAGGCAATTCCGACTCCTCCAGGTGGACGCTATCGCTGCCGCCGTTGTCCTCCATCGTCAGGCGCACGCCGCGCATGCGCTGCTTCGGCTCCGCGCCGCGGAAGGCGACGAGTGCAGTGACGGACACCTTTGCGTCGCTGCTGTCGAGCGTGTCGATCCACTGCTCGAGTTCGACGATGACGGCGGGGTCCGCGACGAAGGACTCGAACACGGTCGGCTCCGGGACGCGCGATTGGGCGATCGCGGCTGCGCTGATCGCGACCAGAACGACGAGCACGACGATTCGCATCAGATCTCCGCTCAGTACGGCCGCCCGTCCTTGTGCGTATACCTGCCGCGCGAGCCGGGCGCGTTCCATTGCAGATCCACGTCCGGGTACTGCGCCCCGTCCTCTGGATCGCGGTTGCTGATCTCCAGGTAGACCGCGGGCGCGTCGCCGCGGTTCAGGAAATGGTGGCCATCGGCGTGGCCTGCCGGGAAGCCGGCGAACTCGCCGGCGCGGATCGTGCGCTCGCCGGCGTTCGTGACGAGCACGAGCTCGCCGGCGAGAACGTAGATGAGTTCGTCCTCGTGCGTGTGCCAATGGCGCATCGAGGAAGCAGTGCCGGGCCCGAGGGTCGTTTGGTTGACGCCGATCTTGGTGAGCCCGGCGGCGTCGCCAAGGGCGCGCTTTTCGCGCGCCAGCACCTGCGAACGGAACGGTTCGGGGTAACTGGACCCGGTGCGGGCGGGCAGATCGAGGGGATTGACCGGGGTGGCGATTGATTTCATCGGATTGTCCTGCGCTATGATGCCTATACGCATCCGGAAACTGGCGACCCCATGAAGCGAAAGAAGCCCGCGAAGCCTGCCCGCAAGGCGACCGCAAAGCCCGCGAGGGCAGCCAGGCCCCGTGTGCAGCCGAAGCCGCAAGCGAAGCAGGCGGTGAAGCCGCGGCCGCAGCTGAAGCTCGTCCCCACCGCGTCGCCTCCGCTGGAGTCGATCATCGCGCCGCGCGGCCGCGGCCGCCAGCGCGAGGCGATCGCTGCCGAGACGCGCGCCTTTCCGCGCATGAGGCCGCAGGCGGCGCCGCGCGCCGGCTGGATCCGCGCGATCCGCGACGCGCTCGGCATGTCGCAGTCGCAGATCGCCGCGCGCGTCGGCGTGTCGCGCGCGACGGTGCAGCAATGGGAGCGCGCCGAGGGACGCCGGCGCATCACCGTGCACAGCCTCGACCTGGTCGCGCATGCAATGGGCTGCACGGTCGCGCTCGCGATCGTGCCGAAGGGCGGCTCGCTCGACGACGTGCGCCGCCGCCAGGCGCGCGCCAAGGCGATCGCAATTGTGAAGCGGGAAGACGCGCCCGCGGACCCGGATGCGGTGACCGACCTGAACGCCGCACAATGGCGCCGGATCGATCGCATCGTCGCGCGCTTCTTGCGCGGCAGCCCGCGCCGGCTCTGGCGCTAGAGGTGCCGTCAGGCGCTTATCCGATCACGCCCTCGTCGCGCAGGCGATGCAGCTCTTCGGCAGTGACACCGAGTTCTTTGCCGAGCACCTGGTCGGTGTGCTCGCCGAGGAGCGGCGGTGGGTCGCGGTACCTGAGGGTCGTGCGCGAGAAGAGGGTGGGGTTTCGCACCTGTGGCAGCTGCCCGCCCGCGGCATGCGCCAGGTCGAAGCGCAGCTTGCGGTGCTGCACTTGCGGGTCCTCGAATACCTGTGCGAGGTCGTTGATGGGGCCGCAGGGAACGCCTGCGCTGGCGAGGGCCTTGAGCCAGGCGTCGGTGGTCTTCAAGCGGCATAGTCGCTCGACCTGCGGTAGGAGCGTCGCGCGGTGCTCGACCCGCGCGGCATTGGTCGCAAATCGCGGGTCCTTGGCGAGGCCCTCGCGGCCCGCCACCTTGCAGAAATCCGCGAACTGCCGATCGTTGCCGACGGCCAGCATCAGCCAGCCGTCCTTGGTCGCAAATGCCTGATAAGGAACGATATTTGGGTGTGCCGTGCCGCGGCGGCCGGGCGCCTGGCCGGTGACCAGGTAGTTGAGCCCCTGGTTCGCGAGGGCGGCGACCTGGGTGTCAAGCAGCGCGAGGTCTATGTGCTGCCCGCGGCCGGAATGCTCGCGTTCGAACAGGGCGGCGGTGATCGCATTCACCGCGTATAGCCCGGTGATGAGGTCCGAGACGGCGACGCCCACCTTGACCGGCCCGGCCCCAGGCTCGCCTTCTGGCACGCCGGTCACGCTCATGAGGCCGGACATCCCCTGGATCATCGCGTCGTAGCCGGGCTCGTCCATGCGCGGTCCGTCCTGGCCGAAGGCGGAGATCGAGCAATACACGAGCCGCGGATTCAGCCGGTGCAGCGACTCCCAGCCGAGGCGATATTTCGCGAGCGTGCCGACCTTGAAATTCTCGACCAGCACGTCCGCGCGCATCGCGAGCGAGCGCAAGAGCTGCTGGCCCTCGGGCCTGGTGAAGTCCACCGCGACCGAGCGCTTGCCGCGGTTGCTGCTCGCGTAGTACGCGGAGTCGCGGGTGTCGTCACCCCTGGCATCGCGCACCCACGGCGGGCCCCAGTGGCGCGTATCGTCGCCGGCGCCCGGCTTCTCGATCTTCCAGACGGTCGCCCCGAAATCGGCCAGGCACTGCGTCGCCCAGGGTCCGGCGAGGATGCGGCTGAGGTCGAGCACTTTGATGCCGGAGAGCGGGCCCATGCGCCAAGAATACGGGTGCCGGGCCGCTGAATCGCTTTGCGCGGAGATGCGGCCAGCTTCAGGCCGCGGCAGTCTCGACTTTTCCGGGCAGCCGGCTGAGTACCAGCCGGTCCCGGTCTACTTTGCGGCTTGCGTTATCGATGTCGACGCCCACCAGATTACCCGCACCGTCGTAGTCGAGCACGATTCCTTCGGAGATCTCCCTGCTTTCAACGCTCGCCTGTCCGGCGAGATCGATATAGAGCGAGTCTGTTTCCGGGTAGTAGTTGAGCTTCATGGCTTGAATCGCCGGTCCGGGAAGGCGTTGTGGATAGTCACCTTATCCCCGAGCGTCACGACCCTCAAGTAGCGGCCGCCAAGCTCGGGAATACGCGCCCAGAACCGGAACCGATTGTCGGCCTGAGCTTCGAATCGGATCGGTACACTGCACATTCCGATGACCCCGCTGTCCCTGTTCGAAAAGATCTGGCGCGCCCACGAGGTGGTGCCGGAGGCGGCCGATGCGCCCGCCATCCTCTACGTCGACCTGCACCTGACCCACGAGGTGACCTCGCCGCAGGCCTTCGCGCTCCTCCTCGCGTGCGGCCTGTCCGTGCACCGGCCCGAACGCACGCTCGCGACGCTCGACCATGCGACGCCGACCGAAGCGCGGCAGGTCTTCGGCGGGGTGCCCATCCGCCTCGAATCCGCCGCGCGCCAGATCGCCCGGCTCGAGCAGAACGCGGCGGCGGCGGGCATCGAGTTCTTCGGACTGCGCGATGCGCGGCGCGGCATCGTGCACGTGATCGGCCCCGAGCTCGGCCTCACGCAGCCCGGCATGACCATCGTCTGCGGCGACAGCCACACCAGCACGCACGGCGCCTTCGGCGCGCTCGCCTTCGGCATCGGTTCGACCGAGGTCGCGCACGTATTTGCCACGCAGTGCCTGCTGCAGTGCAAGCTGAAATCGCTCGCGATCGAGGTAGGCGGGGCGCTGCCCGCGGGCACGAGCGCCAAGGACCTCGTGCTCGCGCTGATCGGCAGGATCGGCGTCGCGGGCGGCGCAGGCCACGTCATCGAGTACCGCGGCCCCACGGTCCGCGCGCTCTCGATGGAAGAACGCATGACGGTCTGCAACATGTCGATCGAGGCCGGCGCGCGCGCGGGCATGATCGCGCCGGACGAAATCACATACGAGTACCTGCGCGGTCGACCGCGCGCGCCGGCGGGCGCCGCCTGGGAACGCGCGCTCGAGCAGTGGCGCAGCCTGCCGGGCGACCCCGGCTGCAGCTTCGACCGCGAAATCGAATTCGATGCGTCTGCGGTCGAGCCGATGATCAGCTACGGCACGAACCCCGGAATGGTGATCCCGATCAATGGACAGGTGCCGTCACAAGGCGATGATTCCTTCCGCAAGGCGCTGCATTACATGGGCTTCGAGCCCGGCGAGCGTCTCGCTGGCAAGGCCATCGACGTCGTCTTCATCGGCAGCTGCACCAATGCGCGCCTTTCAGACCTGCGTGTCGCGGCATCGATGCTGCGGGGCAGGCGCATCGCCAGCGGCGTGCGCCTGCTCATCGTGCCGGGCTCGCAGCAGGTGAAACTGGCGGCGGAGGCGGAAGGGCTGCATTGCGTGTTCCTGGATGCGGGCGCCGAATGGCGCGAGTCCGGCTGCTCGATGTGCGTCGGCATCAACGGCGATACCGCCGCGGCCGGCCGCTACGTGGTGAGCACCAGCAACCGCAACTTCGAGGGCCGGCAGGGACAGGGCGCGAGGACCTTGCTCGCAAGCCCTGCGACCGCAGCGGCGGCCGCGATCACCGGCCGCGTCACCGACCCGCGCGAATTCGCGGTATGAACGGAAGGCAGAAATGCGCGCCGTGAGCGGGCAGGGCGTCGGCATGATCCACTCGCGCACCGTGGTGCTGCCGATGGCGGACGTGGACACCGACCAGATCGTGCCGGCGCGTTTCCTGACGACGACCTCGCGCGAAGGGCTCGGATGTGCACTTTTCGCCGACTGGCGCTACGACGCGAGCGGCAAGCCGCGACTGGACTTCGCGCTGAATCGGCCAGAAGCCGCCGGCTGCGAGATCCTGGTCGCCGGGGCGAACTTCGGCTGCGGCTCCTCGCGCGAGCATGCGCCCTGGGCGCTGGTGGATGCGGGCTTCCGTGCGGTCGTGAGCGTCTCGATCGCCGACATATTCTTCAGCAATGCGCTCAAGAACGGGCTGGTGCCGGTGCGCGTGGATGTGGCGACGCATCGCTGGCTGCTCGAGCATCCGGGCGCTCTGGTCGACGTTGACGTGGAGACGGGCGTCCTGCGGCTGCCCGATGGTCGCGAGGCGCCGTTTCCAATGGACCCGTTCGCGCGTCGCTGCCTGCTGCAGGGCGTGGACGAACTGGGCTACCTGCTGTCGCGGAAGGCCGACATCGAAGCATGGGAAGAGACCCGGCGACGGTGAAACATTGGCGTATCCGCGAGGTCATATTGACCGCCGCGGGGAAATGACTGATAAGGTCCCCGGAACCCCCGCACATCACGGAGAGGATTGCCATGATTTCGAACAGGACATCTGTGCTGCTCCCGGCCGCGCTTGCCGCCGTTGCGCTCGCGGCCTGCGGCAGCAAGGCGCCGCCCACGTCCGAAGACCCGGCCGTGCAGGCCGAGATCGAGCAGGACCCCGAGATGAAGGCGAAGGAAGAGGAACTCGCGCGCCGCGAAGCCGAGCTCGCACTCAAGGAAAAGGAACAGGAACTCGCGCGCCGCGAGGCCGAGCTCGACAAGGCGAGCAAGCCGTCGTCCAGGCCGGCGTCCTCGAAGCCGGCGGCGACGACCGCGGCAGCCCCGAAGCCGGTGGCTTCGGGTCCGCGCCAGTACACGGTGCCTGCGGGCACCTCGCTCACGGTCGAACTGCCGGCCGCGATCTCGACCAAGACCGCGCGTGTCGGCGACCGCGTCTCCGGCTATCTCACGTCCGACCTCGTGGTGGACGGCAAGGTGGTCGCGAGGGCGGGCGCGCTGCTGCAGGGCTCGGTGAGCGAGGTGATCTCGGGCAGCAACAAGATCGGCGGCACGCCGACGCTCGGCTTCACCTTCGACAACCTGACGCTCGCCGACGGCAGCGACGCGACGGTCTCCGGCAGCGTCACCCAGGTCGCGGCGAAGAGCGACACCGGCCGCGACACCGCGAAGATCGCGGGCGGCGCGATCGCGGGCGCCGTGATCGGCCACCAGGTGGACGGCGACAAGGGCAAGATCATCGGCGGCCTCCTGGGCGCCGCGGCCGGTGCGGCCGCCGCCAAGAAGACGGGCACCGAGGTCGAACTTCCGGCCGGCACCCAGCTCGGCTTCACGCTGAACCGGCCGGTCACCGTCACGATGTGAGTTCAGAGGCCGCGGGCGAGCCAGGCGAAACCCGCGGCCTCGATTTCCTCCAGGAGGGCCGCGCGACGCGCCGGAAGATCGGCGCGGTGCGCGTCTTCGGCCCGGTCCGCGATCCACTCTGCACGCCGCACCACCAGTTCGCTCCACGCGAGCGGCTCCTCGCGCGTGTAGTCGGCGAGCGCGCGCGCATGGCGGCGCGCCTCGCGCCAGTCCGCGTGGCGCAGGCTGAACTCGATGGCGAGCCGGCGGAATTCCAGGTGATTGTGGCTGACGCAACCGCGCGCGAGCAGTGCCTCGCCCTGGGCCAGCAGCTCCCTGGCGCGGTCCGCATTCGGCGTGAACAGCGCCTGTACGCCGAGGCACCAGGGCCCGCAATAGGTGGCGGCCACCTCGAGGGCGAGCGCGGTCGCCTGGCGCAGCAGCACCTGCGCGTCCGCGCCGCCGCCCTGCTCGGCGAGCGCATGGCCGAGCAGCGCCATCAGTTCCGCCTCGAACCGGCGCGCGCCGAGCTGGCGCGCGAGCGCGAGCCCGCGATCGCAGGTGCGGCGCACCCGCTCGTGTTCGCCGCGGTAGATCGCGATGCTCGCCTCGGTGTCGAGCGCGAGGAGCTCCGAGCGCGGGTCGCCCGCGCGGCGCGATTCGGCGACTGATTCGCCGGCGTCCGCGAGCGCCTGGCGCACCTCGCCGCAGAATGCGCGCGTGATCGCGAGCATCGGCAGGTGCGACAGCGCGAGACCCACCGCGCCATGCGCGCGCGCCTCGGCGACGCAGCGGGCATAATGGTCGCGCGCGGTGCGCATGTGCCCGCGCTGGTAGCGCGCATCGCCGAGCCCGCCGCAGGCACGCGCCTCGTCCACCGGCGACTTCGCCAGGCGCGCGAATGCGAGCGCCTGCTCGTGCGCCGCCAGGCAGGCGTCGAGCTCGCCGCGCGGGAAGTGGATGTTGCCGCGCAGCGTCCAGACCTGCGCGAGGAGTTCGGGCCGGTCGCGGCCCGCGAGCACTGATTCGGCGCGCGACAGCGCCGCGAGCGCCTCGTCGTAGCGGTCCACGATCCGCAGCGCGTTCGCGAGCCCGAACCAGGCGCGCGCCTCGGTCATGGCATCCGGCCGCAGGTCGACGATCTCGCGGAAGGTCGCGATCGCGTCGTGGGTGTGGCCGGTACGGGTCTGGAGTTCGCCGAGGAGCGCGCGCGCGGCGCAGAAGTCCGCGGGATCGCGTGCGAGGGCGGCGGCGCGGGCGGCGTACTCCAGCGCGCGGTCGAGCCGGAACGACTCCACCTCCGCGGCGGCCGCCTCGAGGAAGGCGCGCGCCGCGGCGGCGTCGCCCGCTTCGGCCAGGTGGCCCGCGCGCAGGCCCGGATCGCAGCCGGCATACCAGGCGCCTGCGCGCGCGTGCAGCTCGCAGCGCGTGGAGCGCAACAGCGACTCGTACACGGCCTCGCGCACCAGCGCATGCGCGAAAGCGAGCTCGCCGTCTTCCGCGCACAGCATGCCGGTGGCGACCAGCGCATCGGGGGGCGCGCCGTCGGCAAGCGCCGCGAGCGCGGCGCGCGGGAAGCGCAGGCCGAGCACCGAGGAAGCGAGCAGCGTGTGCCGGTCCGGCGGCGCGAGGCGCTCCATGCGCGCGAGCACCAGCGCCTGCGCCGAATCCGGCAGCGCGCGTTCGCCCGCCTCGGCGGCCGCCAGTAGCTGGTCGAGGAAGAGCGGATGGCCCTGCGCGCGGCGGATGCAGTCGGAGACGATGTCGTCGGGCAGCGCCGGATGGCTCGCTGCGAGTTCGCGCGCCTCGTCGTCGGAGAGCGGCGCCAGGTCGAGCGTCGTGAGCGGGCAGCCGCGCGCCCGCGCACGCCAGGCCGGATCGATCGGATCCTCCTCAGGGCGCGTGGACATCACGAGCATCGCGCGCTGCGTCGCGACCGAGGCCGCGAGCTCGCCGAGCCGCGCGGCCTCCTCGCCGCCGGCATAGTGCAGGTCCTCGATCACGAGCAGGAGCGGCGCCTCGACGCAGGCGGACTCGATCAGCCGGCGCACGGCCTCCAGGCGCCCGCGCTCCAGCGTCTGCGCGTCCACATTGGGCTCGATGGAGGCCTGGCCCGGCGAGAGTGGCGCGCCGGCAAGCCCGCTGGCATGCAGGATGCTCTCGGTCGGGAGCCGCCCGGCGGCCATCGCCTGCCGCACGGCGGCGCCGCGTTCCTCGGCGCCCGCGTCGGGCTTCAGGCCGAGCAGGCTCGCGAACAGCGCCGCGAGCGGCCGGCGCGCCTTGACCTGGCCGAAGTCGAGCACCTGCACGTGATGGCAGCGTGCGCCGCGCAAGGCGGCCGCCTCCGCGAAGGCCTCGAGCAGGCGAGTCTTGCCGATGCCGGCGTCGCCGCGAACCACGATGGTACGGCCGCGATTGGCGGCGATCGTGCGCTCGAGCAGGGAGATCATCAGCTCGAGCTCGGCATGCCGGCCGACGAATGGCGTGGCCTTCGGTGCGATGCCGCGACGCAAACTGTCCGCAACCATCGTCTCGCCGGGCTCGGCGCGGCCGGCGAGCGCTTCCGCATCCGTCATCGCCTGCCCGGAAAGCGGGAACGGGCCCGCGACGCGCGTCGGCAACAGCGGTCCCTGGGCGATGCCGATCGCGGGACTCCCGTCGTCGTCCGCGAACGCCAGCTGCAATGCCTGCGCCGCCTGCAACGCACGCTGCGGCTCGCTGCCGGAGAGCGCTTCAAGCCCGAACACGGCGTGCAACCGGTCGCCGGAGAGCCGGTCCGCGATGCCGCCATGCAGGGCGATGCATTCGTCGAAAGCCTGCTGGCAGCGCTGGGTGAGTTCGCGCGCCTCCTCCGCATCCAGCGTACGGCGCTTCTCCGCGAGCCCGGGGAGCCGCAGTGCGAGCACGACGCCGTTTCGGAGCGTGCGATCCGCAGCGATGCCCGCGTCAGCCGGGCGTGTGACGTCGCGGACCGGCGACGGGTGGGGTGCGCCTTCGTCAAGCCCCGGCAGCGGCTCGAGGTCCGCGCCTGCCGCGGCACGACGTCTCTTCATCAACTCGCGGTAAAGCGTCTCGGTCGCCGGCTCGGGCGCAAGGTCGAGCTCGCGGCGCAGCAGCGCGCGGCACTGCTGGTACTGGCGCAGCGCATCGGTGTAGCGGCCAGCGCGCGCGCAGGCCTCCATCAGTTCGCGATGTGCCGGCTCGTTGAGCGGCTCGAGCGCGAGCAGACGATTGAGCGCGTCGATCTCGCCCGCCGCATCGTTCGCCTCGCGGCACAGGCGCGCGAGCATCTGCATCGCGGCGGAAAGATCGCGGCGCAGCGCGCGCCGCTCGGCGCCCAGCCATTCGTCGAAGGCATCCGAGCGCGCGTCGAATCCTTCGAGCAGCTCGCGCGCAGCCAGCGGTTGCACGGCCTTGAGCGCGGACGAGGTCGACTCGGCCAGCAGCGCGCGCAGCTGCTGCAGATCGACTTCGACGTCGGCGAGCTCGAGCGCGACCTTGAGCGTGTCCGCCTTCAGCATCGTGCGCGCCTTTTCGGGCAGGGCGCGGCGGATCGCGGTCAGTGCCTGGCGCAAGCTGGTGCGGCCGGACTCTGCGTCCGCCTCTTCCCAGAGCAGGGCCGCGAGCCTTTCACGGCTCTGCGCGACGCCGCCCTGCATGGCGAGAAATGCCAATAGCGCCCGGCACTTGCGCGCGGTCAGCGGCAGCGGCCGGCCAGCGCGGTCGCGGAATTCCAGGCCACCCAGCAGCTGGATCTGAAGCAGGGACACCCGCTGTCCTCCCGGGGCCCACAGTTTTCACGCATTTTTCACGCTTGTCGAGACGCCACCCTCACGGCGGGCGCCTATCAATGCGCCACCGACCCTGGAGGCAGACATGAAGTTGAAGGACTCGCGCGGCTTGCCGGTCTCGACGCAGAGCGCGGCCG
>JBQTKI010000087.1:0-5325 GCA_052386275.1 Gammaproteobacteria bacterium
CGGCATCCGGTGCCTTCTCGTACACCGTGATGCCCATGTCGTTGATCGTGTTGACGATGTCTTCGATCTGCTCCGGGTCGACGATCTCCGGCGGCAGGTGGTCATTGACCTCGGCGTAGGTGAGGTAACCCTGTTCCTTGCCGCGCGCGATCAGGAGCTTCAGCTGCGACTGGCGGTCGTCGGGGATGGCCGGGAGCTTTTTCTCGCTCAAGCGCGATTCCTCGGGGCGGGGGCGGCCGCAAAATAGCCGAGCATTATACGTTGGGGCGGGCGGGGGCGTTAAAAGGGCCCGCTTCAGCGCTCGGACGGCCTGCCGCGGGCGCCCAGAAGTCCTTGAAATTCCTTCTGTTCTTGCTCGGACAAGCGGCGCTCGCGGGCAAGCTCGATCAGTGCATTGAGTCGTCTTTCGGGCCCGAGTTCCGCCCCGATCCGCTCGAGCACCGTCGCCAGCTCGCGCCCGGCCGCGCGGGCGTCCCGGACCAGGGATTCCTCGCCCGCGAGTTCGCCGATGCGCGCGCCCTCGGGACGGTCGCGCCAGCGCTCGACCAGCTGCGCCGTCGAGAGCCCGGGCTGCGCGCTCGCGGTTTCGAGCAGTTCGCGCAGCACCGCGAAGCCTTTCTGGTCGGCCGTGAGCCAGGCCGGAATCGCGGGAACCGCGCGCGCAGCCGCCGGATGGTGTAGCAGCAGCATGATCGCCTGGGTCAGCAGCGGCTGGCGACCCGCCGAACGCGCGGGTTTGCCGCCGCGCGCAAAGCGCGCGGTCGCGTAGGCACCGCGACTTTCATCGGGGCGTGCGCGCAGCAGTTCCGCGAGGCGGCCCGCCGGCATGCGCACTTCCTGCGCGAGCCGCTCGAGCAGCAGTTCGCCGTACACGCCGGCGGGCACGCGCGCCAGCAGCGGCCGCGCGAGCTCAGCGAGCCGCGCGCGGCCGTCCACGCTCGAGAGGTCCGCCTGCGTCGCGAGCTGCGTGACGAGGAACTCGGAGATCGGCAGCGCCGAGGCGATGCGCGCCTCGAATGCGGTGGCGCCTTCCTCCGCCACCAGCGTGTCGGGGTCGTGGCCCTCGGGCAGGAACAGGAAGCGCAGCTGGCGCCCGTCGCGCGCGTGCTCGAGCGCGTTTTCGAGCGCGCGCCAGGCGGCGGCACGGCCGGCGCGGTCGCCGTCGAAACAGAACACGACTTCGCTGGTCACGCGGAACACGCGATTGAGGTGTTCCGGCGTCGTCGCGGTGCCGAGCGTCGCGACCGAGTACGCGATGCCCGACTGCGCGAGGCGCACGACGTCCACGTAGCCCTCGACCACCAGGAGCCGCTCGACTTTGCGCAGGACCTGGCGCGCCTCGTAGAGGCCGTAGAGCTCGCGGCCCTTGTGGAACAGGGGCGTCTCGGGCGAGTTCAGGTATTTCGGCTCGCCCACGTCGATGACACGACCTCCAAATGCAATGGGCCGGCCGCGCGCGTCGCGGATCGGGAACATGATGCGGTCGCGGAAGCGGTCGTAGAAACCGCTCTCCTCCTTGCCGCTCCTCTCGATGATGAGGCCCGCCTCCAGCAGCATGCGTTCGCGCTCGTGGCTTCCGCCGAAGCGCTTGAGCACGGCGTCCCAGGAATCCGGCGCGTAGCCGACCGCGAACTTCACGCAGGTCTCGGGCGTAATGCCGCGGCCCGCGAGGTACTGCTTGGCGCGCGCGGCCTCGCGCAAGCTGTCGCGCCAGAACTGCGTGACCTGCGCCAGCAGTTCGTACACGCCGGCGTCGCGCTTCGGGGCGGCGCCGCGCCCGTCGTCCTCGCGCGGCACCTCGAGGCCGAGGCGCGAGGCGAGTTCCTCGACCGCGTCCGGGAACGGCAGCTTGTCGTGCTCGATCAGGAACCCGACCGCGGTGCCGTGCGCGCCGCAACCGAAGCAGTGGTAGAACTGCTTGTCCGGGCTCACCCAGAACGAAGGCGTCTTCTCGGCGTGGAACGGGCAGCAGGCCTTCCATTCGCGCCCGGCTTTCTTGAGCTGCACGCGCGAGCCGACCAGCTCCACGATATCGGTGCGGGCGATCAATTCGTCGATGAAGGCTTGCGGGATGCGGCCGGCCATGGCGCAAGATACCGCAACGGGGCGCCTGAATTGACTCGCTGCCGGTAAATGCCAGGTTCCCAGGCCAAGAGCGGCACCTTCGGCCGTCAGGACCGCCGGTATCGACGGCCCCCCGGGCTGCGGCCACGCGCACGGTCACTTCCTGGATTTCGCGGCGCTTATTTCCCCGGACATGCGCCGGTCCAGCGTCCTTCGCCCTCACCGACGACCAGAGCAGACTCCTGCTCGGTCCGACTATTGATCTGCAGCGTCACGGTGAAATGGTGGGAATCCTGGATCGTGACGCTGGTCAGGGCATCGACCGTGAGGCCCGCGCCGCTGCATTGCATACGATAGGTCAGCTCGCGCTCTGTCGGCGGCTGCTGCGCGCGGCTGCATTTCAGCTCCACGTTGTCCGGGTTCTCCAGTTGTGGAGCAAAGTAGGCGGGGAGGTCTTTCAGCTCCTCGCCCAGACATTGCCGGAAATCCTGGACCGGGTCCGGATTGCCGTTCGTCGTGGAGGTGAGCGTGAGCCTCCACATCCCCGGCTCCAGCACGGCATCGTCGCCGCCGGCGCGCGGCGAGGCGAAGGCCGTCCCAAGACTGGCTGCGACGATGAATGCCTTGTTGAGTAAACTCATCTCTTCTTCGAACTGCCGCAGGTGCTGATCACGACCTTTTGCAGCTCGCCGCGCAGCGCCGAGCCGAGCATCGCGTCGAAGGTCGCGTTGAGCGCTTCGCGCGTGGCGTCCTTGGCAAGCTTGTCGATATCGTTCTGCACGCCGATGACGTTGAGATCGCCGATGGCGACGCTGAGGCTGTTGGGATCATTGTTCCAGGCCAGCTTGCAGAAGCCCTGGTCGTCGAACGAGAGCATCGGCTTCGCTTTGTAGACGAACTTGACGTCGGTCAGCTGCAGACCGAGTCCCGCGCCGACCCAGGCGCAGGGACCGACCATGAACTTGAACGCCAGCCCGTCGGCGCGGATCTTGGCGACGTTTTGCGAGACGGTGAGACCCTGCGTCGTCAGGCTGTACGTCGGTCGATCGACCGTGAACTGGAAGCCGCTGTCGGCTTTGAAGCGTACGCACGCGACGCGCACTTTCTTGCCGGTGATGGGATCGCGAACGTACTTGTCGTTCTCGTAGTCCTTGTTGAGAAATACGAACTTCACGTCGAGTTTCAGGTTGCTCAGGGCCTGTTGCAGCATCGCCTCACCGCTCGCGTAGCTTGCGAGCGGAAGCGCCGCGAGCGCCTGGGCAGCCTGCTGGAGGGGCTGAGTGACCTGCGCGGATGCAGGGATGGCCATGGCGATGGAGCACAGGGCCACTGCGTGTGCGCACGCGTGGCGGAACTGAACCTTGAGAGTTGCGATCATGATCCGATCCTTGCCGCAAGGTACGCGGCTGTATGCGTGGATGCGTCGTCAGAACGACGCGTGGTCCTGGTTATTGCCCTCATTCTGCTCGGGAATTTCGCCGAGTCTGTCGATAACGGCGTGGTAGCTCGTCGACGTGATGCCGTAGTGCTTGCCATTCTCGTAGAAATGCCCGCTGGCGCCGGCGGCGAGGGGACCCACGCGCCGCTCGGTCTTGCTGGCGATGGCTCCGCCACTCGGCTGTCCGCCGAGCATCACCTGGAACTGCCCTCCGGCAGCCAGATTGCCGACATTCGTGTACGTCACCTTGGCGCGATATTCGAGGCCGTTGTTCACGACGTCTTTGGTGATCTTCACCACGAGGTCGGGGCACGGCGGCGCGGTCCGGCGCTCGAGCGCATTGTTGGATTCGGAGTGCTCGGCAACGATCTGCTGCGGGTCGGCTGCTGCGTGCAGCACGCTCGCCGCGCAGACGTCCGGTCGCGCCAGCAGAGACTTCACCTGTTGTGAGCTGAATGGCGGCAGCGGCGGGTGTTTGACCGTGTCGCGGCGCTCGCCGTCGATGAAGATATCGACCACGAAGGGATTCTCGGTGGAAGACTGGCCGCGATTCTGCACCTGATACATGACGCGTCCGTCGGATGAGAATCCCAGGAATCCGATGACGAGATCGGCCTGGCTCGGAGCTGGGCCGATGCCCATCTTGGCGACCAGCGGCGTGACGGGTCCGAGCTCCGCGGCGACGCGTGCGGGAATCGCATTCCCAGGACCCGGCATGGTCTGAGCGAGCGCCACGATCGGCATCGCGGCGATGGCACCAAGTCCGACAGGGCGTGCGACGTTCATGACGTTCACCTCCCGATTCAGCCGCCAGGCTTGCGCGCAGACTGGAAGGATTCGACGCTCGTGCGCATGGAGACGAGCGTGCCGTGAAGGTTCTGCAGGGCGCTCGAGGCCGTGGCAAGGTCCTTTGACTGGCGCAGACTGTTGAATGCCTCCTTGAGCCCGTTACCCTGCCCGGTGAGATCGCCGAGGAGCTGCAGCCCGACCATCAGCAGATTGAGATTGCGATGCTTGCTGCCGAGCGTGGGCCCGCCCGTGGCCACCGCATCGATCGTCGACTGCAACTGCGCCAGCTGCTGATCGACGGCGGCATCCGACCAGTCACCGCCTTCCGCGGCCGCTCCGCTCGCACTACCCGCCGAAGCCACGATCGTGTCGAGCCTTTCGAGGCCTGCCTCGAGCTTGTCCATTTGCGCCAGGACCGCGTTGTCGAGCGCGGGCATGGCGGGGGCCGGGAGCGCCTTGGCGGCAACCGGCGCGGTCTCCGGCAGCACGGTGTAGCGATAGATCATGCCGTGATCCCCGACGACGTAGCCCCGGTCGCGGCGCGGCAGGCTGAAGGCGTTCGGCATCGCCGGCAGCGGCAGGTCGCGCGAGGACCAGCGCTTGCCGCCGTCGGTCGTGTAGCTGAGTCGGGCGTAATACATCGCCCAGCCGACGCTCGGGTCGGCGAAAATCATGCGTCGGCCGATCGAGGTGGCGGGCATGCCGGACCAAGTCGCGCCGCCGTCCGTGGTTCGGTAGGCCGACTTCGCGTCCTTGGTCGAGAGGTAGCCGGTGTTCTCGTCCACGAAGAAGAGGCCACCTTCGGTGCCGTTCTCGTCCGGCAGGACCGCGACCGCGGACCAGCTGGCGCCGCCGTCGACGGATTTCACGACGACGGCCGCGGTGACTTCGATGGCCGCGCCGAGCGCATACACGACCGACGGCGTGGCGTAGCGCAGCTTCCAGAAGTTGCAGCCGATCTGGCGCATGAGTCCGTCGACTTCGGCCTTGGTCACGCACTGGTAGACGGGGCGCCAATTCCGGCCACCGTCCTG
>JBQTKI010000088.1:0-18206 GCA_052386275.1 Gammaproteobacteria bacterium
AACCAGCGCACCGTGCCGAAAGCGAGTGACTGGATCGCGGGACGCGACGGTGAACCCTGCGCGAACTCCGCGACCGCCGCTTCCAGCCTCCTGCCGTGCGCGGCGACGGCGACGACGGCGCGGGCCGCCGCGGCGCGCGCCTCGGCTGCCGCGCGCACGCTCAGGCGAGCACCAGCCCGGGCAGCGCGCGCGACGCGGCGAGTTCGGAGGCTGTGATCACGCGCCGGCCCGGCAACTGCACGCGCCGAAGCGCGAGCGCGTCCTGGCCCGCCATGACGACGATGCCGGCCGCGCCCGCCGCCAGGACCGTGCCCGGCGCAGCCTGCGCGGGCGCCGCCACCGCCTCGGCTTCGTGGATGCGCAGCTGCGCGCCGTCGAGCAGCGCTTCGGCGACCGGCCAGGGATTGAAGGCGCGCACGCGCCGCGCCAGGAGCGCAGCCGGCTCGCGCCAGTCGAGGCGGGCCTCGGCTTTGGTGAGCTTGCGCGCGTAGGTCGCCTGCGTCTCGTCCTGCGGCTCGAAGGCGGCGCGGCCCGCGGCGAGAGTCTCGAGCGCGGAGACGGCGAGCGGTGCGCCCATTTCCGCCAGCCTCGCCTCGAGCTCTCCGGCGGTCTCGCGCGCGCCGATCGCCGTCTCGCGCACGAGCATCACGGGTCCGGTGTCGAGTCCTGCTTCCATGCGCATGATGCAGACGCCGGTCTTCGCATCACCCGCCTCGACCGAGCGCGCGACGGGCGCCGCGCCGCGCCAGCGCGGCAGCAGCGATGCATGGACGTTGATGCAGCCGAGGCGCGGCAGCGCGAGGATCGCGGGCGGCAGGATCAGGCCGTAGGCGGCGACCACCATCACGTCCGGCGCGTGCGCCGCGAGGCGCGCCGCGGCCTCGGGGTCACGAAGCGTCTCCGGCTGCTCGAGCGCGAGCTTGAGCGCGGTCGCGCGCACCTTGACCGGGCTTGCCTCGAGCCGCCGGCCGCGGCCCGCGGGACGGTCGGGCTGCGTGTACACGACGACGATACGCTGGCGCGAGACGGCAATGGCCGCGAGCGCCGGGATGGCGAAACCGGAAGTGCCGGCGAACGCGACCGCCAGGCCCGGGTGCATGGCGGCGGCGCCGTTCAGATCGCGGGCGCGCGCGCGGGCTCGGTGGCCCGCCCTTCCGCGCGCAGACGCTTGTCCTTCTCGATCTTCTTGCGCACGCGCTGGCGCTTCATCTCCGAGAGGTAATCCACGAACAGTTTGCCGTCGAGGTGGTCAATCTCGTGTTGCACGCAGATTGCCAGCAGGCCCTCGAAGTCCTCTTCGAACGGCTTGCCGTCGCGGCCTTGCGCGCGCACCCGGACGCGCTCGGCACGCGATACCTCGTCGTAGTAGCCTGGCACCGACAGGCAACCCTCCTGCGAGGTGGTGGCGCCATCTTTCGAAAGGATCTCCGGGTTGATGAACACGCGCGGTGCGGTGCGCCCATCGGAGACGTCGGCGACCAGCAGACGGCGGTGCACGTTGACCTGGGTGGCGGCGAGGCCGATGCCGTTGGCCGCGTACATGGTCTCCAGCATGTCGTCGATCAGTTCACGCAATGGGGCGTCCACGGAATCCACCGGGACGGCCCGGGTGCGCAGCCGGGGGTCCGGATACTCCAGGATTGTGAGGCGCGTCATGGGAGCGGGGCCTGAGTCGCGTGTATCTGACCGGGGAATGCTGCTAAAGTTCGTCGAACCATGGACTTACGCGGGATACCGGAGGCAATTATACGGCCCTCCGGGCCGCCTCGGCAGTCTGGGAGCACGCGCATGGCATCTACATTCCTGACCCGGTCCCTCAGCCCCGCCCGCCGCCTGGCCGGCGCCGCAGTGGTCGCAATCGCGCTCGCAGCCGGCGGCGCCGCCGTCGGCCAGCAGGGCATCGACCGCAGCCTCATCCCGATCGCGCCCGACGCGCCCTCGACCTACGTGGTCCAGCCGGGCGACACGCTGTGGGACATTTCGGCACGCTTCCTCACCGATCCCTGGTATTGGCCGGAGATCTGGCACATCAACCCGCAGGTGCAGAACCCGCACCTCATCTATCCGGGCGACACGCTTGCGCTCACCTGGGTCGAAGGCCAGCCGCGGGTGACCGTCGCGCAGGGCGGCCCGGCACGCCTGTCGCCGCGCGTGCGCGAGCAACCGCTGTCGGAAGCAATCCACGCGATTCCTTACGGGCGGATCGCCGCGTTCATGCAGCGCCCGTCCGTGCTGTCGCAGGACCAGGTGGCGGGTGCGCCCTACGTCGCGCACGGCCGCGACCATCGCCTCGCGTCCGCGGCGGGCCAGGAAGTTTACGTGCGCCGCGCATCCGGCGCGCCGCTCGGCAGCCGCTACAACGTCTACCACGTCGGCGACGAGCTGAAGGACCCGGACGACGGCGACGTGCTCGGCTATCAGGGCCTGTTCACCGGCGAGGCCGATCTGCGCCGCAGCGGCGACCCGTCCACGATGATGATCGTGGATTCCGCGCGCGAGACGCTCGAGGGCGACATCCTGCTGCCGCTGGTCGGGGACGCGAAGATGGCATTCATCCCGCGCGCGCCGTCCTCGAAGGTCGAGGGCAGGATCATGTCGGTGATCGACGACCGCACCGTGGTCGCCGAATACGACGTCGTGATCATCAACCGCGGCACGCGCCACGGCCTCGAGCCCGGCCACGTGCTCGCGGTCTGGGAAGCGGGCGAGGAAGTCCGCGACTTGACGCCAAACGCCGAAAGCGGCAGCCTGCAACTGCCCGACGAGCGCAACGGCCTTGCGATGGTGTTCAAGGCCTACGACCGCATGAGCTACGGGCTCATGATGCAGTCGGAGCGCGAGGTGCACGTCGGGGACGCGGTTCGTTCGCCCTGATGGCGTACGCACGATCCTGAGCGAAGACGCCGGCCCGAAAGGCCGGCGTTTTCGTTTCAGGCGCGCGAACGAGCAAGGGTCCCGCGTGTCAATGCGCAGTTTCCACGATTGCGGCGCGCGCGCACCTATGTAAGCGTGGCAGCATGCTCGCGGGACGGGAACTTCGCGGGCATGGCTTTCCGGCACGACGGTGCTGGAAAGAAGCGCACAGGAGGTTCGATTCCGGTGCGCACGCCGTGAGGTCGCTGGACACGGCGGTGGCCCATAAGTAAGGGTGCCTGAGTCGGGCCCGTCCGACGAGGGGAAGATGGCCGGCAGTGCCGATGCGGCGACCGAAAGACGCAAGCACGGCATCGAAACGAGATCGACCATCGCCAGCGGGTCACGAACCCCCGGAAGCGACAGCGCTGCCGCCACGGGGGTTCTCCTTTTCCGCGCACGGCATAATCGTGCCGTGAGCGAGTTTCCCACTTTCGCGACTCACCTGGAGTGCAGCGCCACCGGCAGGCGCCACGCGCCCGACCTGCTGCACGGGCTGTCCGAGGCGCTCAAGCCACTCTTCGTGCGCTATGACCTGGAGGGCGTCAGGAAGGCCCTCACGCGCGAGACACTCGCGCGCCGCGAGGGCGGTTTCTGGCGCTACCGCGAACTTCTCCCGGTGCGCTGGAGCGGGAATGTCGTCGCGCTCGGCGAGGTGACGACGCCGCTCGTCGAATTGCCGTCGCTCGCCCGCGCCTCCGGCGCGAAGCGGCTCCTGGTCAAGGACGAGAGCCGGCTGCCCACCGGTTCCTTCAAGGCGCGCGGACTCGCACTCGCGGTCGCGATGGCGAAGGAGCTCGGCGTCACGCGCATGGCCATGCCGTCGAACGGCAACGCCGGCGCGGCGCTCGCCGCCTATGCGACGCGCGCGGGCATCGAATCCTTCGTGTTCTGCCCCGCCGACACGCCGGAGGTGAACCTGCGCGAGATCGCGGCGGCCGGCGCCCGGCTCACGCTCGTCGACGGCCTCATCCACGACTGCGGCCGCCGCGTCACCGAGGGATGCGAGCGCATGGGCTGGTTCGACGTATCCACGCTCAAGGAGCCGTATCGCGTCGAGGGCAAGAAGACCATGGGCATTGAGCTCGCGGAACAGCTCGGTTGGCGGCTGCCGGACCTCATCTTCTATCCCACGGGCGGCGGCACCGGGCTGATCGGCATGTGGAAGGCGTTCGCGGAAATGGAAGCGCTCGGCTGGATTGACTCGCGCCGCCCGCGCATGGTCGCCGTGCAGGCCGCGGGCTGCGCGCCGATCGTGCGCGCCTGGCAACAGGGCGCGGAACACGCGCAGCCCTGGAAGGACGCGCACACGATCGCGGCCGGCATCCGCGTGCCGGCGGCGATCGGCGATTTCCTGATATTGCGGGCGCTGCGCGAAAGTCATGGCTTCGCGATCGCGGTGGACGACCAGGCGATCACCAAGGCCCTCGTCGAGGTCGCGCGCAGCGAGGGCCTGCTGCTCTGCCCGGAGGGGGCGGCAACCTATGCGGCCTGGCGGGCCGCGGTCGCATCCGGACAGGCGGGACCGGATGAGGTGGTCGTCCTTTTCAATTGCGCGAGCGGCCTCAAGTACCGGCTGCCGTCCACAGCCACCGCCTGAGCCTTGAATCTGCTGTTTCGCGGCGCATTTGCGCCGCAGCCGGCAGCGCGGCCATGCCCATGATGCGGCGATGTCCTCCCCCGCATGCGCCATCGCGCCCGTGCGCACACGCCTCACGCCCGCTGATCCGCGCTACCCGCCGCAGCTTGCCGCGGTGCCGGGCGCACCGGACCCGCTCTACGTGCTGGGCGATCCTGCGGTGCTTGCGCTGCCGCAGCTCGCGATCGTCGGCAGCCGCGCGGCGTCCGCGGCCGGGCGCGAGACGGCATTCGCCTTCGCATCGGAACTTTCCGCCTGCGGGCTTGCGATCACGAGCGGCCTCGCGATCGGCATCGATGCCGCGGCGCATCGTGGCGCGCTCGCCGCGGGCGGCGTGACCATCGCAGTCTGCGGCACCGGCCTCGACCGGATCTACCCGGCGGAACACGCGGCGCTCGCCGCCGAGATCGCATCGCACGGCGCGCTGGTGACCGAGTTCGAGGACGGCACGCCGCCGCTGCCGGAGAATTTCCCGCGCCGCAACCGGGTGTTGTCCGGCCTCGCGCGCGGCGTGCTCGTGGTCGAGGCGGCCGCGCGTTCCGGGTCGCTGATCACGGCGCGCCTCGCCGGCGAGCAGGGACGGGATGTGCTCGCGCTGCCCGGGTCCATACATAATGCCCTCGCGCGCGGCTGCAACCGCCTGATCAAGGACGGCGCTGCGCTCGTCGAGACACCGGCCGACGTGCTCGCCGCGCTCGGGCTTGCCGGCGTCGCGGCGGCGGGAAATTCCCGAGCGGATGCGGACGCAGACGCGGAAAAATCCGGCGCCCGGTTGGACAGCGGCGCGGAAATGCTGTTGAATGCGCTCGGTTTCGATCCGGCGGACCTCGATCAACTGGTCGAGCGAACGGGTCTTGCGATCCGGGAGGTCGTCTCGATGCTGCAGATGCTCGAACTCGAAGGACGGGTCGAGTCGCTGGCCGGCGGGCGTTTCAGCCGGACATCACTGAGGCGTGCCAGATGAAGGACAGCGTGCTCGACATCCTGATCCACCTGTTCGAGAACTTCCTGGACGCCGACGACGAGGCGGTGCCGGACCGCGCGACGCTCAGGCAGGAACTCGAGCAGGCAGGCTACCCCGATGCCGACATCGAACGCGCCCTGGCCTGGCTCGAGAGCCTGGCCACGGACCCCGAGCGCGCGCTCGGCGAAGGCACGGCGCGGGCAGTGCGCGTGTTCAGTGGCCAGGAGCAGGTGCGACTCGACACCGACGTGCGCGGTTACCTGATGCACCTCGAGAATCTGGGCATCCTGTCCGGCTCGCAGCGCGAACTGGTGATCGACCGGCTGCTGGCGCTCGAGGCCGACGACATCGACATCGAGCAGCTCAAGTGGGTGGTCCTGATGGTGTTGTTCAGCCAGCCGGGCCAGGAGAACGCGTTCCAGCGCATGGAAGACCTGGTGTTCGACGAGCGTCGGGACGCGATGCACTGAGCGGCGTGAGCGCCAACCTCGTTATCGTGGAATCGCCGGCCAAGGCGAAGACCATCAAGAAGTACCTCGGGCCCGAATTCGAGGTGCTGGCCTCGTACGGCCACGTGCGCGACCTGATCGAGAAGGAAGGCGCGGTCGATCCCGAGCGGGACTTCGAGATGAAGTACCAGCTCATCGAGAAGAGCAAGCCCAAGGTGGACGCGATCGAGCGCGCCATGAAGAAGGCGCGCGCGCTCTACCTCGCGACCGACCCGGACCGCGAGGGCGAGGCAATCTCCTGGCACCTGTCCGAGATCCTGCGCCAGCACGGATCGCTGGACGGCAAGGACCTGCGGCGCGTGCGCTTCTACGAGATCACCAAGAACGCCGTGCGCGAGGCGGTTGCGCAGGCCGAGCCCGGCCTCAACGACAACCTCGTCAACGCCTACAAGGCGCGGCGCGCGCTCGATTACCTGGTCGGATTCAACCTGTCCCCACTGTTGTGGAAGAAGATCAAGCCCGGTCTGTCCGCGGGACGGGTGCAGAGCGTGGCGCTGCGCCTCATCTGCGAGCGCGAGGAGGAGATCTCGCGCTTCGTCAGCCTGGAATACTGGACCGTCGTGGCGGATGCTTCGAAGGAATCCTCGAGCTTCCCGGCGCGGTTGGTCGAGTACCGCGGCGAGAAGTTCGAGGCCGACACCCAGAAGAGCCGCTTTTCGGTCACCAGCGAGAAGGAGGCCCGCGAGGCGGAGCGCGCGATCCTCGCGGCCGCGGGCGGCGTGCTGACGGTCATCAGCGTCGAGCGCAAGCCCAAGCGCCGCAACCCACCGCCGCCTTTCACGACCTCCACGCTGCAGCAGGAAGCCGCGCGCAAGCTCGGCTTCACTGCGCGGCGCACCATGCAGGCGGCGCAGAGGCTCTACGAGTCCGGACACATCACCTACATGCGCACCGACTCGGTCTCGCTGTCGAAGGAAGCGGTGATCGAGATCCGCGACGCGATCCGCGCGCAGTTCGGCGACAAGGCGCTCTCGGAAGGCGTCAACGAGTACAAGACCAAGTCGAAGAACGCGCAAGAAGCGCACGAAGCGATCCGACCGACCGAGGCCGCCGAGACGCCGCAGAAGGCCGAGAAGGACCTGCACGAGGAGGACCAGCGCCGGTTGTACGCGCTGGTCTGGAAGCGCGCGGTCGCCTGCCAGATGGCGCCCGCGGTGTTCGACACGGTCGCCGTGGATCTCATCGCCGGCACGGACGCGGGGGCCGCCGGCGCGAAGCGCCACCTGTTTCGCGCCAACGGGCAGCACCTGGTCGAACCCGGCTTCCTCGCCGCCTACCACGAGGACCACGACGAGGACGAGACCGACGTGGAGAGCGAGGATGAGCAGGCACTGCCGCCGCTGTCGGAGGGCGAGCGCGTCGCGCTCGAGGCGCTCCGGCTCGAGCAGCATTTCACGCAACCACCGCCCCGCTACACCGAGGCCTCGCTCGTCAAGTCGCTCGAGAGCCACGGCATCGGCAGGCCTTCGACTTACGCCTCCATCATCGAGACGCTGCGCTACCGCCGATACGTCGAGATGAGCGGCCGCGCCTTCGTGCCGACCGACATCGGCAAGATCGTCAGCAAGTTCCTGGTCAAGTACCTCGGCACCTACGTGGACTACGGGTTCACCGCGCAGATGGAGGATCGCCTCGACGAGATCTCGAACGGCGAGAAGGAATGGCACGAGGAACTCGGCCGTTTCTGGAAGCCGTTCTCGCGGCAGGTCGAGCACATCGGCAAGTCGGTGAGCCGCGAGGAAGTCGCGGAGTCCCGCGAGGTCGGCCGCGATCCCGTGGGCGGAAAGCTGATCACCGTGCGCATGGGACAGTACGGGCCGTTCGTGCAGCAGGGCACGCGCGACGACCCGGACAAGCCGCGCTTCGCGAGCCTGCTGCCGGGCCAGCGCATGGACGACGTGAAGCTCGACGACGCGTTGAAACTCCTGTCGCTGCCGCGCAACCTCGGGCACGGGCCCGACGGCACTTCGATCAGCGTCGGCCGCGGCCAGTACGGGCCTTACGTGAAGTTCGGCCACAAGTACGCATCGATCAAGGAAGACGACCCGTTCACGCTCACGCTTGCGCGCGCGCTCGAGATCGTCGAGGCCAAGCTCAAGGCGGACCGCGAACGCACGATCCGCGACTTCCCGGAAGCCGGCATCCAGGTGCTGAAGGGGCGCTACGGTCCCTACGTGACCGACCGCAAGCGCAACGCCAAGGCACCGAAGGACCGCGACCCGGCGACCCTCACGCTCGAGGAATGCCAGGCGCTCCTCGCCTCCGCGCCCGAGCGCAAAGGGCGCTTCGGGCGGCGCGCGAAACCGGTGCCTGCCGCCGCGCCCGCGGCGAATGCGGTGGCAGATGCCGCTGCACCCGCCGCCAAATCCAGAGCGCCGAAGAAGAAAGCCTCGCCGAAAAAGGCCGCCCGCAAGGCTGCCGCCGCCAGGGAGTAGACCGTGGTCGACCGCGGCGCCGTGCGCGAATGGCTCACCGGCCTGCAGCAGCACATCGTGGACGCCATCGAGCACGCCGACGGGCAGGCGCGCTTCGGGCGCGATCGCTGGGAACGCCCCGGCGGCGGCGGCGAATCGCGCGTCATCAAGGCCGGCGGCCTCATCGAGCAGGGCGGCGTCAACTTCTCGGACGTCGCGGGAGCCCAGCTCCCGGCCTCCGCGACCCACGACCGGCCCGTGCTCGCCGGCGCACCGTTCACGGCGATGGGCGTATCGCTCGTGCTGCACCCGCTGAACCCGCACGTGCCGACCACACATTTGAATCTGCGTTTCTTCATGGCGGAGCCTGCGGGAGCCGGGCCCGCCTGGTGGTTCGGCGGCGGCTTCGACCTCACGCCCTATTACCCGGTGCTCGAGGACGTGCGGCACTGGCACCGCACGGCGCGCGCCTGCTGCGAGGGCTGCCCGGCCGGCACCTGGGAGCGGTACAAGGAGTGGTGCGACCGCTATTTCTTCCTGCCGCACCGGAACGAGACCCGCGGTGTCGGCGGCCTGTTCTTCGACGACCTGAACGAATGGGGCTTCGATGCCTGCTTCAGCTACGCGCGGCGCGTCGGCGAGGCATTCCTCGAGGCCTATCTGCCGATCGTCGCGCACACGCGCAACCAGCGCTACGGCGCGCGCGAGCGCGAGTTCCAGCTCTACCGCCGCGGCCGCTATGCCGAATTCAACCTGCTCTATGACCGCGGCACCCTGTTCGGGCTCCAGTCCGGCGGGCGCACCGAATCCATCCTGATGTCGCTGCCGCCGCTCGCGCGTTGGGAATACGGATGGCAGCCGGAGCCGGGCTCGCCCGAGGAAGCCCTCGCGCGCGACTTCCTGCGCCCGCGCGACTGGCTCTCCGAAGCCGGGGCGTGAAGTACCGGCACGCCTGCCACGCCGGCAATTTCGCCGACGTGGTCAAGCACGTCGCCCTGGTCGCCGCGCTCGCGCGCCTCGCCCAGAAGCAGCGGCCGCTGTTCCTGCTCGACACGCACGCCGGCCGCGGCCGATACGAACTCGGCTCGCGCGCGGGCGAAGCGGGCGGCGGCATCCTGAAGCTCGCCTCCACGGCCTTGCCCGGCATGCCGCAGCCAGTCGCGCGTTACCTGGCCATCGTGCGGCAATTCAATGCGGGGGGCGCCGAGCTGCGCGAGTATCCGGGCTCCCCGCTGATCGCCGCAGCCATGCTGCGCGAGCAGGACCACGCCGCCTTCTGCGAGGTGCTGCCCGAGGAGGCGGATGCACTCAGCGCTCTGTTCCGCCGCGAGGCGCGCATCGGCGTGCACTGCCGCGACGGATTCGAGGCAGTGCGCGCGCTCCTGCCGCCGCGCGAACCGCGTGGGCTGCTGCTCATCGACCCGCCCTACGAGGAGACCGGGGATGATCTCCGCCGCGTTGCGGAAGCGCTTGCGGAAGCGTCCACGCGCTGGCCGCAGGGCACGCTCACGGCCTGGTATCCGATCAAGCAGGGTGCGCAGTCGGCGCGCTTCCTGCGCGGCCTCGCCCGGTCCGGCCTCAGGCGGCTGCTTGTCGCGGAACTCTGCATCCATCCCGATGATTCGCGCGCCGGGCTGAACGGATCGGGCCTCGCGTTCGTGAACCCGCCGTTCCAGCTGAATGCCGACCTGCGCGCGGCCTGGCCCTTCCTGCACCGCGTGCTGTCGCCGCAGGGCGCGGGTCGCACGCGGGTCGAGCTTCTCGCCGGTGAATGAAAAAAGCGGCGGCCGTCTCCGGCCGCCGCCTTGCGTCGCGTCAGCGCGAGGCGCTCAGGTCTTCGGCTTCTCCTCGGCCGGCGTTTGGTCGCCGCCGCACTTGCCCTCGCCGCACTTGCCTTCCTTGGCCTTGTCGGCGCCGCATTTTCCTTCGCCGCACTTGCCTTCCTTGGCCTTGTCGCTGCCGCACTTGCCTTCGCCGCACTTGCCTTCCTTGGCCTTGTCGTCGCCGCCGGGCTCGCCGGCCGCCAGCATGTAGCCGGAGCCGAGCGCATTCACGGCGAATGAACTGGCCTGGGCTGCGCCCGCGGCAGCCAGCGACGTTGCGAGCGCAGCGCCGATGGCGAGCGCGACGGGCTTTCTCAGGACTCGACTCGACATGGAACAATCTCCTTTGAGGGCTATTCGCCCCAGTCCACTGCTTCAAAAACCGTTCGTGCGATGCCGTCCAGGTCCTTCACGCCCTGGCCGACGACCGCGATGCTGCCGCGCGGCGCCGGCATCACGATGCCGGCAAAGCCGTTCTCCTCGAACCGCACGGGTTCCTCGACGTCGCGGTGGCGCAGCAGCAGCACGGTCAGCGCGCCTTCCGGCGTGCGCACCACCAGGTGCGGCACCACGTGGCCCTGGTACAGGCAGCGCGCGGCGAAAGTCACATCGCCGGCGCCGGGTTTCAGGCGCGTGCCCTCGGGGTCCAGCACCCCCGCAAGCGCGACGGCGGAAACCGGCCGGGTCCCGGAGAACGCACCCGGCTCGTGCGCGACGTGGCCGATGACCTCACGCGCAAGCGATTCGCGCGGCGCGGATACCAGCAGCGCAAACCCGACCGCCAGGCCCACGACGAGCGAGGCCGCAATCGCGAAGTAGCGCCGGCGGCCGTGCATACGCGCCGGGGCGCCCTTCGGCTCTGCGAGCCGGCCGGGATCGACCGCCAAGGCCCGCGCGATGAGCGCGTCCATCCCGCGCAGCTCCTCCTGGTAGCGCGCGCAGGCCGGGCATTCGCGGCGGTGCGCGTCGAACTGCGGACCCGAGAGCGACGGTTCCGCGCCCACCTGCCGGCGGAACTCCAGGCAGCTCATCATGGCGCCGGCTCCGGTGCGATGCCGAGCAGGTGCCGCAGCCGCGCGCGCGCGCGAAACAGCCGCGTCAGCACCGCGCCCTGCTGCAGGCCCATCATGTCGGCGATCTCCTGCGTCGAGTAACCCATCATCACCTGCAGCACCAGCGGCTCGCGGTATTCGCCGTCGAGGCGGAACAGCGCTTCGCGCATCGCCGCCAGCTCGCCGTCGTCCTCGGCCGCGAGCACCGGCGCCTCCGCCGCGATGAGCGCATCGAGGTCAGTCACCTCGAGCCGCTTCCGCTCGAACGTGCGCGCGAACTCGCGCCGCACGATCGTGAACAACCAGGACTTCACCCGGGCCTCGTCCAGCAGCGCGTCGAACGATTTCCATGCCCGCAGCAATGCCTCCTGGACCACGTCTTCCGCCAGCTGCCGGTCCCGGCCGAGCCAGAACGCGAATCGCAGCAGGTCCGGCCGCAGGGCCTCGCACAGCGTGGCGAAGCGCCGACGGGCTTCCGTTTCGGGGCCGCCGCGGTTCATGTATAAAGACCGGCCATAGTCGCTCGTTATTTCCGGCCTGGAGCCAGCGACTTTACCCCAGGGGGCCCCGGGCCAGGAGCGTCATGGCCGCGCGCACGACAGGGAAATACCCGGGCACGCGCATGCGCCGCATGCGCCGTGATGCCTTCTCCCGGCGCCTGGCACGCGAGACCGCCCTCTCGGCCGACGACCTGATCCAGCCCCTGTTCGTGATCGAGGGCCAGGGCCGGCGCGAGGCCGTGGCCTCGATGCCGCGCATCGAGCGCCTGTCCGTGGACCTTCTGGTCGCCGAAGCCGGGCGCCTCGCCAAGGCGGGCATCCCGGCGGTCGCCCTGTTCCCGGTACCGGATCCCAAGGCCAAGAGTGCCGACGGGCGCGAGGCCTGGAATCCGGAGGGGCTCGTCCAGCGTGCGGTGCGCGCGCTCAAGAAGGCCGTGCCCGAGCAGGGCGTCATCACCGACGTCGCGCTCGACCCGTACACGACGCACGGCCAGGACGGGATCATCGACGAGTCGGGTTACGTCGTGAACGACGTGACGGTCGCCGCGCTCGTGAAGCAGGCGGCGTCGCAGGCCGAGGCCGGCGCCGACATCGTCGCGCCCTCCGACATGATGGACGGGCGCATCGGCGCGATCCGCGCCGCGCTCGAGAAAGACGGTCATCACAACACCCGCATCCTCGCCTACTCGGCCAAGTACGCCTCGGGATTCTACGGACCATTCCGGGACGCGGTCGGCTCCGCGGGATCGCTCGGCAAGGCGGACAAAGCGACCTACCAGATGGACCCGGCCAACAGCGACGAGGCGCTGCGCGAGGTCGCGCTCGACCTCGAGGAAGGCGCCGACATCGTCATGGTGAAGCCCGGCCTGCCCTACCTCGACATCGTACGCCGGGTGAAAGACGCGTTCGGCGTGCCCACCTTCGTCTACCAGGTGAGCGGCGAATACGCGATGCTCGCGGCGGCGGCCGCCAACGGCTGGCTTGACGAGCGCAAGACCGTGCTCGAAAGCCTCGCCTGCATCAAGCGTGCCGGCGCCGACGGCATCCTTTCTTACTACGCCGGCCGCGCCGCGGCCTGGCTCTCCGGGGGCTAGCAATGTCGGTGCAGGCCGGACCAGGGCGCTACGTGCTGTTCGGGCATCCGGTGGGCCACAGCTGGTCGCCGTTCATTCACGCGCTGTTCGCGCGCCAGTTCGACCATGTGGTGGACTACAAGCTGCACGACGTGCAGCCGACGGATTTCCGCCACGCCGTGATCAATTTCTTCGTCGAGGGCGGCGGCGGCGCGAACGTGACGCTGCCGCACAAGCCGGCCGCCGCCGAGATCGTCAACGAGCTGTCGGCGCGCGCCGAACGCGCGCGCGCGGTCAACACGATCGTGCGCCGGAGCGCCACCGAGCTTTACGGCGACAACACCGACGGCGTGGGCCTCGTCAACGACCTCGTGCGCAACCTCAGCGTTGCAATCGCGGGAAACCGCGTGCTGATCCTCGGCGCCGGCGGTGCGGTACGCGGAGTGTTGGCACCGCTGCTCGAGCAGGAACCGCGCGAGATCCGGATCGCCAACCGCACGCCCGAGCGCGCCGAACGGCTGCGCGACGAGTTCTCCGACCTCGGCGAGATTTCGGCGTCCTCCTTCGACACCGTGGACGACCGGCCCTGGGACACGATCGTGAATGCGACCGCCGCGAGCCTGGCGGGAGAGGTGCCGGCGCTGCCGCCGAACGCGGTCGGGCCGGATACGGTCTGCTACGACATGGCCTACGGTCGCAACGACACGGCATTCATGCGCTGGGCGCGCGAACGCGGCTCGAACCGGGCTTACAAGGGCTGGGGCATGCTGGTCGAACAGGCCGCCGAATCCTACCTGCTGTGGCACGGCGTGCGGCCGGAGACGAAGCCGGTCGTGGACGCGCTGGAGCGGCTCTAGGTCCCCCCGGGCCTCAGGTACTCGTCCTTCAGCGCGACATAGTGCGCCGCGGACTCCGCGAGGTAGGCAATCTCCTTTTCCGTCAGCGTGCGTGAACGGCGCGCGGGGCTGCCGACCCATAGCGTGCGCGGTGGCAGCTTCTTCCCCGCCGGCACCAGCGCGCCCGCGCCGACGATGACCTCGTCGGCGATCACGGCGCCGTCCATGACGATCGCGCCCATGCCGACCAGACAGCGATTGCCGATCGTGCAGGCGTGCAGGATCACGCGGTGCCCGACCGTGCAGTCGTCGCCGATGATCAACGGGATTCCGCCGTTGCCCGCGAGGCGGTCGCTCGCCACGTGCAGGATGCTGCCGTCCTGGATGCTGGTGCGCGCGCCGATGCGGATGTAGTTGACGTCGCCGCGCAGGACGGCGCCGGGCCAGATCGAGGAATCGGCGGCGATTTCGACACGGCCGATCACCGTCGCGGCGGGGTCCACCCAGGCGCGCTGGCCGAGCCGTGGGGCCCACTCGCGGTATGGCCGGATGTTCATCCCTGCAGCGTCACCGCCTCCTCCGCCGACGTCGGGTGAATCGCGACGGTATCGTCGAAATCCTGCTTGGTCGCGCCCATGCGGATCGCCACCGCGAAGCCCTGGAGCATCTCGTCCACGCCCATGCCGATGGCATGCAGGCCGACGACGCGTCGCTCGGGACCCAGCGTCACGAGCTTGATCTCGGCGCGGCGGCGGCGTTCGGTGATGCCGTGATAGAGCGGCATGAAATCGCCCTGGAACACGGCCACGCGCTCGCCGAACTGCGCGCGCGCTTCCGCTTCGCTCGCGCCCACGGTGCCGATCGGCGGGTGACTGAAGATCACGGTCGGAATGTGCCGGTAATCGAGATGGCGGTCGTCCATGCCGCCGAACAGTCGGTCGGCGAGCCGGCGGCCCGCCGCGATCGCAACCGGCGTGAGCGCGGCGCGCCCGGTGACGTCGCCGATCGCGTGGATGCCGGAAACATTCGTATCCTGGCGCAGGTCGGTCACGATCTCACCGGCGCCTCCGATCGCGACACCGGCACCTTCGAGGCCGAGCCCTTCGGTCACCGGCTTGCGCCCCACCGCCCAGACCACGCATTCGTAGGGCCCCGCGCGCCGTCCGTCTGCGAGCAGCATCCAGAGTTCGTCGCCCTCCCGTTCGAGCGCAGCGGGGACCGCCTGGCCCGCGAGTTCCATGCCATCGGCCTGCATGGCCGCCATCAGCCGCCGCGACAGCATCTCGTCGAAGCTGCGCAGCATGCGCTCGCGGCGCATCAGCACGGTGACTCTCGCGCCCAGCGCCGCGAACACGCCGGACAGCTCCGCCGCGACATAGCCGCTGCCCACGATCGCGACCGAAGCCGGCATCCGTTCGAGCGCGAAGAAGCCGTCGGAAGTGATGCCGAGTTCCGCACCGGGCAGGTCCGGCACGATGGGCGCCCCGCCGGTCGCGATCACGATGCGGGAGGCCGCGTGCTCGCGTGCGCCGATCGCAACGCGGCCCTTGCCCGCGAGATACGCGCGGTCGCGCATCAGCGTCACGTTTCTGCGCGCGAGATTCTCGAGATAGACGCCGTGCAGCTTCCTGACGTAGGCGTCGCGCCGCTCCTTCAGCAGCCGCCAGTCGTGCGCGCGCAGCGCGACTTCGAAGCCGTAGCCTGCCGCGTCGCCGATCGCATGGGCGAGCTCGGCGGCGTGATACATGATCTTCTTCGGCACGCAGCCGGCATTCACGCAGGTGCCGCCGATCGCGCCCGGCTCGGCGATCGCGACTCTCGCGCCGTGCAGGGCGGCGCGCTGGGCGCAGGCGAGCCCGCCGCTGCCGCCGCCGATCACCACCAGGTCCCAGGTATCCGCCATCGCCTCCCCGCCCGGAACGCGCAGAGGGCGATGTTATACTCGAAACGAACATGACCTGGATCATCCTGCCCGCGCTCGCGGCGCTCGCCGTGGCGGTGGCGATTGGCATCCGCCGCGGGCTCCTGCGACTCGATGGAAACCTGCGCGAGGCCTGGACGGCGCTCGATGCACAGCTGCGCAAGCGCGAAGAGCTCATGAGCCGCATCATCGAACTCTGCGGCCGGCTCATGCACGACGAGCCGGAGACGCTCGAACGGATGCGCACCGCGGGACGCGCGGTGCTCATGGCCGCTTCCCGCACCGACGTGCCGGCGCTCTCGGCGGCCGAGGCCGCGCATCGCGCAGCGGCCGGCGACCTGCTGACGGTCGCCGGGAGCTACCCGCAGCTCGCGGGCAGCACCGCCTTTGCGGCGCTCGTGTCGCGCATGGACGAACTCGATTCACGCGTGGACGCCAGGATCGAGGATTACAACGCAGCCGCCAGCGCGCTCAATCTCCGTTGCGCGGCCTTTCCGCACCGGCTCGCCGCGCGCGCCCTGGGTTTCGCGCCCGCGGTGCTCATGCCATGACCACGATCACCACCTGGAACGTCAACTCGCTCAAGGTGCGGCTCGAACACCTCGCGCAGTGGCTCAAGGACCACCCGGTGGACGCAATCGCACTGCAGGAGCTCAAGGTCCCGGACGAGCAGTTCCCGATGGACGAAGTCCGCGCGCTCGGGCTGCACGCGGTGCACTACGGCCAGAAGACCTACAACGGTGTCGCAATCCTCGCGCGCAAGCCGCCGGCCGCCGTCACGACCGGCATCCCGGGCAGCGACGACCCGCAGCGGCGCGTGATCGCGGCGATGGTTGCGGGCATCCGCCTCGTCAACGTGTACGTGCCGAACGGCCAGGAAGTCGGTTCGGACAAGTACGCCTACAAGCTCGAGTGGCTCGCGTGGCTCTGCAGGTATCTGGCGGCGCTCCTGAAGCAGCATCCGATGTTGCTGGTCGCCGGCGACTTCAACATCGCGCCCGAGGACCGCGACGTGCACGACCCGGCGAAGTGGGAAGGCTCGGTGCACGTCAGCGCGCCCGAGCGCGCGGCGCTCGCGGCCATCACCGCGCTCGGGTGCACCGACCTGTTCCGCCGTTTCGAGCAGCCGGCAGGCACTTATTCATGGTGGGATTACAGAATGGGGGCGTTCCGCCGCAACCACGGCCTGCGCATCGACCTCATGCTCGCCTCGCCAGCACTCACGGAGCGCTGCAAGTCCTGCACCATCGACCGCGCGCCGCGCGCCTGGGAGCGGCCTTCGGACCACGCGCCGGTGACGGCCGTGTTTGACATAGGCTGAGGTCCAGGTTGTGACCGCGCGCAAGTTCGCGTATTTCGCCCCGGCCGGGACCGCCCGGGAAGCCTTAGACTCCGCTTCTGGACCGCGCTTGGAGGAGGCTCGCGGCCGCGTGCCCCACCGTTACCGCCGCAGCGATTATGACGTCACCGACACGGTGCAGGTCAGCTCGCCGCCCGCCGTGCGCGAAGCCGTGCTCGGCCTCTATGGGCGCACCTGGCCGGGCGCGCCGCTCGAGACGCTGACCCGCGCGCTCGGCGATTTCGAGCGGCTGTTCACCGGCCAGGAGCCGGGCTACCACGGCGTGGATACCGTCTATCACGACCTGCAGCACTCGCAGGACGTGGTGCTCGCGATGGCGCGCCTGATGGCGGGCTACGAGCAGGAACCGGACGGAGCGCGCATCGGGCCCGAGCGCGCGCTGATGGGACTCGTCACCGCGCTGTTTCACGACTCTGGCTACATCCGTGAAGTCGGCGAGTCCGCGATCCCGAACGGCGCCGTGTTCACGCGCAACCACGTGACGCGAAGCGCCCGCTACCTCGCGAAGTACCTGCCGCGCCTCGGCCTTGGCGACTGGGTGCCGGTCTCGACGCGCATCGTGCACTACACCGGCTACGAGATGCCGCTCGACATGATCCGGGTCGCCGACGCGCGCGACCGGCTGGTCGGGCACCTGCTCGGCACCGCCGACATGCTGGCGCAGATGGCGGACCGCTGCTACCTGGAGAAGTGCCGCGACCGGCTGTACGCGGAGTTCGTGCTGGGCGACGTCGCGGTGCACGCCGGCAACGACGGCCTGCGCGTGCTGTACGGCTCGGGCCTCGACCTCCTGCGCCAGACGCCGAAGTTCATCTCCTCGACCATCGAGAACCGGCTCGGCAAGGCGTTCAACTGCGCCTATCGCTACGTCGAGCCGCTGTTCGACGGCGACAATCCGTACCTGAATGCGATCCACAAGAACGTCGAGTACCTGCAGGGCCTGCTGCGCAGCAGCCGCTGGCCGATGCTGCGCCGCAATCCGCCGGTGTTCACGGTGGAGCCGAATCCGATGATCGGCGTGCGCACGCTGCTGGTCGAGCACCTCAAGGAGATCTGGGGCGCGCAGGCTTCCGCGCATTGAGCCGCGCCCAGCGCGACCGCATCCGCGGCGGCGCCTCGACATCACGCACGTAGCGCTTCAGGATCCACGGCAGCCGCTCGAGAATCTCTGCTTCCCCGTCCACGCCCGCTCCCGCAATCGC
>JBQTKI010000089.1:0-4384 GCA_052386275.1 Gammaproteobacteria bacterium
GCCCTTGCCGCTCCACGCCAACGAGGCAAACGTCGCTTGCTTCATCGCACCTCGCTTCGCTCAGCCGCCACTGTTCGCTGCACGCAGTATCGGCCATCCGCAACTACCTGTGCAGAGGTTCCCTAGGTCCTGACGCGCCTCTCAACCCATGAAAAAGGGCGGCCCGGAGGCCGCCCTGATAACCGTGCAGGCTGCGTCACCCGCTAGTTGGCGTGAATCTTGTAGAAGGTGGCGTTCGCGACCTCGAAGCGGCGGACCACGGGCGTGCCTTCAAGGACGTCGGCGAGGGTCTTGACCATTTCGGGATACGCATCCCTCTCGTACTTGCGCAGGTCAGCTTCGGCATCCCAGAAGCTGATCGCCAGCGATTCGTTCTTCTCCTTGTCGAAGAACGACACTTCATCGCGGAAGCCCGGCTGCTTCCTCAGCGTCGGGATGATCTTCTCTTCGAACTTGCGGGTTGCCAGGTCAAAATTGCCCGGCTTCAGGTGCGTCGTAACCAGTCTTGCGTACATGGTAGAGCTCCTGTCAGGGCGTTTCAAAAGATCGCCGAGATGAATCTCGGCACCCACCATGCGCCGGCGTTGCCGGCCACTACGTACTGGATCACCACGAACGCAGGCGCGCAATACGTACTTCGCACGACAATGCCATCCAGGCGCCCCGTCACAGTCGCTGGCGCAAACACGACCTGCTCGCCGGTCTGCTGCCTCTCGCGCTGCCGTTTGATCTCCCGCAATGGCGGATCTCCTGAGCGTCCGCCCTCGAAGTCTGCACTAACGCTGCCTGACGTACTCGCCTGGCGCGTCGCAGATCGGCGCGTAACCTGACTCGGGTGCACCCATCGTCGGCGGCCGCACGCGCTCGGCCGTCGAATGCTGTTTCAGCCACTCCGCCCAGGCCGGCCACCACGAGCCGGGCAATGGCGCGGTGGACTCGAACCATTCATCGGCCGAAGGATGCGGCTCGCCCGCGCGGCGCGTGCGCACGCGGTGACGGCGCTTCGGATGCACCGGGCCGCTCACAATGCCGGCATTGTGGCCGCCGCTCGTGAGCAGGAAGGTGACCTCGGGCGAACCGGTGAGCTTGTCCACCTTGTACACCGACTTCCAGGGCGCGACATGATCGGTCTCGGTGCCGACCGCGAACATCGGCACCTTGATGTCGGCGAGGCTGATCGTTTCGCCCTCGACCTTGAAGCGGCCCTCGGCGAGGTCGTTGTGCAGGTAGAGCCCGAGCAGGTATTCGGTGTGCATCTTCCAGGGCATGCGCGTGCCGTCGGCATTCCAGGCCATCAGGTCGATGGGCTTCTCGCGCTCACCCTTGAGGTAGGACTTGACCGCCGGCTGCCACATCAGGTCGTGCGCGCGCAGCATCGCGAAGGCCGCGCCCCTCTGCTTCGAGTCACGCACGCCCTCTTTGAACCTCAGCGCTTCCAGCATCTCGACCTGCGCCGGGCTGATGTAGAGCGAGATTTCCCCGGGCTCGCTGAAGTCGGTCTGCGCGGCGAGGAGCGTGATGTCCCTGATGCGCGTGTCGCCCCAGGCGGATAGTGCCGAGGCCGCGATCGAGAGCAGGGTGCCGCCGATGCAGTAGCCGACCGCGTGGATGCCGCGATCCGGCACGATGGTCGCGACCGCGTCGAGCGCCGCGTACACGCCCTTGCGGACGTAATCGTCCATGCCGAGATCACGATCCGCCGCAGTCGGGTTCTTCCACGACATCATGAATACCGTGAATCCCTGGTCCACCAGCCAGGCGACCAGCGAGTTCGTCGGCGACAGGTCGAGGATGTAGTACTTCATGATCCAGGCCGGCACGATCAGGACCGGCTCCGGGCGCACCTCGGGCGTCGTCGGCGCGTACTGGATCAGCTCCATCAGTTCGTTGCGGAAGACGACCTGGCCCTCGGTGATGGCGACCTTCTCGCCGACGCGGAACTCGTCCGCGCCCGGCGGCTCGCCGCCGTTCTGCATGCGCTCGAGGTCTTCGAGGAAATGCTTGTAGCCGCGGGCAAGGTTCTGGCCGCGTTCCTCGACGGTCTGCTTGAGCACCTCGGGATTCGTCAGCGGGTTGTTGGTGGGAGAGAGCGCCTCCGCCGCCTGCTTCGCGGCAAATTCCACGAGCCCGGCATTACGCGGTTCGACGCCTTCCACGCTGCGCGCGGACTGCTCCAGGAGTGACATGCCGCCGCGAAACGCCTGGGCCCAGACGTTGAAGGGATACTGCTGCCAGGCAGGATCCGAGAAACGGCGGTCGCCGGTCTCGGTGGGCGCGAGCGGCTTGCCCTGCGCGGCTTCGAGATTGAAGCGCCACAGGTCCATCGCCTGCTTGAGCGCCTTCTGCTGGAGCTCGAGCTGCGTATCAGGAGACTTCGCGAGGTTGAGCCACCAGTCCCAGAAGGCGGTGCCGTAGTCCTGCGGGGCGAGGCCCCCGGTCGCCCTGGCGAGCATCGCGCGGAACTCGCGCTCGACGTTGTCCAGCTTGCCGTTTTCCTCGGCCATTCAGTCGCTTTCCCCTGCGCCGGGTGCCAGCGCGCAATTATCCCGTCTCGCACCGCAACAGGAAAGTCGTGCGCGCAGGCGAAGGATTCGGGCGTGCCGCGCGTCCCAGTTTCTGGGGCAATAGTCGTTGAAGGAGTCCGACCCATGAAATTCCGACCTGCAATGCATCGATTCGCGCCGCTCGCGCTCGGCGCGGTGGCCGCTGCGCTTGCCGCCGACGCCAGCGGCCAGAACGGCGAGCTCGAATTCAGCGAGGCGCGCCTCTTTTTCGAGCTGAATGACACCGACGGGGACCTTGGCCTGCACGGCTTCTGGGACGGCGAACCCTGGAAGAGCATCGAGATCGAGGGGCCGCACGAGCGCCAGCTGCTCAACATCTGGGTACGCGGCAATCTGCGGCGTCAGGGCCTGACGGAGATGTTCTTCGAAAGCGCCGAGCCGGATTTCGAGGAACTTCCGCCCGATCGCTTCTTCCGCCGCTTCCCGGAGGGCACTTACGAGATCGAGGGAATGACGCTCGACGGCCGCGAGCTCGAGGCCGAGGTCGAGCTGTCGCACACGCTCGCCGCGCCTCCGGCCAACGTTATGGTGAATGGCGTTCCGGCTGCGGAGAACTGTGACGCAGTGCTACCAGTCGTGAGCGAGCCGATTGCCATCAGCTGGGATGCGGTGACGATGTCACATGCCGAGCTCGGCAATACCGGCGTGCCCGTGACGGTGGTGCTGTACCAGGTGGTCGCCGAGTTCGACGCCGGTGATGAAACGTTCGTGCTGGAGGCAGAACTGCCGCCCGGCGTGACATCCTTCGAGTTCCCGGAGAGCTTCACGAGCCTGGCCGGTGACGAGTTGAAGTACGAAATCATCACCCGGCTCGATAACAACAACCAGACGGCGCTCGAGAGCTGCGTCGAGATCGACTGATGCGCGCCGGCAGAAGGCTGGTCTTTCCGGTCCTGTTGGCCGTCGCGTCGGGGTGCTTCCAGGAGGAAGCACCCCGGCCGGCGCCGGTCGCAGCGCCCGCGGGCGACCCTGAGATTTCGGCGTCGAAGCTTGCGGTGCTCGCTGAACAGGGCGCGACTGCGGAGATACGGGCGGAGGCGGTATACGCGATGACCGATCTCGGTCGGCAGTCCGATCCCGGCGCCGTGGCCGGCGCGCTCGCGGACCCGGACCCCGAAGTGCGCCGCGCGGCGATCGTCGCGCTGACCGGTTTCGAGGGTGAAGTCTCAGCGAGCCTGCTCGCGGAGGCGCTCAACGACAGCGACGTGCGCGTGCGCCGGGACGCGACCGAGGCGCTCGGCGAGGTCGGCGGGCCGGCCGCACGCCAGGCGCTGCACCAGGCGCTCTACGATCCGGACCCGGGCGTGCGGGAAATCGCCGCGGAAATGCTCGAGGAGGTCGCGGCTCAGCACTGACTCAGGCCATCGCATCGCGCAAGCCGATGGAATCATCCGCGAGTTTCGCGAGGTCGGGCCGCGCCCGCTCGCCGATCAGTTTGCGCGCGGCCATGAAATCCTTGCCGTGGTTCACGGCGTCGAGCGCGATCAGTTCGCCGTCCCGCAGGTAGCAGCAGCTGAACGAGTGCTGCGCCGGGTCACCGCGCAGCACCACCTTGTCGTAATGCTGGCTCAGGCCCACGATCTGAAGCTTCAGGTCGTACTGGTCCGACCAGAACCACGGTGTCTTGTCGTGCACCACCGCGCGGCCGCAGGCATTGGCCGCCGCGGTCTTCGCCTGCTCGAAAGCGTTGTCCACGGATTCGAGGCGCACGCGCCGGCCGTAGCGCAGGCTCAGGAACGAGCAGCAGTCGCCGGCCGCGAAGATCTCCGGGTCGCTGGTGCGGCAATGGTCGTCCACGACGACGCCGTCGTCGCAGGCAA
>JBQTKI010000090.1:0-16120 GCA_052386275.1 Gammaproteobacteria bacterium
ACGAGCGGGGCGCCGACCGTCTCGCCGCGGCCGGTGATGATGTTGACGACGCCGGATGGAAAGAGCTCCGCCAGCAGTTCCGCGAGTTTCAAGGTCGAAAGTGGCGTCTGCTCCGAGGGCTTGAGCACGACCGTGTTGCCGGCGGCAAGCGCCGGGCCCAACTTCCACGCCGCCATCATGAGCGGGTAGTTCCAGGGCGCGATCGAGCCCACGACCCCGACCGGGTCGCGCCGGATCATGCTGGTGAAGCCGGCGGTGTATTCGCCGGCGATGGCGCCGGTCATGCTGCGGCAGGCACCCGCGAAAAAGCGGAATACGTCCGCGACCGCCGGGACCTCGTCGTTCTGCGCGGCCATCAAGGGCTTGCCGCAGTTCTGCGATTCGATCTTCGCGAAGCCTGCGGCATCCGCCTCGATGCGATCGGCGAGCTTGAGCAAGACCGTCGCGCGGTCCTTGGGCGGCGTGCGTGCCCAGCCGTCGAAAGCATCGGTCGCTGCCGAGACCGCGGCGTCCACCTGTGCCGAGGTCGCTTCCGCGACCTTGACGATGGACTTCCCCGTCGCGGGATCGAGGATGTCGAGTTCCTCGCCCTTGCCGGCGACGAACTTGCCGTTGATCAGGAGTTTCTTCTGCATGTCAGCCTCTCGTTCGGGTCAGGCGGTAGGCGAGCAGGATCGGCATCAGCGTGATCAGCACGACCGTGACGGCGACGACATTCGTGATCGGGCGCTCGCGCGGCCGGAACAGCTCGTTGAAGAACCAGATCGGCAGCGTCTTCTCATGCCCGGCAGTGAACAGCGTCACGATGATCTCGTCAAACGACAACGCGAAGGCCAGCATGCCGCCGGCGAGCAGCGCGGTCGCGATCTGCGGCAGCAGCACGTAGCGGAAGGTCTGCCAGCCGTCGGCGCCCAGGTCCATGGAGGCCTCGACCCAGGACGGCGGGATCCGCCTGAGGCGCGCGATCACGTTGTTGTGCACGATCACGAGGCAGAAGGTCGCATGGCCGACGACGATGGTCCAGAACCCGGACGGGATGCCAGCGAGCTTAAATGCGGAGAGGAGCGCGATGCCCGTGATGATGCCGGGCAGCGCAATCGGCAGCACGAAGAGGAGCGTGATGAACTCGCGCCCGCGGAAGCGGCTGCGCGCGAGCGCGAAGGCCGCGAGCGTGCCGAGCACGAGCGCGATGGCGGTCGCGACTGAGGCGACGGCGAACGAAAGGCGCAGCGCCGCCCAGATGTCCTCGCGCGCGAACGCGACCTCGAACCACTTGAGCGTGAGGCCGGGCGGCGGGAACTGGTAGGTGCGGTCCTCGGTGGTGAACGCGTAGAGCAGGATCACCCAGACCGGCAGGTGCAGGAAGGTGAGCCCCGCGAAGGCGGCGATCTTCTGGCCGAGCGATGCCTCATCCCACCTAGAGCGCATCGAAGGCTCCCATGCGCCGGGCGAGCGTGAGGTAGATCGCGATCAGGATGATCGGCACGACCGAGAACGCCGCGGCCAGCGGCAGGTTCCCGGCCGTGCCCTGCTGCTGGTACACCATCATGCCGATGAAATACCCGGGCGCGCCGACCACGCTCGGGATGATGTAGTCGCCGAGGGTCAGCGAGAACGTGAAGATGGACCCGGCCGCGAGACCGGGGAGCGCCAAGGGCAGCACCACGTGCCGGAAGGTCTGGCGCGGCCGGGCGCCGAGATCAGCGGAAGCCTGCACCAGCGTGCACGGCACGCGCTCGAGCGCGGCGACGAGCGGCAGGATCATGAACGGCAGCCACATGTACACGAACACGATGAACATGCCGATGTAGGAGGAGGCGAGCGAAGGCCCGCCGATGACGGGCGTTGCGAGCGCGCCCTCGAGCGCAGGCGTGAGGCCGAAGATATCCACGAACCACGAGAAGATACCCTGCTTGGCGAGCACCAGGCGCCAGGCATAGACCTTGACCAGGTAGCTGGTCCACATGGGAAGCATCACGCCCACGTAGAAGAAGGCCTTCATGCGCGGCGACGCGTAGCGCGCCATGTAGTTCGCGATGGGAAACGCGATCACGGCGGCCGCGGCGGTGACCGCAACCGCCATCGCGAGCGTGCGCAGGATGATGTCCACGTTCGCCGGGTGGCTGAAGAGCTGCTGGTAGGTCGCGAGGGTGAGCGCCGGCACGATGCGCGCGGTGAACTCGTCGATCGCATAGAAGCTCTGCACCAGGAGCGCGAACAACGATCCGAGGTAGATGATGCCGAGCCAGAGCAGCGGCGGGATCAGCAGCAGCGCGAGGTAGAAGCCGCGGCGGCCGTGGAGGAAGCTGGAAATGGCGCGCACCACGGCCATCTCAACGCTCCGCGAGCGGCACGAGTTGTTCGCGCGACCAGGCGAGCCGCAGCCGCTCGCCGTGGTCGGGCAGCCTGGCCGCGGCTCCCGTCTCCTGCCGCACAGCCGTGATCACGCTGTCGCCCACCCGCACGTGCCAGCGGCTGCTGGCGCCGTGGTAGTGCACTTCTTCCAGCGTCCCTTCGCACGACAGCATGCCTGCGGGGACGGGCTCGACCGCCGCGCGCACCTCGATCATTTCCGGCCGGATCGCAAACGCCTGCGCGCTCCCCGTGATGCGCTGCGCGAGCTCCCCCTCGATCACGTTCGCGCTGCCGACGAAGCGCGCGACGAAGGCGGTGCGCGGGCGCACGTAGAGCCCGCGCGGCGCATCCACCTGCTCGATGCGTCCCTCGCGGAAGACCGCGACGCGGTCCGCCATCGAGAGCGCCTCGCCCTGGTCGTGGGTGACGTACACGAAGGTGATCCCGAGCTTGTGCTGAATGGCCTTGAGTTCGATCTGCATTTCCTCTCGCAGCCGCAGGTCGAGTGCGCCCAGGGGCTCGTCGAGCAGGAGCACCTTGGGGCGGTTGACCAGCGCCCGCGCGAGCGCCACGCGCTGCTTCTGGCCGCCGGAAAGCTGCGCGGGCGCGCGGTCGGCGAGCGCCGAAAGCTGCACCAGTTCCAGTACGTCGAGCGCGAGACGGCGCCGTTCCGCGGCGCCGACGCCGCGCACCATCGGTCCGTAGGCGACGTTTCCGGCGACGCTCATGTGCGGGAACAGCGCATAGTCCTGGAACACGGTGTTGACGTTGCGCAGGAACGGCGGGACGCCGGTGACGTCTTCGCCGAGGAGCGTGACCTTGCCCGCCGTCGGCTGGTCGAAGCCGGCGATCAGCCTCAGGCACGTGGTCTTGCCGGAGCCCGAAGGCCCGAGCAACGCGAAGAACTCGCCATCGTCGATCGCGAGCGAGACGTCAGCGAGCGCGCGCACCGCGCCGAAGGCGCGGCTGACGCCGGCGAGCTCGATCGCCGGCGTCCTGGCCCTCACCGGCCGCGCATCAGCGGCCGCCCATGATCGCGACGTAGTCCGTGCTCCAGCGACTGTACGGCACGCACTCGCCCTGCGAGCAGGCGGCTTCCGGCGTGCGCCAGAACCAGATCTTGTCGAAGTCGTTGAAGCCGTTGGTCGCGCAGCCCTCCGGGCCGAGCAGCGCGTTGTCCTTGCAGGCGGCGGGCACCGCGGGCACCGAGCCGAACCAGGCCGCGAGATCTCCCTGCACCTTCGGGCTGATGGACCACTCCATCCACTCGGTGGCGCAGTTCGGGTGCGCGGCCGTCGTCGCCAGGAGCGTCGTGTCCGCCCATCCGGTCGCGCCCTCGGCCGGCACCGTGCTCGCGACCGGCTGGCCGTTGGCCTTCAGGGTGTTGACCTGGAACGGCCAGGAACCCGAGGCGACCACGCCCTCGTTGGTGAAATCCTGCACCTGGACGTTGGCGTCGTGCCAGTAGCGGTGCACCAGCGGATGCTGCCTGCGCAAGAGCTCGAGTGCCGCTGTGTACTGGGTCTCGGAAAGCTCGTATGGGTTCTTGATGCCGAGTTCCGGCTTCTTGCTCATGAGGTAGAGCGCGGCGTCCGCGATGTAGATCGCGCCGTCGTAAGCCTGGATGCGGCCCTTGTTCGGCTTGCCGTCCGGCAGCCTGCCGGGCTCGAACGCCACCGACCAGGAGGTCGGTGCTTCCTTGAACGCGTTCGTGTTGTACACCAATACGTTCGGGCCCCACTGGTAGGGCACGCCATAGTGCTTGCCGTCCACCGTGTGCCAGGAGGCATCGCGCAGGCGCTCGTCCACCGTGCCGTAGCTCGGCACGCGCGCGAGGTCCACGGCCTGCACCGTGCCGCCGCGGATCAGCCGGATCGAGGCGTCGCCGGAGGCGGTGACGAGGTCGTAGCCGCCCTGCGTCATGAGCGAGACCATCTCGTCGGAAGTCCCGGCGGTCTTGACGTTGACCTTGCAGCCGGTCGTGGCCTCGAAGCCCGTCACCCAGTCGTAGGCCTTGTCGGTGTCGCCGCGCTCGATGTATCCGGGCCAGGCGACAATGTCCACCTGGCCCTCGAGCACCGGCGCCGCGGGCGCTTCCGGTTCCTCCTTGCCGCAACCCGCGAGCGCGATGACCACACCTGACGATAGGGCGACGAAGCGCCCGGTATGACGAGCAGTATTCGCGACCATGATCAGAACCCCCCGCGATTCGTTCTGGTTGGGGACCGGATTCTATTCCTGTCGCGGAACGCCGGCCACCGCGACATCGGGCGCAACCGCGATGCGCAGCCGCCCGTAGGGCGAGGCCGGCAGCGCCGTATCGCCACGCCTCTCCTTCCAGGCGAGTGCCGAGGGCGTCAGCAGGTCGCCTTCGCGGCGGCCGTCGGGCTCTGCGCCGAGGAGGACGGCGGGCGTGAACACGACGAGATAGCGCCCGCGCTGCTCCGCCGGGTCGATCGTGACCGTGACCGCAAGCCCCGCCTCGCCGCCCACGGTCGCAAGCGCAGGTTCGAGGCGCAGGCTCTCGAGCCCGGTCATGTGCGTGACGATGAAAGTGTCGTCCATCAGCACCAGCACCGGGTAGAACACGCCGTCCTCCCCGTGGTCGCGCGGGTCGAACAGGCTCTTCACGCGCACGCGGTAGGGTGCGTCCGATTGCGGCAGTTCGAAGGCGGCGAACGGCGACAGGCCGCTCTGGAACTCGAACACGGGGCTGTCGCGGTCGACGACCCGGTCCGCAAATCCGCGCGGCGGCAGTGCGACGAACGGAAAGCCGGACGGATCGTCGCAACAGGGCGTCGCTTCGGCGTAGAGGGCGAGGCGCGCCGCGTTGCTCGCCGGGTAGGGTTGCGGTGGCGCGGTCGCGCATCCGGCGCAGGCCGCGACCGTCATCGTCACCAAGAATCGCGTTGCTGCCCGCATCGGGCTTGCAGGCTAGCATGAATTCCGCCTCGATCGCGGTCGTGGGAAGGGCCACGTGGACCGCTGGCGGCATGCCCGCGTCGCGGCGGCCTTCCAGCCCATGCCGTGGGCGCGGAACTGGCGCAGGCGCGAACTGCCGAAGCCTCCGGTAAAATGCAAAGCAGCCGATGAACCCGCGTCCCACAGTATTCCCGGCCGTCGCGGCCGCGATGGTGCTCGGCGCCTGCGCGGGCAGCCGGCAGTTGACGGAGTCTGCGAGCATGCCGCCCACCGCGCCGGTACCACCGATCGCTGCCGCCCGGCCGCACGAGATCGACTCGCCGCACGGCAAGCGCGTGGACGAGTACTACTGGCTGCGCGACGACACGCGCTCGGACCAGGACGTGCTCGCCTACCTCGAGGCCGAGAACGCCTACAAGGCGGCGATGACAGCGCACACGAGTGCGCTCGAGAACCGCATCTACGACGAGATCATCGCGCGCATCAAGCAGGACGACTCGACGGTGCCGTACCGCAAGCGCGGTTACTGGTACTACTCGCGCTTCGAGACCGCGAAGGAGTACCCGATCTACGCCCGCAAGGCCGCCAACCTCGAGGCGCCCGAGCAGCTGATGCTGGACGGCAACCGGCTCGCCGAGGGCCACGACTTCCACCAGATCGGCGCGGTCGCGGTCGCGCCGGACAACCGGCTGCTGGCTTGGGCCGAGGACACGGTCGGCCGGCGCCAGTTCGTGCTGCGCTTCAAGGACCTCGAGACCGGCGAGGCGCTCCCGGACCGCATCGACAACGCCGACCCGTACCTCGCCTGGACCGCGGACAGCAGGAGCATCCTCTACGTCGAGAAGCATTCCGAGACGCTGCGCGGCTACCGCGTGCGCCGGCACGTGCTCGGCACGGATCCCGGGCAGGATGCGCTCCTGTTCGAGCAGGAGGATGAGAGCTTCTATACGTCGGTTGGCAAGACCAAGGACGAGAAGTACCTGCTGATCATCTCGACCAGCACGGTCTCGACCGAGTGCCGCTACGCCGACGCAGCCGACCCGGCGCCTGCGTTTCGCGTATTCCTGCCGCGCGAGCGCGACCACGAGTACCACGCCGACCACCTCGACGGCCGCTGGGTGATCCGCACCAACTGGCAAGCGCCGAATTTCCGCCTGATGGAGGCGACGGTCGGAGAGGAAGGCGACCGCGCCAGCTGGCGCGGGCTGATCGCGCATCGCGACGACGCCTTCATCCACGGCTTCGACGTGTTCAAGGATTTCCTCGCGATCGAGGAGCGATCCGGGGCGCTGCGCAAGATCCGCATCCGACCGTGGAGCGGCGGCAGCGACTTCTTCATCGCCGCGGACGAGCCGGCCTACACCACGACACTCGGCCAGAACGCCGAGATCGACACGCACATCGTGCGCTACGACTACGAGTCGCTGGCCACGCCGCCGACGGTGTACGACTACGACATCACGACCGGCGAGCGGCAGCTGATGAAGCGCATGCCGGTGCTCGGCGACTTCGACCCGTCGAACTACCGCTCCGAGCTCCTGTGGGCGACCGCCCGCGACGACACCCGGGTCCCGGTGTCGCTGGTGTACCGCAACGGCTTCGAGCGCAACGGCACCGCGCCGATGCTGGTGTACGGCTACGGCTCCTACGGCCTGTCGATGGATCCATGGTTCTCGGTTTCCCGCCTGTCGCTGCTCGACCGCGGCTTCGTGTTCGCGATTGCGCACGTGCGCGGCGGCCAGGAGATGGGCCGGCGGTGGTACGAGCAGGGCAAGCTGCTCCACAAGAAGAACACGTTCACCGACTTCATCGACGTGACGCGCTTCCTGGTCGCGGAGAAGTACGCCGACCCGAAGCGGGTCTCGGCGATGGGTGGCAGCGCGGGCGGCCTGCTGATGGGCGCGATCGCCAACATGGCGCCGCAGGACTACCGTGCGATCGTCGCGCAGGTGCCGTTCGTGGACCCGGTCACGACCATGCTGGACGAGAGCATCCCGCTCACCACCAACGAATTCGACGAGTGGGGCAATCCGAAGCAGAAAGAGTTCTATGACTACATGCTGTCGTACTCGCCCTACGACAACGTCACGGCGCAGGATTACCCCGCGATGCTCGTGACGACCGGCCTGCACGACAGCCAGGTGCAGTATTTCGAGCCGGCCAAGTGGGTGGCGCGGCTGCGCGTGCGCAAGACCGGCGGCAACCCGCTGCTGTACCGCACCACGATGGAGGCCGGGCACGGCGGCAAATCCGGGCGCTTCCGGCGCTATCGCGAGATCGCCGAGGAATACGCCTTCCTGCTCGACCAGTCCGGGATCCGGGAATAGCGTGAGCGCCGGCGGCGCGGTCGCCGGGCTCCTCGGCCGCGCGGTCAGCGTCCGGCCGGACGAGGTGCCGGGGCTGCTCGCGGCCTTCGGCTACCACTTCCTGCTGTTCACGGCCTACTACATCCTGCGGCCGATCCGCGACAGCATGGGCGTCGCGGGCGGCGTCGAGAATCTCGACGAGCAGTTCGGCTGGGTTCTGCTCTGTGTGCTGATTTTCGTCCCGCTGTTCGGGTGGGTCAGCGGCCGCTTCCGGCGTGCGGTCTTCCTGCCCTGGACCTACGTTTTCTTCGCCGCGCAGCTCGTCGCATTCTGGGCGCTGTTCGCAGTGCGCGAGAACGACGCTGTCACTGCGCGCGTGTTCTTCATCTGGGTGAGCGTGATCAACCTGCCGCTCATCTCGGTCTTCTGGAGCTTCATGGCGGACCTGTTCGACCGGGAGCAGGGCAAGCGGCTCTTCGCATTCATCACTGCGGGAGCGAGTGTCGGACAGATGTCAGGCTCGGCCATCACGGCGTTTCTCGCGAAGTCCGTCGGTGAGGTCAACCTGTTGCTGGTTTCCGCGGTGCTGCTGACGGCGACGATCCTGCTGATGGGCTACCTGCTTCGCTGGAGCGCACGCCACGAGCGCCGTGGCGAGCACTACGAGGAACGCCCGATCGGCGGCAATCCCTTCGCGGGACTCCGGAAGGTGCTGACGACGCCGTACCTCGGCGGAATTGCGGTGTTCATCTTCCTGATGTCCGGCGTCAACACGGTGCTTTACGTCCAGCAGGCGGGTCTGCTCGAGGTCAACTTCGCGGATGGCGATGCGCGCACCGGTTTCCTCGGCCGCATCGAGTTCGCGATGAGCATCATCACGCTGGCCCTGCAGCTGGTCGCCGTGGGGCACCTGACGCGTCGCGCCGGCGTTGCCAGGATGATCGTGGTGGTCCCGCTGTTCGTGATCGCCGGGTTCCTGCTGATCGCCGCGTCGCCGACGCTCATGACGCTTGTCGGCGTCTTCATTGCGCGCCGTGTCGGCCAGTACGCGATCGTGCGGCCCTGCCGGGAGATGCTCTACACGACCGTGGACCGCGAGTCCAAGTACAAAGCCAAGAACGTCAACGACACGCTCGTGTATCGCAGCAGCGACTGGGTGTTCGCGAGGGCGCAGGATGCCGTACAGGGCAGCCTGGCGACGATGGCGCTCTTTGGCGCCGGAATTGCCGCCGCGTGGGCAGTGGTTGCGTGGATGCTGGGCCGTGCCCACGAGCGCATGGCCGCGGGGAGCGGCAGGGGCTGATCAGTCCTCGAGCTGGAAGCGCACGCGCGCGCTGACGCGCTGCTCGACCGCCGCGCCGTTCACCATGTGCGGTTCGTAACGCCAGCGCCCGATCGCACTGAGCGCCGCGCGATCGAAGACACCCGCGGGCTCCGCGGCCTTGACGACTGCGTCCCGCGTGGTGCCGTCGGCGGCGACGGTGTACTCGACTTCCACCCAGCCCTGCACGCCCTTGGCGCGCGCGCGCTCAGGATAGACCGGCGATACGGTGCGCGTGCGGCGCAGCTGGTTCTCCGGGATCACGGTCGGCTGGCGCGCGGCGGCCGTGCGGGCGCTCCTGATCGCCGCGATCTCGGTCGTGATCGCGGCGACCTCGGAGGCCGGTGCGCCGGCCTCGACCGCGGCGCGCAGCAGCGCTTCGGCGCGGTCCGTGTTGCCGGCGGCGATCATGTCGCGCGCCCCGGTGAGCGCGCTCGTGTGGAACAGCACCGTGGTGTCGCCCAGGCCCTCGAAGGTCGGATCCGCCGCCCGCAGCATGTCGATGTAATGCCTCGCGCTGTCGCCCGAGGGCTCGATCAGGCGGCCCTGCGCGATGCGCTGGTTGGCGAGCACGAGGAGCTTGGCGCGGTCGGCGCGCACGTTGGTGACGCGCGCGGCCTCGATGTCGGCGCGCAGCACCGCGATCTCCTGCAGGTTCACGTCGAGCGCCACGGCCTGCGCCACCAGGCCGCTGGCGTCGTCGAGACGGTTCTCGCGGATCGCCTCGCGCGCGTTGCGCTGCAGCAGCCCTGACAGCGTCTGGATGCCCTGCTGCAGGCCGGCATCGGCGGGATCGAGCTTGAGCGCGGCCAGCAGGTGCGTGTGCGCGCTGTCCCGGCCGCCGACCAGGCGGCCGCTCTTCATGCGGTCGCTGGCAAGCTGCACCAGGCTCTGCACGCGCGCGGCGTCGGATTCCGGGGTGGCAGCGTCGGGCGCGCGCCCCGCCGCGGGTTTCGCCTGCCCCGGCGGCCCTGCGCGGTCGCTTTCGCGCTCGAGCTGCATCGTGAAAAATTCGAGGCGCGGATGATCAGGCCGCGCGGAGCGGGCCGCGTCCACGGCGCTCGCAAGGCGCGTGACGTCCTGTTCCATCAGCGCTCGCTCGGCCAGTACCAGGAGCTCGTCGGCCACGCTGTCAATGCCGCGCTGCGCCAGGCGGTTGCCCGGGTCGCGGGCCAGCACGGCGCGGTACAGCTCCAGCGCATTCTGCTCCGGCGGCTCGACCAGGCGGCCCTGCGACAGGGCGAGACCCGCGAGGTCGAGCAGCCTCTGCACGCGCGGATCCTGGCTCGCGTCGGTGGCTGCGACCTGGGCCGATTCGTCCTTGGCCGGCATCCCGGCGACGCGATCCCAGGGTTTCCACTCCATGACGCCCCAGATGATCAACGTGAGCGGGAGCAGGAGCAGGCTGCGGCGCGTCCAGCGGCGCACGAGCGCCGGGTCGAGCTTGAACTTGGGAAATTCGAGCTTCGGCAGATCGAGTCGCGAAGGATCGAGCACCACGTGGGTGCCGGTGATCGCGGTCGACGAGGCGGTGCGGCCGGCAGCGGGCAGATCGGTCGCGGGATTGGCGCGGCGCTGGGTCGCATCCACGAAGTTGCGGATGCGCTCGGCCGAAGCCGGCTTGTGCAGGAACCGGAAGATCGCACCCGAGGACACGAGCGGCGCCAGGAGCGCCTCGTCGTCACGGCGGCCCGCGACGATGATCGCGAGGTCCGGGAACTGCTTCTTGACCTGGTTGACGAGGTCGCGCGTGTCGTGGTCGGCGAGCGAGGCGTCGATCAGGAATACCGCATTGCCGGCGGCGACCATGAGGTCCGCTGCATGCGACAGGTCGTCGGCACGCCAGACGCGGTGCGAGCCCGCGAGCGAATCGCGCAGCAGATCGATCAACGCCGGGTCGGCCGACAGCACGATGACGTTGGCGTTGCCGGGACGCGGCGAGGACGCGGATGCATCACCGGCGGGCGCGGCTGCCGCGGCAGGCGCCGGGGCCGGCGCAGGCGGGGCAACCGGCGCGGGCCCCGCGGCCGGGGCGTGCGTTGCAGGGGCATGCGCGGCCGGGGCGGGCGCGACGTACAGGGTGGCTCGTGCCGCCGCCTTCGGTGCGGAGTTCACGACCGGCGTGGCCGGCGCCTTCGGCGGGGCCATCGATTTCGGCAGCACCTGCGGCGGATGCGGTTTCGCGACGGGCGGCGGCACCGTCCGCGTGGCCTGGGGCGCGGCAGGCTTTATCACGGCGGGCGCAACGGGCGCCGGCGGGGGTGCGGGTGCATGCTTATGAGGAGGCGCGGGCGCAGCGACGGGCGCGCGCGGCGATGCCGCCGCTGCTTGCGCTGCGAACTTGTCGACTTCATCCGGCGCAATGGGATCAGGCGCGTCATCGCCCGGCTGCAAGTCCGTGTAGTCGATGATGACAGTGTCTGCGTAGTCGTCTTTCTTGGTCGGTTCCACGGCCCCGGACTCGCGCAAAAACGCCCGCCACCGGCGCAACTGCCGGTGACTCACAGTTACCGGCCATCTTTGACAAAACGCGTCGTGGCGAACGAGACACAAGTCGCGTTTCACGCGTGGCCCGCGTGACGCACTTCGAAAATCCCCATCGGGTCCGGTACTTGCGGGAAACCGCCGAAGTGGTGCCTGGCAGGGGTATTTTGCCGTTGCTGGGGCGCGACAAAGTCGGGCATCCCTTCGAGTTTCACGGAATTATGTGAATCTCGACAGGGGGCCGACCAGCCAAGTATGGTGTTCCGGCCTTGCGGGGGCGGGGGCTGGGAGCCGGGAGTCACGGGCATTACACGGCAAATCGCATTCGTTTCGGGCCTGCCGGTCGAGCATCACCACCAGCTCGAGGCGCTGTTGTTCTTCAACGGCCGCCAGGACCGGGTCCGGAATGGCATCGTCACCGCCATCGACCAATACGGTCCGCCCGAGATCGTCACCGAGGGGAATTCGTTGCGCGTGCGCGTCGCCGGCCCCTCGGAGACGCAGGTCTTGTTCGCCGTGGAGCGCGAAGGCAAGGTTTCGCGCCCGGTGGGCCTCGTGCTCTACGTGCGCGACAGCTTCGAGCGCATCACCATCCTGCACCTGGTTGTCGCCGAGGCCTACGCGGCCGGAGGCCCGCACGCGAAGTACAACCTGCTGCTGCGCCTGGTGCAGGCGGTCAAGCGCGTGGCGCGCTGCACTTCCGGCATCCGCCACGTCGAACTGCTTTACTCGCAGAAGCAGAAGTCCAAACACCGCCCGCACCGGCCGCGCGCCGCCTTCGCCTGACCTGCCCGCGCGCGGTTAAGATGTAACCGCACCCCGCAGCAGGAGATCTCATCGATGAACCGGGTCCTCTATCCGCTGATCGCGGCTGCATGGCTCTGGACCGCGGCAGCCGCTGCCGACGTGAATCCGTCGAGGGAAGAACTCGACGCCGAGGTGCGCGAAGCCGTCAGCGAGCTCTACAAGCATTCCTCGGCGGCCAGGGAACTGGCCGGCCGCGCAGCCGGGATGCTGGTGTTCCCGAAAGTCATCAAGGGCGGCATCGGCCTCGGCGGGGAGTACGGCGAGGGCGCGCTGCTGGTCGGCGGCCGCACAGCCTCCTACTACAACATCGTCTCCGGTTCGATCGGGTTCCAGCTCGGGCTGCAGCAGAAAAGCCAGGTGGTCCTGTTCATGACGCAGAGCGAGCTCGACAAGTTCCGCAAGAGCGAGGGCTGGAAAGCCGGTGTGGACGGCAGCGTTGCGCTCGCGACGCTGGGCGCCGGCGGGCAGATCGACACCGACACGGCCAGGAAGCCGATCATCGGCTTCATCTATTCGAACAAGGGCCTGATGTACAACCTGACGTTCGAAGGCTCCAAGATCACCAGGATCGACAAGAACTGATCAGTGGCCGGCGGAGAGCCCGCCGGTCAGCACCAGGCGCATCGCGGTTTCGACCGGCATGTCGAGCGGCTCGACGTTGGCGCGCGGCACGAGCGCGGTGTAGCCGCCGATCTGGTAGCTCATCGGGAAGTACACCGCGACCAGCCTGTCCTCGCGGCGCACGATGCCGAGCTCGGAGGCATCGTCGCGCGTGACGAAGCCGACCAGGCGCGCCTCGCCGAAGCTGGCGAGCACCACGCGCTTGAGGTCGCTCTTCCTGCCGCCGGCGGGAAACAGCTTCATGAAGTCGCGACTGGCGCCGTAGATCGTCTTGACCACCGGGATGCGGTCGAGGAAGCCCTCCCAGGACGCCAGCACGCGCCGCACGATCAGGGCGTTGACGAGGGTCCCGGCCGCGGAGAGCAGCATGAGCCCGGCGACGATGCCCATGCCGGGCACGTAGTACTGTTCCGGCAGCACGAGCAGGATCGGCCGCTGCAAGAGCGATTCGGCGGAGCTGCCGAGCCACCACAAGAGCCACACGGTGAACCCGATCGGCAGCACCACGACCAGGCCGCGCAGGATCGCACTTCTGAGCTTGCGTAACATACGGATTCTCCGGGCGCGCGGACGCGCCGACCATGGTCCATGATAACGGCGCCGCGGGCGCCGCCCGTAGCGGTATCATTCATGGCCGGAGCCGACGGGGAGGCTCCCGAAGGAGAACGACATGACGGTTGCAAAGGTCAGCGAGATCACCGCGACATCGAGCAAGAGCTTCGACGACGCGATCAGGAAGGGCATCCAGCGAGCCGGCAAGACGCTCAAGAACCTGACCGGCGCCTGGGTGGCGGACCAGGAAGTGATGATCGACAAGGGCAAGGTGAGCGGCTATCGCGTGCGCTTGCGCATCACCTTCGTGCTCGAGGACTGATCCCTTGCGTGCCCTGCTGCTCGCAGCGCTTTGCACGCTGGCCGCATTCGCGGCGGGCGCGGCCGACGTCGCGACCATTGCGCCGCGCGTGCTGGCCGAGCGGCTCGCCTGGGGCGACCGCACGCTGATCGTGCTCGACGTGCGCACGCCCGAGGAATACCAGCAGGGCCATGTGGCCGGCGCGCGCAACATCCCGCACACTGAGCTGCCTGCCCGCCTCGCGGAACTCGAGGACGCGCGCGATGCCGACATCGTGGTGTATTGCCGCAGCGGCAACCGCACCAAGATCGCGCTCGAGGCGCTCTCCAGGGCCGGCTTCAAGCGGCTGCTGCACCTCAAGGGCGACTGGCTGCGCTGGGACGCCGAGCAGCGCCCGTCGGTGAAGCCGCAGCCGTCGCAGTAGCGCGGGCGGCCGCGCGATGGCCTGGCGCATCCTGGCCGATGCCGTGCTGGTGCTGCACCTCGCCTTCATCCTGTTCGTGGTGCTGGGAGGGCTGCTGGTGCTGCGCCGACCGAAGCTCGCCTGGGTTCACCTGCCCGCGATGATCTGGGGCGCGGCGATTGAGTTCTTCGGCTGGATCTGCCCGCTGACGCCACTCGAGAACCGGTTGCGCGGGTTCGGCGGCGACCCGGGCTACTCGGGCGGCTTCATCTCGCACTACCTGCTGCCGCTCGTCTATCCAACGGGGCTTACGCGCGGCGTGCAACTCGCGCTCGGCGCGTTCGTCATCGCCGTCAATGTCGCGGTGTACTTCCTGCTGTGGCGGAGGCTGGCCCGCAAGGCTGCCTAGACGAGTTCCTGCGCCGCGACCACGATGCAGCCCGGCCCGCCGTGCACGCCGAGTGCGGTGCCGAGCGGGATGACCGGCAACAACTCCGCGCCGGGCAATCCCTGCAACAGTTCTCCCCGAACCTGCGCGGCGCCTTCGGGCGCGTTAGCATGCGAGATACCGATGCGCCAGCGCTTCGCCGGGTCGAGCCGGCGGCGCAGGTAGCGCCCGAAGCGGCGGTAAGGATGACGGCGCCCGAACAGCGCGCCGCCGACGCCCACGCTGCCGTCGGCGCGCACCACGAGGATCGGTGAAACTCCCAGGAAATCCGCGGTGCGCCCGGCCCAGCGCGGCACCCGTCCGCCGCGCACCGCGAACTCGAGCGTCACCAGGCAGCCCCAGGTGCGGGTGCGTGATCGCGCCGCCACCGCGGCCGCCTTGACCGCCTCGAGATCCCCGCCCGCGGCAGCGGCTTCCGCCGCGCGCATTGCGATCAGGCCCTGGCCGAGCGCGGCGGTGCCGGAGTCGAGCGTGTCAATGCGCGCGCGCGACTGCGTACGCGCGGCCGCGGTCTCGGCGCTCTGGAAAGTGCCGCTGACGCGGGCGGTCAGGCCGACGTAGAACACTGCGCGGTAATGCGAGCCGAGAAACTCGAAAGCGCGCCGGAAATCGCCCGGCGGCGGCTGCGAGGTCTTCGGGTGCACCGGATTCACGGCTAGCTCCCTGAAGAAATGCTCGGGGGACATGCCGACCTTGTCGAGGTAGCTGTGCGTGCCGAAGTGCACGCGCACCGGCACCACGTGGACATCGAGCTCCTCGAGCACCGATTCCGGCAGGTCGGCGGCCGAGTCGGTGACGACCGCGACCTGCCGGCGCGACTCGTGGTGCGCCATCTCCTGCTGGCGCTGCATGTCATCGGCCTTCTCGCCGCTGACCGCGCCGTAACGCGCCGCGAGCTCGAACAGTCGCGCCGGCTCGTTCAGGTGCAGGTGCAGGCGCACCTTGCTCTGGGTGCCGGCGACCACCAGGCTCGAGCCGAGCGCGGCCGCCTGCTCGCGCAGCTTGCGGCGGTCAATGGCCGGGCCTGCGATCGTGCATTCCGTGCACCAGCGGTGCTCCAGCGCCTGCTCCGCGCCGGCGGCGGCCTGGTCGTCGCGCACGATCGCGATCGCGGCGTCGTCGGGCGGCGCCACGCCGGTCTCGAAGTAATCGTGCATGCCGGAGACGAGCTCGACGAAGCCCGCCGCGCCCGCGTCCACGACGTTCGCCCGCCGCAGCAGGTCGAGCTGCTCGCGCGTCGCCTCGAGCGACCGGCGCGCCGTGCCGAGCGCTTCGCCGAACAGCGCGCGGAAGTCGCGCAGGCCGCCCTGCACGCCGCGCTCGAGGGCCGCGGCGAAGTCCGAGAGCACCGTGAGTATCGTGCCTTCGCGCGGTTCGGCGAGCGATTCGCGCGCGTAGGCGGCGCCGCCGCCGACCGCATCCGCGAACGTCTCCGCCGTCAGTTCGCGCAGGTGCCCCGCGCGGTCGCCGACGCCCAGCAGGAACTGGGCGAGAATCGCGCCCGAATTGCCGCGCGCGCCGTCGAGCGCCGCGTCCGCGACGCGCGTCAGCGTCTGCCCGGCGTGCGCATCGGGCGTGCGCGCGAGCGCGGCCAACACGG
>JBQTKI010000091.1:0-13769 GCA_052386275.1 Gammaproteobacteria bacterium
CGCCGATTGCAAGCGCGCCGCCCGAGCCGCCCTCGCCGATGACGCAGCTCACGACGGGTACGGCGAGGCGCGCCATTTCGAAGAGATTGCGCGCGATCGCCTCGCTCTGGTTGCGCTCCTCCGAGCCCACGCCCGGGTAGGCGCCCGGCGTGTCGATCAGCGTCACCAGCGGCAGCCCGAAGCGCTCCGCCGTCTGCATCAGCCGGCGCGCCTTGCGGTAGCCCTCCGGCTTCGGCATGCCGTAATTGCGCCGCACACGCTCCTTGGTGTCCCGGCCCTTCTGCTGGCCGATGATCATGACGGGCTGGCCGGAAAGCCGCGCGACGCCGCCGACAATCGCCTGGTCGTCGGCATACATGCGGTCGCCGTGCAATTCCTGGAACTCGGAGAACACCAGCGGCACGTAGTCGAGCGTGTACGGGCGCTGCGGGTGGCGCGCGAGCTGGGTGATCTGCCACGGCGTCAGGCTCGCGAAGATGCTGGTCGTCAGCGCGCGGCTCTTGGCGCGCAGCTTCTCGATTTCCTCCGCGATATGGAGCTCGGAGTCGTTGCCGAGGAAGCGCAGTTCCTCGATCTTCGCCTCGAGTTCCGCGATCGGCTGCTCGAAATCCAGGAATTGCAGCGCCATGCCGGCAGTATAGTGGCTGCGCGCGCTCAGTCGGGACGCGGGCCGTACACCACCCTGATCGCGTCGCGTCCCACCAGCGCACCGAGCGCTTCCAGGAGCGCTTTCGTCGGCCGGACGGACCAGTCGTCGGGCAGCGCGAGCGTCGCCCGCGCCTCGTCGCCGATGTATTGCACCGCGACCCTGCAGCTGCCGCCGCGGCAGGGCGCCAGCGCCTCCTCGAGGCGCTCGAGCAGCCGTTCGCCGCCGCTGGAATGCGGCAGCCGGATCAGGAGGCGCCGCGCCTCGCGCTCGCGCAGCTGTTCGATGGGCGTGAGCCGCTTCGCGTTGATGCGCCAGTCCTCGATGAACTCGTCGAAGCGGAGCATGCCCTCGACCACCAGGATCGCGTCCTTGGCGATCACCGAGCGGTGCTGCTGCCAGACGTCGTCGAACAGGCTCACCTCGATGCGGCCGCTCTTGTCGTCGAGCAGGAGCGTCATGCGCGGCCCGCGGCGGCGGATCTCCATCACCAGGCCGGCGACCGTGACGTTGCGCGCAGGCAGGCCGCGCGCCTCCGGGCCGGGCCGCGGCCCGCCGAGGTCCGCGATCCGCAGCGGCGACAGTTGCCGCAGTTCCGGCTCGACCTCCGCGATCGGGTGCCCGGTCAGGTACAGCCCGAGTGTCTCGCGCTCGCCGGCGAGGCGCACCGCCGTGCTCCATTCGGGTACCGCCGCCAGGTCGAGCGCCGTCGGCGCATCGCCCCCCGCCGGTGCCGCCACGCCGCCGAACAGGTCGTCCTGCCCGGCTGCCACCGCCCGCGTGCGCTGCTCGCCGAGCTGCATGGCCGCCGGCAGCGCGCTCATGAGCGTCGCGCGATTCTGCGCGAAACCGTCGAAGCAGCCGGCCTTCACCATGGCCTCGAGCGTACGCCGACCCGCCAGCTTGAGGTCCACGCGCCGGCACAGGTCCGCGAGCCCGCAAAACGCGCCGCCGCGTTCGCGCTCGGCGACGAGCGCGGCCACGGCGCCCTCGCCCACGCCTTTCACCGCGCCGAGCCCGTAGCGGATGCTGCCCGGGCCGGCCACCGTGAATGCATAGCCCGATTGGTTGACGTCGGGCGGCAGCACCTCGACCCCGATCCCGGCGCACTCGTCGATGAAGGACACGACCTTGTCGGTGTGCTCCATGTCGGAGGACAGCACCGCCGCCATGAATGCTTCCGGGTAGTGCGCCTTGAGCCAGGCCGTCTGATAGGCCAGGACCGCATAGGCCGCCGAGTGGGACTTGTTGAAGCCGTAGCCCGCGAACTTCTCGATCAGGTCGAAGATCTGGCCCGCGCGCGAGGCCGGCACGCCGCGTGCCACGGCGCCTTCGACGAACACCGAACGCTGAGTCGCCATCTCCTCGGGTTTCTTCTTGCCCATCGCGCGGCGCAAGAGATCGGCGCCGCCCAGCGTGTAGCCCGAGAGCGTCTGCGCGATCTGCATCACCTGCTCCTGGTACAGGATCACGCCGTAGGTGGGCTTCAGGATGCCGGCGAGGCTTGGGTGGAGATAGTCGATCGCGGCGCTGGTGCGGCCGTGCTTGCGCGCGATGAAGTCATCCACCATGCCCGACTGCAACGGGCCCGGGCGGAACAGCGCCACGAGCGCCACGATGTCGTCAAAACAGTCGGGCTGCAGCTTGCGCACCAGGTCGCGCATGCCGCGCGACTCGAGCTGGAACACCGCCGTCGTGCGGCAGGATTTCAGCAGCCGGTAGGTGTCGGCGTCCTCGAGCGGCAGCTGCGCGATGTCGAGCGGCGCCGCCCCCGCCTGCGCCCGCGCCGCGTTGATGGTGTGCACGGCCCGGTCGATGATCGTCAGCGTGCGCAACCCGAGGAAGTCGAACTTGACGAGGCCCACCTGCTCGACGTCGTCCTTGTCGAATTGCGTGACGACGACGCCGCCGTCCCCTTCCGAGTAGAGCGCGGTGAAATCGGTGAGCGGCGACGGCGCGATCACCACGCCGCCCGCATGGGTGCCGGCATTGCGCGCAAGCCCTTCCAGCCGGCGCGCCAGGTCCACGAGATCGCGTACCTCGTCTTCCTCCCGGTAGCGACGCGCGAGTTCCGGCTCCTTGTCGAGCGCGTCGTCGAGCGTGATGCCGAGTTCGAACGGGATCAGCTTGGCGACGCTGTCCACCAGGCCGTAGGGAAGCCCCTGCACCCGACCCACGTCGCGCACCACCGCCCGCGCTGCGAGCGAGCCGAAAGTGATGATCTGCGACACGCGGTCGCGCCCGTAGCGCTCCGCCACGTAATCGATCACGCGGTCGCGGCCCTCCATGCAGAAATCGATGTCGAAGTCGGGCAACGACACGCGCTCGGGATTCAGGAAGCGCTCGAACAGCAGGTCGTGGCGCAGCGGGTCGAGATCGGTGATGCCGAGCGACCAGGCCACCAGCGAACCGGCGCCCGAGCCGCGGCCGGGCCCTACCGGGATCCGCTCTGCGCGCGCCCAGCCGATGAAATCCGCGACCACGAGGAAGTAGCCTTCGAAACCCATCTCGCAGATCACGCCGAGTTCGCGCACCAGGCGCTCGCGATAGGCCGCGGGTTCGACCCCGGGCGCCACGCCCACCTTGGCGAGCCGTGCGGCCAGTCCCTCGTCCGCCAGCCGGGCGAGCTCGCCGCCAGTCGTGCGGCCGGCGGGAACTTCGAAGGCCGGCAGGAAAACGCGCCCCAGCAACAGAGGCAGCGAGCAGCGGCGCGCGATTTCGACGGTGTTGTCCGCGGCTTCCGGCAGGTCCGCGAACAGGCGCCGCATCTGCGCCGGGCTCTTCAGGAACTGCTCCGGCGAATGCTGACGCGGGCGCCCGGGGTCGTCGAGGCGCCAGCCGCCGTGGATGCAGACCCTGGCCTCGTGCGCCTCGAACTCGCCGGGTTCCAGGAAGCGCACGTCGTTGGTGGCGACCACCGCGGCAGGCAGCCGCGCGACCAGGTCGAGCACCGCCGCCACCTGTTCCTCGTCCCCGGCGCGGCCGGTGCGCTGCACCTCCAGGTAATAGCGGTCGCCGAACAATTCCTGCCAGCCCGCGAGCAGCGCGTCGGCTTCCGCCGTCCGGCGCGCCAGCAGCGCGCGCCCGACGTCCCCCTCGGACGCGCCCGAAAGTGCGATGAGCCCCGCCGTCGTGTCGCGGTCGAGCCACGCTCGTTGCAGCAGCGCCCGGCCGGCCTGCTGTCCCTCGAGGTAGCTTCGTGACACCAACCGTGTGAGGTTGCGGTAGCCCTCGGGTCCCTGCGCCAGCAGCGTGAGCCGCGACGGCTCGACGCGCTCGCCGGCCTCGGCGAGCCAGAGATCCGCACCGATCACGGGCTTGACGCCTGCGCGTTCCGCCTCGCGGTGGAACTTGACCATCGCGAACAGGTTGCCGTGATCGCTCAGGCCGACCGCGGGCATGCCGCCGTCCGCCACCGCGCGCATCAGCCGCGGCACGCGCACGATGCCGTCGACCAGCGAGTATTCGGTATGGACCCTGAGGTGGACGAACGAACCGTCCCCCGCTGCTGCGTCAGGCCGCTGCATGGACCGATCTTACCGGCGCGAAGCTCCTCCGGTGCAGCCGGCAGGCACCGTGGCGCTGGAGTCGGTGCAGGTGCTCCGGTGTGGGGTACCCCAGGTGGCGCTCGAAGCCGTAGCCGGGGTAGGCGGAAGCCGCAGCGAGCATCCAACCATCCCGGCTCACCTTGGCCAGGATCGATGCCGCGCTGATCGCGGCGATGCGCGCGTCGCCCCGGACGAGCGCCCAGGCCTCGCAGCGGAATCCCAGCCTCGCGATCGATGGACAGTGCCTGCCGTCTACCAGTACGCGCGCCGGCTCGAGCGCGAGGCCCAGCAGCGCACGGCGCATCGCCAGCAGGCTCGCCTGCAGGATATCGAGCACGTCTATTTCCGCCGCATCGGCCCAGCCGACGGCCCAGGCGAGCGCTTGTCCGCGGATCGCGGCAGCGAGCGCCTCGCGTCGCGCCGCCGGCAGTTGCTTGGAGTCACGCAGGCCCGCGATGGGCCGCAGCGGGTCCAGGATTACGGCGGCCGCCATCACGGGGCCCGCCAGCGGACCGCGCCCGGCTTCGTCGACCCCGGCCACGAGGCTCCCTGGGCGTGCGGCGCGGCCCGGCGCTGCCCGGCTCAAGCGCAGCTTCCCCGGGCGAGCGCAAGGATCGCTTCCGCGGCGCGCTCGCTCGCGCCCTGGCGCAGCTCCCGGTGGATGGCGGTGAACTGCGCCGCGAGCCCGGCGGCCTCCGCCGGATGGTCGAGCCAGCGCTCGACCTCGCGTCCGAGGCGCTCCGGTGTGACTTCTCGCTGCGCGAGTTCCGGCACGACCTTGCTGCCGGCCAGGAGGTTCGGCTGCGCGAAGTGCGGCGCCTTGAGGAGCCCGAGGCCGCGCAGGGCGAATGCCGTCGGCCAGCCGAGACGATAGGCGACGACCATGGGCCGCTTGCACAGCAGGGTCTCGAGCGTGGCGGTGCCGGAGGCGACGATCGCGACATTGGCGGCCGTCAGCACCGAGCGCGCCCGGCCCTGATACCGGCCGACCGCAACGCCCCGCGCGCGACGCTCGAGCGCGGCGTCGAACCGCGCGCGGGTCGCGTCGTCGGCGAGAGCGGCGGCGAAACGCAATCCCGGCCGGCGCTCTGCGAGCCAGGCGATCGCGCCCGCGAAGTCCTCCGCGAGCCGGCGCACCTCGCCCTCGCGGCTGCCCGGCAGGATGGCGACGACGGCCGCGTCCCCGGACATTCCCAGTTCGCGCCGTGCCCCCGCCTGGTCCGGTTCCAGCGGCAACTGGTCGGCGAGCGGGTGGCCGGTGAAGATCGCGGCGAGACCTGCCTCCTCGTAAACGGCGCGCTCGAACGGCAACAGGCAAAGCACCAGATCGAGGAACCCCGCCATGGTCCGCGCGCGGCCGCGCCGCCAGGCCCAGACCTGAGGGCTCACGTACTGCACGGTGCGGATGCCCGCCGCGGAGAGCGCGGGCGCCAGGTTCAGGTTGAACTCGGGCGCGTCGATGCCGACGAACACGTTCGGCCGCAGCGACAGGAACGCGCGGCGCACGCGCCGGCGGAGCCGGAGCAGGCGTGGCAGGTGGTGCAGGACCTCGAACAAACCCATCACGGCGAGTTCGGCCGAGGACGCGATCGCCTCACAGCCGGCCCCCTGCATCGCGGGCCCGGCGACGCCCACGAAACGCGCACCGGGTTCCCGCGCGCGGACTGCATTGATGAGCGCCGCGCCCAGGTTGTCGCCCGATGACTCGCCGGCCACCACGCCGATCGTGAGCGGGCGCGCCGCGGCCATCAACGGATGATGCTGCGTTCGCTGGCGGCCAGGAACCCCACGAACGGCGCGAGCTCGGGTTGCGTCCCGGCGAGCGCGCGCAGCTGCTCCGCCGCCTCGGCCAGCTTCAGCCCGGAGCGGTAGAACAGCCGGTAGGCGCTCTTGATGTTCGCGATTTGCGCCGCATCGAAACCGCGCCGCTTGAGTCCCTCGCTGTTGACGCCCTTGGGTTCCGCCGGGCTGCCGGCGACCAAGAGGTACGGCGGCACGTCGCGCGTCACCGCCGCATTGTTGGCGAGGAACGCGTGCGCGCCGACCTTGCAGAACTGGTGCACGCCGGCGTAGCCCGACAGGATCACCCAGTCGCCGAGCTCGACGTGGCCTGCCAGGGCCGTGCAATTGGACATGATGCAGTGATCCCCGACCACGCAGTCGTGCGCGACGTGCGAGTAGGCCATGAACAGGCAGTCGCTGCCGATCCGCGTGACGCCTCGCCCGCCGGCGGTACCGCGGTTGATCGAGCAGAATTCACGAAACACGTTGCGGTCGCCGACCTCGAGCCGCGTGGCCTCGCCCTGATACTTCCGGTCCTGCGGCGCGTCGCCGACCGAGGCGAACTGGAACACCCGGTTGTCGCGGCCGAGGGTGGTCGGCCCGTTGATGACCGCGTGCGGGCCGACCCGGGTGCCGGCGCCGATCTTCACGCCCGCGCCGATGATGGTGTAGGCGCCGACCTCGACGCCGTCCGCGATCTCGGCGTCCGCGGCAACGATCGCGCGCGGGTCGATCAAGTCGCGACCTCCGGCGCCACCATCATGGTCGCCGAGGCCACCTCTTCACCCGCGACCTCCGCCACGGTCGCGAACTTCCAGATGCCGCGGAGCGCGCGCTCGAGCGTCGCCTTGAGCACCAGCTGGTCGCCCGGCACCACGGGTTTGCGGAAGCGCGCGTCGTCGATGCCGACGAAGTAGAAGCGCGAGTTCTCGTCCGGCACCACCCCCGCGGTCTTGAACGCGAGGATGCCTGCGGCCTGCGCCAGCGCCTCGAGGATCATGACGCCCGGCATCGTGGGACGGCCGGGAAAGTGCCCGGCAAAGAATGGCTCGTTGACGGTGACGTTCTTGAGCGCCTCGATACGCTTGCCCGGGACGCATTCGACCACGCGGTCGACGAGCAGGAACGGGTAACGGTGCGGCAGCTGCGCCAGCACCGCCTGGATATCCATCGCGAACCCTTCGCTCATCCGCCCTTCTCCCTGCCCTTCTTCTTGCGGTCGGCGTCCAGGCGGTGCAGCCGCGCAACCGCGCGGCGCCACTCTGCGGCCGGCATGGCCGGCATGCCGGAAGAATACGTACCCGGCCCCGGCAGCGAGTGCGTCACCATCGAAAAACCGGTCACGATCACGTCATCGCCGATCTCCAGGTGGCCGGCGATGCCGACCGCGCCGCCGATCATGCAGCGGCGCCCGATCACGCTGCTGCCCGAGATTCCCACGCAACCCGCGATCACGGTGTGCGCGCCGATGCGGCAGTTATGGCCGACCTGGACCAGGTTGTCCAGCTTGACCCCATCCTCGATCACGGTGTCGTCGATGGTGCCGCGGTCGATCGTCGTGTTGGAGCCGATCTCGACGTCGTCGCCGATCACGAGCGAGCCGAGGTGCGGCACCTTGACGTAGCCGTCGGCGTCGGGCGCGAAGCCGAAGCCGTCGCTGCCTGCGACCGCGCCGGGCTTCATCACGCAGCGCGCACCGACCCTGACGCCGCGGCACACGGTGACGCCGGCATGCAACCGGCAGTCGTCGCCAAGCCGCGCGCCCTCCTCGACCACGCAGTGCGCGGCAATCGAGCAGCGCTCGCCGACCGAGGCGCCCGCCTCGACGATCGCATAGGGCCCGACCCATGCGCTCGCGGGGACCGCGGCGGTCGCGGCGATGCGCGCGGTGGGGTCACGGCCCGCGGCCACCCGCGACGGCGGATTGAGCCAAGCCGCGATGCGGGCATAGCTCGCGTAGGGACGCGCGGCGACGAGCGCGGCCACCGGGCACTCGGCCACCAGTTCCCGCGGCAGCACGACCGCGGTCGCGCGGGTCGCGGCGAGCTCGCGCCGGTGCTTGGCGCCGGTGCAGAAGGTCAACGTGCCGGGGGTCGCGGCTGCGAGCGCCGCCACGCCGTGCACCACCTGGCCGGGATCGCCGGCGAGTTCGAGCCCGAAGCGGACCGCAAGCTCGCCGAGCGTGCTCGCCATCGCGGCGCTCCCCGGGGTGCCGCCCGGGCTCAGGTCCTGGGCGGCGTCGCCGGCGCGGGCGCCTTCGCCTTGAGCGCCGCGATGACCTGCGGCGTGATGTCCACCGCCTCGGCGGCGAACAGTACGCCCTCGCTGACCACCAGCTGGTAGCCGTTGGCGCGTGCGTAGGCCTGCACCTCCGCGAGCAACGCCCGCTGCATGCGGCCGACTTCCTCGTTGCGCCTCAGATTCAGGTCCTCCTGCAGCTCGTTGAAGCGGCGCTGCAGGCTGACCTCGAGGTCGCGCACCTCGCGCTCGGCCCTGACGCGGTCGGCCTCCGACATCACCGCGGCCTCGCGCTTCAGCTTGTCGCGCTTTTCCTCGAGGGATTTCTGCTGCGCGGCGACATCGCGCTGCCGCGGCAGGAACTCGCCCTCGAGCGTCTGCTGCGCGGCCTTCGCCTGCGGCGACTCCTCGAGCAGGCGCCCGAAGTTGATGTAGCCGATCTTGAGGTCCGCGGCCTGCGCCGCCGGCCCCGCCGCGAGCAGCACGGCGAGAGCGAGGGCGCGGGGAATGGAATGCATGGTCATTGGGTTCATCTAGCCTCGGGTATCAGAACGCGGATCCGATCGAAAACTGGAATTCCTCCGCCTCATCCGGGTAGCGAATGCCGTCGCCCCTGAACTGGTTCAGCGGGATGCCATAGCTGAACCGGAAGATGCCGAGCGGGGCCATCCATTGCACGGCGATGCCGGCGGACTGCTTCAGTTCATTGTAATCGAACTCGTAGTCCACGGGCGTCACGCCGTCCTGGCCGACGAAGTTGATGCCCATGCCCTGCGAGAAAACGTTGCCGATGTCGAAGAACGCGCTGATGCGCGTGCTCGCGCGCCATTTGGCGGGGACCGGGAACAGCAGCTCCACGTGTCCGAGGACCTTGAGGTTGCCGCCGTAGGGATTGCCGAACCCGTCCTTGGGGCCGAGTCGGCTCTCGGCGTAGCCGCGCACCGTGTCCGGGCCGCCGCCGAAGAACTGGCGGTACGGGGGTAGCGCCGTCGTCTCCGTGCCGAGTGCGTCGCCCCAGCCGATCTCGGCCGAGAGCGCGACCGTCCATTGCCGCCAGACCGGGATCAGCTGCAAGTACTCGTAGTTGACCACGTAGTACTCGACCTCGCTGCCGGGCGCGGCGGCCGACACGGACAGCGAATGGCGCATGCCGCGGTCGGCGAAGATCGCGCGGTTGCGCGAGTCGAAGAACCAGCCCGCGACCAGTTCGTAGGTGTTGAACTTGCTGCCGAACAGGGTGGTCGTGATGATGTCCGGGTCGGTGTCCGGGTCGGGTCCGTCCGGCACCTCGTTCGCGATCGTGCGCGTGTATGGCTTGCCGTTGTTGCGAACCCATTCGACCGCCTCCGGCGCGCTCGCGTTCGGGTTGACGATCAGGTCCGACTGCTGCGCGATCACGCCGAAGCGCAGGCCCTGGAACTCGGTGATCGGGTAGCCGTACTCGAGCGTCGCCGACATGGTCGTGGTCGAGAAATCCGACGCCGCCGACACGAACTGCGTGATGTCGCGGAACTGCAGGCCGACGGTGCGCGACAGCCCGTCCGCGCTGCGGTACGGGTCGGTATGCGAGATCGTGTACGACTGCGAGAAGCGCCCGGACAGCGCCTCGACCGCGAGGCGCTCGCCGGAACCCATGAAGTTCGAGTGCACGAAGCTGCCGTTCAGCAGGAACGACTGCGCTTCGGAGTAGCCCACGCCGCCGCTGAACTGGCCGGGCAGCCCCTCCTTGATGTCGAAGTCCACGTCCACCAGGTCCGGCGTGCCCGGCACCGGCTTGGTTTCGAACTCGACCTTCTCGATGTACGGCAGCCGCTGCAGCCGCTCCTTGGAGCGCTCGAGCAGCGCGTTCGACAGGTAGGAACCCTCCATCTGGCGCATTTCGCGCCGCAGCACCTCGTCGTCGATGGCGCTCGTGTTGGTGAAGTTGATGCGACGCACGTAGGCGCGGCTGCCGGGGTCGACGAAAAACGTGAGGTCCACCGTCTTCGCCGCCTCGTCGGTCTGCGGCACCGGGTCGATCTTGGCGAAGGCATAACCCTCGATACCGAGCCGGTACGACAGCAGTTCCTGGGTCTGCGTGATCTGCTTGCGCGAATAGGTCTGGCCCTTCTGCACCACCAAGAGCTGGCGCAGCTGCTCCTCCGGCACTTTGAGGGTGCCGGCGAGCTTGACCTCGCCGACCTTGTAGACCTCGCCCTCGCGGAGGCTGAGGGTGATGAACATGTCGTCTTTCTCGGGCGCGATCGCGACCTGCGTCGACTCGATCTCGAAGTTCGCGTAGCCGCGGTCCTGGTAGTACGACTGCAGCTTCTCGAGGTCTCCCTGCAGCGATTCGCGCGAATAGCGGTCGTCCTGCTTGTACCAGGAGAGCCACCCGGGAGTGCGCAGCTCGAACTCGTCCAACAGGTCCTCGTCCTCGAACGCCGAGTTGCCGATGATGTTGATCTGGCGGATCCGGGCGCGCTTGCCCTCCGCCACCTCGATCCTGATCCGCACCTTGTTGCCGGGCACCTCGTCCACCTGGGTGTCGATGCGCACCGCGTACTTGCCCCGGCTGAAGTACTGGTCGGTCAGGTAGCTCTTCACTTCCTCGAGCACCGAGCGGTCGAAGGTCTTGCCGGTCGCGAGCCCGACCGAGCGCAGCGACTTCTGCAGGTCCTCGGTCTTGATGTCCTTGTTGCCGCTGATCTCGAAGCTCTCGATCGACGGCCGCTCGAGCACGACGACCACGAGCGTTGCACCGTCGCGGCGCAGCTCGATGTCGCTGAAGAAGCCGGTGCCGAACAACGCGCGGATCGCTTCCTGGATGCGGCGCGCGTCGAGGCGGTCGCCGATGTTGACGGGCAGGTAGTTGTACACCGTGCCCTCGGAGATGCGCTGCAGGCCCTCGACCCGGATGTCGCCGACCACGAACGCGGAGTCGTCCTGCGCCTGGGCCGCGGCCGTGCAGCAGAGCAGGATGGCGCCGATCAGGGTGCGAAGCATGCCGTGGCCTCCCGCGCGCTCAGCCGAACAGCCGCGTGATGTCGTTGTAGAACGCGAACCCCATCAGCGCCACCAGCATCGCGATGCCCACCTTCTGCCCCACCACCTGGGCCTGCATGGAGAGCGGCGACCCTTTCGCCATTTCCGCGAGCTGGAACACGACCTGGCCGCCGTCCAGCACCGGCACCGGCAGCAGGTTGAGCACCGCGAGCGAGATCGACACGAGCGCCAGGAAGCCGAGATAGTAGATGAATCCCTCCGACGCCGTGATCCCGGCGTACTGGGCGATGTTGATCGGCCCGGAGATGTTCTTGGCTGACACGTGGCCCGTCACCATGCGCCACAGGAAGCGGACAGTCAGCGCGGTCTTGTGCCAAGTTTCGGTGAGCGCGGGCACGATGGCCGCCAGCGGCCCGTAGCGCTCGGTGGTCTGCATGCTCGCCGGGAAACCCGCGCCGGCGTCGCGCGCCGCGCCCAGGCCGATCTTGCCCACGGTCCGGCCGTGCTCGACCACTGCGCGCGGAATCAGGCCGACAGCGACGCGCTGTCCGTCGCGCAAGGCGACGATGCGCGTCTCCTGCCCGGGACGCGCGCGGATGATCGCGACGAACGCCGGGTAGTCTCCGACCTCGACGCCGTCGACCTCGACGACACGGTCGCCCGGCTTGAGGCCCGCGCGTTCGGCCGGTTCGCCCGGCGTGAGTTCCGCGACCACGACCGGCTGCGGCGGGTACCAGAAGGAGAAGCCGAGCCCGCGCATCAGGATGCCGGGCTCGGTCAACCGGCGCCGCTCCGACTCCGGCACGTCGATCACGATGCGGCGCGGGCGGCCGTCCTGACCCCGAAGTTCGAGCTCGATGCGGCCAGCTGCGACGACCTGTTCGAGGATGCCGAGCACGGCGGCCTGGCGCGTGCCCGCGGGCTCGCCGCCCACGGCGACGATCTCGTTGAATGGCTCGAGCCCGGCCGCGGCCGCAAGCGTGTCCGGCGCCACCTCGCCGATCACCGGCTTCAGCCCCGGCACGCCCTGAACGAAGAGCAGCCAGTAGGCGATGACGGCGAAGATGAAATTGGCGGCGGGACCCGCGAGCAACACCGCGATGCGCGCGAGCGGCGGCCGGCGGTTGAAGGCGCGATGTTCCTCGCCCGGCGGCAGCGGGCCCTCGCGCTCATCAAGCAGGCGCACGTAGCCGCCAAGCGGGATCGCGGCCAGCACGTATTCGATCCGGTCAGGGTCACGGCCGATGCGGGTCAGGAGCGGCTTGCCGAAGCCGATCGAGTAGCGCAGCACCTTGAAGCCGAGGCGGCGCGCGACCCAGTAGTGGCCGAACTCGTGCACCGATACCAGGATGCCGATCGCGACGACGAACGCCGCGACGGAGACCAGGACCGCGAGGCTCATGCGCCGGCCGCCCGCGGCGCCGCCAGCAGCGCTTCGGTCCGCTCGCGCGCCCAGGCATCTGCGGCCAGCGCCTGTTCCAGTGTCGTGACCGGCCTCGTTTGGTGCTGCTGCAACACGCTTTCAATGACCCCTGCAATCGCGGCAAAGTTCAGCCGCCTGCCCAGGAAGGCGGCCACCGCGACTTCGTTCGCGGCGTTCAGGACGGCGGGCATCGACCCGCCTGCACGGGCTGCCCGTTCCGCCAGGGCCAGACATGGAAACCTTTCCAGATCAGGCGCTTCGAACGATAACCTGCCAACCTGCACGAGGTCCAGCGCGGGTGCCCCGGAGACGATGCGCTCGGGCCAGCCGAGGGCGTGCGCGATCGGCACGCGCATGTCGGGCTGCGACAGCGAAGCGAGCAGTGCGCCATCCTCGAACTCGACCAGCGAGTGCACGATGCTCTGCGGGTGGATCACGACCGCAACGTCGTCCGGGGTGACCGCGAACAGGTGGCAGGCTTCGATCAGTTCGAGGCCCTTATTCATCAGGGTCGCCGAGTCCACGGAGATCTTCGGCCCCATGCGCCAGTTCGGGTGCGCGACCGCCTGTTCGGGCGTCGCCAGAGCGAGCTCCTCGCGCCGCGCGCGCAGGAACGGGCCGCCGGAGGCGGTCAGCACGATGCGCCGCACCCCGGGCGCCCGCTCGTGCGCCGCGTGCGTCGGCAAGCACTGGAACACCGCGTTGTGCTCGCTGTCGATCGGCAGGATGCGCGCGTTCGCCCGCCGTGCCGCCTCGATCAGGAGCGGCCCCGCGAGCACCAGCGATTCCTTGTTGGCGAGCAGCAGCTGCTTGCCGGCCGCCGCCGCCGCGAGCGTGGGCGCGAGGCCCGCGGCTCCGACGATCGCCGCCATCACCAGCTCCGCCTGCGGCAGCGTCGCAGCCGTTTCGAGCGCCTCCGCACCTGCGAGCACCCGCGTCGGCAGGCGCGCGATGCGCAGGCGGGTTGCGAGCCGCGTCGCCGCCGCCGCATCGAGCATGGCGGCCAGCTCCGGCCGGTGCCGCTCGCATTGGCGGAAGAGGACCTCGTCGTTCGAGCGCGCGGCGAGTGCCACGACGCGGAAACGCTCTGGATGCGCCGCGGCGACGGCGAGCGTGTTCTCGCCGACGGTTCCGGTCGAGCCGAGCA
>JBQTKI010000092.1:0-11563 GCA_052386275.1 Gammaproteobacteria bacterium
AGCGCCACCAGCCGTCCGGCGCGCCCGCCTCGATCGCGACGCGCCGCGTCACGGACGGCGGCAGCACCGCATCGCGCCAGGCGGCATCCTGCGCGTCGAACACGCTCGTACTGGGCATGGACACGACGCGCACGCGCCGCCCGCGCCCGTTCAATTCGCGCGCGGCGTCCACCGCGATGCCGACTTCGCTGCCGGTCGCGATCAGGATGCACTCGGGAGTGCCCGCGCAGTCCAGGAGCACGTAGCCGCCGCGGCGGATCGCATCGAGCTGCGCGGCATTGCGCGCCTGCGGCGGCAGTGTCTGCCGCGTGAGCGCGAGCACCGTGGGTGCGTGGCGGCGGCGGATCGCGGCGCCCCAGGCCACCCAGGTCTCGGCCGTGTCACATGGCCGCCAGACCTCCATGCGCGGGATCATGCGCAGGCCCCAGAGATGCTCGACCGGCTGATGCGTGGGGCCGTCCTCGCCGAGGCCGATCGAGTCGTGGGTCAGTACGAAGATGCTGCCGGCCTCGACGATCGCGGCCATGCGCAGCGAACTGCGCGCGTAGTCGGCGAACACCAGGAAGGTGCCGCCGAACGGGACGAACCCGCCGTGCAGTGCGATGCCATTCATGATCGCGCCCATGCCGAATTCCCGCACGCCGTAGTGCAGGTAGCGGCCATCCATGTGTTCGCGGGAATAGGGGTGCGTCCCCTTTATTTTCGTGTTGTTGGAGCCGGTCAGGTCGGCCGAGCCGCCGAGCAGTTCCGGCATGCGCGGGCCGAGCGCATTCAGCACCGCCTGCGAACTCTGGCGCGTCGCAACCGGCTGCGCCGCCGCCTGCGCGGCGGCCGCACCCTCCGCGACCATAACGTCGAAAGCCGCGGGCAGCTCGCCCGCCACGCGCCGCAGGTATTCGGCCGCGAGTTCCGGGTGCGCCTGCTGGTAGGCCTTGAAACGCCGGCGCCAGCGGCCCTCGGCGCGCCGGCCCGCGGCGCGCGCGTCCCATTCCGCGCGCAGCTCGTCCGGCACCGCGAAGGGCTCGTGCGGCCAGCCGAGGGTCTTCCTCGCGAGCGCAACCTCGTCGACGCCGAGCGCGGCGCCGTGGCATTCCTCCTTGCCCTGCTTGTTCGGCGCGCCGTAGCCGATGATGGTCTTGCAGCAGATCAAGGTCGGCTTCGATTTCTCGCGCTTTGCCCTTCTGATCGCGCGCAGCACCGCCTCCGGGTCGTGGCCGTCTACACCGCGGATCACCTGCCAGCCATAGGCCTCGAAGCGCTTCGGCGTGTCGTCGGTGAACCAGCCGGCGACCTCGCCGTCGATCGAAATGCCGTTGTCATCGTAGAAGCAGACCAGCTTGCCGAGGCCCCAGGTGCCGGCGATCGAGCAGGCCTCGTGCGAGATGCCCTCCATCAGGCAGCCGTCGCCCGCGAACACCCAGGTCATGTGGTCCACGATCTCGTGGCCGGGGCGGTTGAACTCCACCGCGAGCAGCTTCTCGGCGAACGCCATGCCGACCGCGTTCGCGAGGCCCTGCCCGAGCGGGCCGGTCGTGGTCTCGACGCCGATCGCGATCTCGTGCTCCGGGTGACCTGCGGTGCGCGCGCCGAGCTGGCGGAAGTTCTTCAGTTCATCGAGGCCCAGCGGGTAGCCGGTCAGGTTGAGTATTGAATAAAGAAGCATCGAGCCATGGCCGTTCGACAGCACGAAGCGGTCGCGGTCCACCCAGCGCGGATTGGCCGGGTTATGTTTCAGGAAATCGCGCCACAGGACTTCCGCGATGTCCGCCATGCCCATCGGCATGCCCGGGTGGCCCGAATTGGCGCGCTGGACGGCATCCATGCTGAGGGCCCGGATGGCATTGGCGAGCTCGCGGCGGCTGGGCATCCGGGTCCTCCGGGATTAAACGCGTATTGTATAATTTCGCGATGTCCGGCTCCTACCTCTTCACCTCCGAATCGGTTTCCGAGGGCCATCCCGACAAGGTCGCAGACCAGATCTCGGACGCCGTGCTCGACGCCCTGATCGCGCGCGACCCGCGCTCGCGCGTCGCCTGCGAAACGATGGTGAAGACCGGCATCGCGGTGGTCTCCGGTGAAATCACGACCAGCGCCTGGGTGGACCTCGTCGAGCTCGTGCGCCATGTCATCTGCGGCATCGGCTACACCTCGTCCACCGTCGGCTTCGATGGCCACACCTGCGGCGTCATCAATGTCATCGGCAAGCAGTCCTCTGACATCGCGCAGGGCGTGGACCGCAGCGACCCGGAGGAACAGGGCGCCGGCGACCAGGGGCTCATGTTCGGCTACGCGACCGACGAGACGCCGGTGCTGATGCCCGCCCCCATCCACTATGCGCACAAGCTGGTCGAGCGCCAGGCCAGGGTGCGCAAGGGCCGCAACTCAAAGCTGCCCTGGCTGCGCCCCGACGCCAAGAGCCAGCTGACCTTCGCCTACGAGAACGACCGCCCGGTCGGCATCGAGGCCGTGGTGCTTTCGACCCAGCATTCGCCGGACGTGAAGCAGAAGGACCTGCGCGAAGGGGTGATGGAGGAGATCATCAAGCCGGTGCTGCCTGCAAAGTGGCTCTCGCGGCGCACCAAGTACCACATCAACCCGACCGGCCGCTTCGTGATCGGAGGGCCCGTCGGCGACTGTGGCCTGACCGGTCGCAAGATCATCGTGGACAGCTACGGCGGCATGGCCCGCCACGGCGGCGGCGCCTTCTCGGGCAAGGACCCGTCGAAGGTGGACCGCTCGGCCACTTACGCGGCGAGATATGTCGCCAAGAATCTGGTCGCCGCCGGCCTCGCCCGCCGCTGCGAGGTCCAGGTTTCCTACGCCATCGGCGTCGCCCGCCCCACCTCGATCTCGGTGCAGACCTTCGGGACCGGCAAGATCAGCGACCAGCGTCTCGAAAAACTGGTCCGGGGCCACTTCGACCTGCGCCCCTGGGGCATCATGAAGATGCTCGACCTGATCCACCCGATGTACCAGGCGACCGCCGCTTATGGGCACTTCGGGCGCGAGCCGGCCGAGATGCACTACGATTGGACAGAAGAGACGAACGGCGGGGCCGTCCGGCGCCGTTCGACGTTTACGGCCTTCAGCTGGGAACGGACGGACCGGGCGGAGGTCTTGAGGAAGGCCGCAGGATTGTAAGAGGGGACAGTCCCCGTGGTTTCCGAGGAGCGTTGCAACAGGCTTCGCCTGCCAGGCTCGGGAATCGCGAACAACAACGGCGCTCTCGCTCGCAAAGGAGAGAAACGACCATGAATGCCGTGATCAACCCGAAGTTCAAGGATTTCCACGTCGCCGACGTCGCGCAAGCCGATTGGGGCCGGCGCGAAATCGCGATTGCCGAGACCGAGATGCCGGGCCTGATGGCTCTGCGCCGCGAGTTCGGCGGCGCGCGCCCGCTCGCCGGCGCGCGCCTCGCGGGCTCCCTGCACCTGACGATCCAGACCGCGGTTCTGATCGAGACGCTCGCCCCGCTCGGCGCCGAGGTCCGCTGGGCGTCCTGCAATATCTTCTCGACCCAGGATCACGCCGCCGCCGCGATCGCGGCCGCCGGCATTCCGGTGTTCGCGTTGAAGGGCGAGACGCTCGAACAGTACTGGGACTTCGCGCACCGGATCTTCGAGTGGCCGGGCGGACGCCACGCCAACATGATGCTCGACGACGGCGGCGACGCGACGCTCCTCCTGATGCTCGGCGCGCAGGCCGAGCGCGACGCGTCCGCGATCGCGAAGCCGCAGAACGAGGAAGAGCGGTCGCTCTACGCCTCGATCAGAAAGCGCCTCGAGTCGCAGCCGGGCTGGTACTCCGCGCGGCTCGCGGAAATCAGGGGCGTCACCGAGGAGACGACGACGGGCGTCAAGCGGCTGTACCGCATGGCTGCGGAGGGCAGGCTGTCGTTTCCCGCGATCAACGTCAACGACTCGGTCACCAAGTCGAAGTTCGACAACCTCTACGGCTGCCGCGAATCGCTGGTGGACGGCATCAAGCGTGCGACCGACGTGATGATCGCGGGCAAGATCGCCCTCGTCGCCGGCTACGGCGACGTCGGCAAGGGCTGCGCGCAGTCGCTCTCCGGTCTCGGCGCGACCGTGTGGGTCACCGAGATCGACCCGATCTGCGCGCTGCAGGCGGCGATGGAGGGCTACCGGGTCGTGACCATTGACGATGCCTGCGACAAGGCCGACATCTTCGTGACGGCGACGGGCAACGTGAACGTGATCACCCACGAGCACATGCGCCGGATGAAGCACCAGGCGATCGTCTGCAACATCGGCCACTTCGACAGCGAGATCGACATCGCCTCGCTCAGGCAGTACCGCTGGGAGAACATCAAGCCGCAGGTGGACCACGTGATCTTCCCGGACGGCCGTCGCATCATCGTGCTGGCCGAGGGGCGGCTGGTGAACCTCGGCTGCGGGACCGGCCACCCGTCGTTCGTGATGTCGAACTCGTTCAGCAACCAGGTGCTGGCGCAGATCGAGCTGTTCGCGCACGGCGACCGCTACGAGAACAAGGTCTACGTGCTGCCCAAGCAGCTCGACGAGAAGGTCGCGCGGCTGCATCTCGACCGGATCGGCGCCAAGCTCACGGTGATGACGCCCGAGCAGTCGCGCTACCTCGGCATCGAGGCCGGCGGGCCGTTCAAGCCCGAGCACTACCGTTACTGAAGCGGGCCGGTGCGGCTGCTGCAGTTCACGGACACGCATATCCCCGGCCCGCCGGGCACGCAGGTGCGTGGCGTGACGACGGCAGCGACGCTCGCACGCGTGATCGCGCATGCCGGGCGGCGGCACCCTGATCCGGATGCGGTGCTGCTGACCGGCGACCTGGTGCACGACGACGCGGGCGGCTATGCCGAGCTGAACCGCCAGTTCGGCGCGTTCAAGGCACCGGTGCACTGCCTGCCCGGCAATCACGACGAGAGGGCGGCCCTGAAGCAGGGGCTCGCGGGGCCGCCCTTCGTGCACGAGTTCGCGATGCGCCGCGGCAACTGGGTGTTCGTCATGCTGGACAGCACGGTGCCCGGCAAGGACCACGGCCACCTGGCCGCCACCGAGCTCGCGCGCCTCGACGCCGCGCTCGCGCAGCATCGCGCCGCGCACGCGCTCATCTGCCTGCACCACCATCCCGTGCCGCACGGCAGCCGCTGGCTGGACCAGCTGATGGTGAGGAACGCCGCGGAATTCTTCGAGGTCCTCGACCGTCACGCCGAAGTCCGCGGCGTCGTCTGGGGTCACACGCATCAGCCGCACGACGCGGTGCGCGGCAGGGTGCGGCTCATGGGCACGCCTTCGACCTGCATGCAGTTCACGCAGAACTCCCCCGAGTTCGCGGTGGACTCCCGGCCGCCCGCCTACCGCTGGCTGCGGCTCGGCGACGACGGCTCGCTCGATACCGGCATCGAATGGGTGAACTCCGATGACTGATCCCTTGAAGCGCTGGTTGCACGCCCTGTCGTTCGCGACGCTCGCACTTGCCGCCGCGACGGCGCAGGCCGAGCCCGCGTTGTGGACCGTCGAGGGCCGCGGCAACAAGGCCTGGCTGTTCGGGTCGGTGCACGTGCTGCCGAAGGGCGGGTTCGCGATCGAAGGTGCGCTCGCCGCCGCCTGGGGCGAGGCCGAGACGGTCTGCCTCGAGGTGGACTCGAGCGCACTCGACGAGGCGACTGTCACGGCGCTCACGATCGAGAAGGCCGTGGATCCCGAGGGACGCTCGCTGTACGACCTGATGGGAGACAAAGCAGATCGCGCGCGGACGCTCGCGACCATAGCGGGCATCGAGCTCGCGCCGTTCGCCGCCTTCGAGCCCTGGTTCGTCGGCCTTACCGTGGCCGTGGTCGCGTTGCAGCAACACGGCTACGACATCGCGCACGGCGTCGAGAAGGTGATCGAGCAGGCGTCAGCGAAGGACGGCAAGGAGCGCTGCGGCCTCGAGACGATGGATGAACAGCTCGGCTTCCTCGACGGCCTCGCGCCCGAAGTGCAGCAGGAGATCCTGCTGCAGTCGCTGGCGGAGGCCCGCGAAGTTGACGAAGCGATGGGAAAGCTGCTGTCCGCCTGGCAGGACGGCGACACCCGAGAGCTCCTGGTCCTGCTCGAGGAGGACTTCGAGGAGTTCCCCGGCCTCGCCGACCAGCTGGTCTACGAGCGCAACGAGCGCTGGGCCGAGGCGCTCGCCGGGAGGCTCGAGGGCGGCGACGACGTGCTGGTCGTGGTGGGCGCGCTGCACCTCGTGGGCGACCGCGGCCTGCCGGCGCTGCTCGAAAAACGCGGCTTCAAGGTCCGGCGCCGCTGAGCGGCCGCATGTCGCTCTTCGAAGAAGCCTCGCGCTACATCGCCGGTGGCGTCAACTCGCCGGTGCGCGCCTTCAAGGGCGTCGGCGGCGAGCCGCTCTTCATCCGGCGCGCACAGGGCGCCTGCGTCGAGACCGAGGACGGCCGGCGCCTCATCGATTACGTCGGTTCCTGGGGCCCGATGGTGCTCGGCCACGCGCATCCCGAGGTCATCGCCGCGGTGACGCGCCGCGCCGCCGACGGCCTCTCGTTCGGCGCTCCGACCGTGATCGAGACCGAACTCGCGCGCAAGGTGCACGAGCTCGTGCCTTCGATCGAATTGCTGCGCATGGTGAGTTCGGGCACGGAGGCGACCATGAGCGCGATCCGGCTCGCGCGCGGCTTCACCGGGCGCGACCGCATCGTCAAGTTCGAGGGTGGCTACCACGGGCATTCCGACGCGCTCCTCGTGAAGGCCGGCTCCGGCGTGCTGACGCTGGGCGTCCCGACCTCTCCCGGCGTGCCGGCCGCCGTCGCCGCACACACGATCACCCTCGCCTACAACGACGCCGCGCAGGCCGCCGAGTGCTTCGCCGCCACGGGCCACGAGATCGCCTGCGTGATCGTGGAGCCGGTGGCAGGCAACATGAACTGCGTGCCGCCGGCGCCGGGCTTCCTCGAGGCGCTGCGCGAGCACTGCACGCGCCACGGCGCGCTCCTGATCTTCGACGAGGTCATGACGGGATTCCGCGTCGCGGCCGGCGGCGCGCAGGCGCTCTACCGCGTGCCACCCGACCTCACCACGCTCGGCAAGATCGTGGGCGGTGGCATGCCGGTCGGCGCCTTTGGCGGGAGGCGCGATGTCATGGAGCGGCTCGCGCCGCTCGGGCCCGTGTACCAGGCGGGAACGCTGTCGGGAAACCCGGTCGCGATGGCAGCCGGGCTCGCGACGCTCGAGCTCGTGTCGCGACCCGGCTTCCACGATGCGCTTGCGCGGGCGACAGCACGGCTCGTCGTCGGTCTCGAAGCCGCTGCGCGCAAGCACGGCGTCGCGTTCACGACCAACCACGTCTGCGGCATGTTCGGGCTGTTCTTCACGGCCGATGCGCCGGTCACGAGCTACCGCCAGGTGATGGCCTGCGACGTGGAGCGCTTCCGCCGCTTCTTCCACGCGATGCTGGGCGCGGGCGTCTACCTCGCGCCGTCGGCGTTCGAGGCGGGATTCGTCTCGGCCGCGCACGGCGCGACGGAGATCGACGCGACGCTCGCGGCGGCCGATCGCGCCTTCGCCGCGCTCGCCGGCCGCTGATGCGCGCGCTCGGCTGGTTCCTCGCGGCGATCGCCGGCACGCTCCTGCTCGCGGCAGCGCTCGCGTACCCGGTCTGGCAGCTGGCGCAGGCTTTCGAGCCCGAATGGGAGTTCCACAAGGTCGCAAGCAGGCTCTGGCAGCTCCTGCTGCTCGCCGGGATCGTGCTCGCGGTGCGGCGGCTCGGGCTGGTGCGGCGCGACGACTGGGGCTATGGCGAGGCGCGCGCAGAGTTCCTGCGCCGGTTCGGCATCGGCCTCGCGATCGGCCTCGCGACCATGCTGCCGATGAGCCTCGCGATGCTTGCCTTGGGTATCGTCGAGCCCGCCGCAGGCATCGGCCCCGCGGCACTCGCCAGGCTGGTCGCGGCCGGCGCGGTGACCGGCCTCGCCGTCGCCGTCCTCGAGGAGACTTTTTTCCGCGGCCTGATGTACCGTGCGATCGAGCGCGAGTCCGGCATCGCAGCCGCGGTCGCCTGCACCGCGCTCGTCTATGCCGCGATCCACTTCCTCGCGCGCGCGCGAATCGGCAACGCCGAGATCGGCTGGGACAGCGGCTTCGAGCTGATTGCCGTGGTGCTGGCGCGCTTCGCCGCGCCGCTCGCGATCCTCGACTCCTTCATCACGCTCGCGCTGGTCGGCGTGCTGCTCGCACTGGTGCGATACCGCACCGGCGGCATCGCCGCCGGCATCGGCCTGCACATGGGCTGGGTCTGCGTGATCAAGACGACCCACTGGAGCACCTCGCCCGCCGCGGACTCGCGCTGGTCCTTCCTGGTCGGGAGCTTCGACGGTTACACCGGCTGGCTGGTGGCCGCCTGGGCCGCGCTGCTGCTCGCGGCCTGCCTGCGGTTCAGGGGCGCTCGCGGCTGACCGCGGGCTCGAGTGCCTCGAGGCGCTCGATCGGATCCGTCATCTCGAGCAGCATCTGCTTGTCGGAGAGCGACAGCGGCAGCATCTCGGCGAGGCGGTTGCCGATCCAGGCCGCGTCGTCGTGGAACTCGATGTCGCGGTAGGCCTCGCCTGCCTCGGACAGCACCTGGCGCACGACGTCGGCGAGCCAGAACTGCTCTGGCGGCACCGGCACGACCGGGTCGGCGGCGATGTCGAGAACGCGCCCGCGGTTGAGTCCGTCCGGCTCGCGCCAGGCTTCGACTACGCGCACGCGCCCGCTGCCGAGGCAGCGGATGCCGAGCAGGCCGCCCTCGAGCCGGTCGAAATCCACGATGCGCGCCTCGGTGCCGGTCGCGGCGAAGCTCACGGCGCCCGCGGCCTCCTCGCCCTCGCCGATCAGCAGCACGGCGAAACCGGACTGCTCGCGCAGGCAGTGGCTCACCATGTCGACGTAGCGGGGCTCGAAGATGCGCAGCGGCAGCGGGCCGCCCGGGAACAGCACCGCGTTCAACGGGAACAGCGGCAGGTCCCGGACTTCCGCGTTCACGTCGCCCGCGCGGAGAGCGCCTGCAGCAGCCGGTCGTGCAGTCCGCCGAAGCCGCCATTGCTCATGATCACGACCTCGTCGCCGGTCTTCAGCTCGCGCGCCAGCAACTCGACGAGGGCCGGGATTTCGCGCGCGACCGTTGCCTTGCCGGGCAGCGCGGCAGCGACGTCGTCGAGGTTCCAATTCATGCCCGCGGGCTGGAACAGCCACACGCGGTCGGCGCTCGCGAGCGAGCCCGCGAGCAGGGCGCGATGCACGCCGAGCTTCATCGTCGCCGAGCGCGGCTCGAGCACTGCGACGATGCGCTTCTTGCCTGCATGGCGGCGCATGCCGTCGAGCGTGGCCGCGATCGCCGTCGGGTGATGCGCGAAGTCGTCGTAGACCCGGATGCCGGAAATCTCGCCGCGCAGTTCGAGGCGCCGGCGTACGCCCTGGAAGCCCGCAAGCGCGGCGGCGGCCTCGGCGGGTACCACGCCCATGGCGCTGGCGGCCGCGAGCGCCGCAAGCCCGTTCTCGACGTTGTGCATGCCGATCAGCGGCCAGCGCACGGCACCGGTGACTGCGCCGCTCTTCAGCACTTCGAATACCGAGCCGTCCTGTTCGAGCGGGCGCACGGACCATTCCGCGCCCGCCGCGCCCTGGCGCGCAAAGCCGGTGCAGGGCGTCCAGCACCCCATGGCGAGGACCTGCGCCAGGGCCGGGTCCGCCGCATTCCAGGTGATGCGACCCGCCGCAGGCAAGGTGCGCATCAGGTGATGGAATTGACGCTGGATCGAGGCGAGGTCCGGGTAGATGTCGGCGTGGTCGTACTCGAGGTTGGTCAGCAGCAGGTGGCGCGGCCGGTAATGCACGAACTTCGCGCGCTTGTCGAAGAAAGCCGTGTCGTACTCGTCGGCCTCGATCACGAACGCGGCGCCGCCGCCCGCGCGTGCCGAGGCGCCGAAATTCGCCGGGATGCCGCCGATCAGGAATCCCGGTTCGCGCCCGGCGCGCTCCAGGATCCAGGCGAGCATGCAGGCCGTCGTGGTCTTGCCGTGGGTGCCCGCGACCGCCGCGACCTCGCGGCCGCGCAGGAAGTTCTCGGCCAGCCACTGCGGACCCGAGGTGTAGGGCAGCCCGCTGTCGAGCAGGCGCTCGATCAAACCATTGCCGCGGCTCATCACGTTGCCGACGACGACGACGTCCGGCTTCAGGTCGAGCTGCGCAGGATCGTAGCCGTCGATCAGCGCGATGCCCTGCGACTCGAGTTGCGTGCTCATCGGCGGGTAGACATTGGCGTCGGAGCCGGTGACGCGGTGGCCGGCGGCTCGCGCAAGCGCCGCGATGCCGCCCATGAAGGTGCCGCAGATGCCGATGATGTGCAGGTGCACGGCTAGGCCTGCGCTCCGGCGTCGAACACGCGGCGCAGGAGCGCCTCGCCCGCGATCAGCCAGGTGAGCGCGATCGCGATGCTGGTGACGAAGCCGATCTCGAGGGCGCTCCGCAGGATGTGCCCGACCACCAGCGTGTACCAGACGATCACGGCGACCGAGCCCACCCACCCCAGCCACTTGAGCGCGTAGTTGGCCTGCGCCGGCTGCTGCAATAGCAGCAGCCCGACGACGAACGGCGTCATCAGCACCGCGGTGCCGAGCACCGCGGTCATCGTCTGCCGGTAGCGATGGCCGCGGCGCGTGACCGCGAGCAGCAGCCAGAACAGCCCCATCGCGAGGCCGAGGTCGAAACCGGCGCGCGCGAACAGCCGGTCGTTGCCGTGCAGCATCCAGGACTGCAGCACGGAAGCCGCCGCGTAGCCGGCGGCGGCCAGCGTGAGCAGCACGACGGACGCGGGCAGAACGCCTGGATCCTTGCGCAGCAAGGCGATCTCGAACAGCGCGCGCATCAACTGGGTCATGCAGCCTTGGGCCGCGGCGGCGGCATCCGCATAATAAGGTGGCGATGACGCTCGTTGCCACAGCCGGACAAGTCGCCGCCCTCGCCGCTTCCCTGCCGGCGGGCGTGCCGCTCGCGCTCGACACCGAGTTCGTGCGCGAACGGACCTATTTCCCGAAGCTGTGCCTGGTGCAGGTCGCGACGCCGGCCGGCATTGCGCTCGTCGATGCGCTCGAGCCCGCTGCGGCCCGCGAACTCGCCGCGCCGCTTACCGACCCGGCGCGCGTGAAGCTCTTGCACTCTGCGCGCCAGGACCTCGAGGCGCTCTTGCCGCTGACCGGCCGCCCGGCGGGGCCGGTGTTCGACACGCAACAGGCGGCGGCGCTCGTGGGCTTCCCGGCGCAGGTCGGCTACGCCGAGCTGGTGCGCCAGCTGCTCGGTGTCGAACTCGCCAAGGGCCATGCGCGCACCGACTGGGCACGACGCCCGCTGTCGGCGGAACAGCTCGCCTACGCCGAGGACGACGTGCGCTACCTGCCGGCGCTCGCACAGGAACTCGAGGCGCGGCTCGCGGCCGCGGGCCGCAGCGGCTGGATGCGCGACGAATCCGCTCAGCTCGGCGACCCCGGACTGTACCGCGTCGAGCCATCCGAAGCCTGGCGCCGGCTCAAGGG
>JBQTKI010000093.1:0-8109 GCA_052386275.1 Gammaproteobacteria bacterium
TGACCAGCGTTCCGACGGCGCTGAACACGCTCGCCCGCGGCGGGTAGATCACCCGCGAGCTGTCGAGCCGCCCGGCGACGTAACAGGCGTGAATCGGACCGGCGCCGCCGAACGCGAGCAGCGGCAATCCGCGATAGTCCACGCCGCGGTCGGTCGCGTGCGCGCGCGCGGCGGCAGCCATCGACTCGCCCACCACGCTGAAAACCCCGTGGGCTGCTTCCTGCGGCGCAACGCCGAGCCGACTTGCGAGCCCTTCGATCGCCTGCTCCGCCCGCCCGCGCGCGAGACGCATGTCGCCGCCGAGAAAATGATCCGCGTCGAGGATTCCAAGCACCAGGTCGGCGTCGGTCACGCAAGGTTCGATGCCGCCGCGGCCGTAACAGGCGGGGCCCGGATCCGCGCCGGCGCTCTGCGGCCCGACCTTCAGCAGACCGAGACCGTCCACACGCGCGATCGAACCGCCGCCCGCGCCGATTTCCATCATGTCGATCGACGGCACCGTGATCGGCATCCCGCTGCCGGGTTTGAAGCGGTAGCGGCGATCCACTTCGAACTCGCCGGTGACCAGCGGCTCGCCGCGCTGGATCAGGCAGGACTTGGCGGTCGTGCCGCCCATGTCGAAGGACATCAGGCTCTCGATGCCGTGTCGTTTCGCGATCCAGCTTGCGGCCAGCGCGCCCGCGGCCGGGCCCGATTCGATCATGCGCACCGGGTAGCCGCCGGCCACGCGCGCCCCGACCACGCCGCCGTTGGAGAGCATGATCAGGGGTTCGAGCCCGCATCCCTGGCGCCCGAGCTCTGCGACGAGGCCGTTCAGGTACGGCCCGCAGACGGGCACGGCGTAGGCGTTCACGGCGGTCGTGCTGGTGCGCAAATACTCGCGCATCTGCGGCGCGACGTCCGAGGACAGGGTGACGCTCAGGCCCGGCGCGGCCGCCACGAGCTGCTGGCGCACGCGGCGTTCATTCCCGGGATTCCGGTAGCTGTTCAGCAGACAGACCGCGACCGACGCGACGCCGCGGGCCGCGAGCCGTGCGGCGATCGCGCGGATCTCGGCGGGGTCCACGGCCTCGCCGACGGTGCCGTCGGCATAGGTCCGCTCGCGGATGCCGAAGGTCAGATCGCGCGGAATGAGCGGCTCCGGGAACTCGAGCTGCGGATCGAACATGTCGTAGCGGTGCTCGTCACGGATGTAGAGGACGTCGCGAAATCCCGCGGTCACGATCAGCGCGGTCGGCGCGCCCTTGCGCTCGATGATCGCGTTCGTCACCACGGTCGTGGCGTGCGCGAGGACGTCGGTGACGTCGCTGAAGCCCGCGCCGGCGCGTGCGAGGACGAGCCCGGCGGCCCGGAAGAAGCCCTCGAGCAGGTTGCCGGGAGTCGTCAGCGTCTTGTCGGTCCAGATCCTCCCGTCGTCGCTGACCAGCACGGCATCCGTGAAGGTGCCGCCGATATCGATCGCGAGCGCCAGCCGGTTCACCGCGCCCGCCTGCTCACGACGACGACGGCCGGAACCCGAGTCGGCGCGACAGGTCCGCCGCGGCCTCCCGCACCGCCGCGCGCAGTCGGGGCGCCGGCCGCGCCGCCAGGTGCTGGATCGAGCCCAGGATGCCGATCGTGCCCGCGAGCGCGCCGCTCGCGTCGAACACCGGCGCCGCGAGTGCGTTCACGCCGCTCAGGATCTCTCCCGGCGCGACCGCCCAGCCCTGCCGCCGGACGCGCTCGACCTCCGCCTTCAGTCTCTCGCGGTCGGTGATCGTCGCGGCGGTCCAGCGGCGAAGCGGTGCGCGCTGCACCCTGCGCCACAGCTCGGGCGGACCGAAGGCGAGCGCGATCTTGCCCTGCGCGGTGCAGTGGAAGTCGAACAGCGTGCCGGGGCGCGTCGTGATCTCCACCGCCGAGCGATGCGGCAGGATGTCCACGACCCGCACGCCGTCATCCTCGATCTGGCCGATCGCGACGCTCTGGCCCGCGCGCTCGCGCAGGACGGGCATGACCTTGCGCGCCTCGAAAGGAAACTCGGTCTGTTCGGTGATCGCGCGGCCGAGATGGGACAATCGGTGGGTGAGTCCGTACTTGTCGCTGCGCGCCTGCTGGGCGACGTAGCCGCGAGTCAACAGGGTCTGCAGGTGGCGATAGACTCGCGGCTTCGGCATGCCGGTCGCGACCGCGAGCTCGCTGAGTCCCAGCGGCCTGCGCGCCTCCGCCATGCGCTCGATGATGTCGAGCGTCGCGATCACCGAGTGAATGGCGCGCGCGCTCACGGTTCCTGGTGAGCGACGAGATGGCGATAGTCTTCGCGAAACGGCGCGAACACGTCGAGGTTCAGCACCGGCTCGGGGCCGACCGGCTCGCCGTAGTGAACGACGTCCGGCGGAACGCGGATCACGCTGCCGGCCGCTGCATCGATCACCTCGTCACCGACGACGAGCCGCATCCGTCCCTGGACCACGTAGGTGATCTGCTCGAACGGGTGGCGGTGCGGCCGGGTCTGCATCCCCGGCTGCAGCCAGTTCATGACCAGCAGCACGTCGTCGCCCCGGAAGCCGGCGCGGCGCACGCCCGGGCGCACGTCCTCCTTGGGCAGATCGTCCCAGCGGCAGCGTTGAATCGTCGGGTTCGCGTTCATCGGAACCTGCCTGTTTCGTCCGTCGAAACACTGGATCGCGTGGCGATATGCTGACGGTTCGCCTACCATGCGTCAAATGAACCTCGCCGCCCACCTCGCGCGCGCCGGGCGCGCGTTCTCCGGGATGCCGGCGATCGCCCAAGGCGCCTCGGTGCGGCTGTCGTACGGCGAGCTCGCCGACCGGACCAGCCGGCTGGCCACGTCCCTGCGCCGGCGCTTCGGGCTGCGCCCCGGCGAGCGCGTGGCGCTCGCGCTCGGCAATCGCCCCGAGTACCTCGAGATCCTGTACGCCTGCTGGCACGCGGGGCTCGTCGCCGTACCGATCAACGCGAAGCTGCACCCGGCCGAGTTCGCCTACGTCCTCGACCACTGCACGGCGCGGCTCTGCTTCACCTCGGCGGCGCTCGGCGGTCCTCTCTCGTCGCTGCCGGCCGCCGCGCCGCGGACCTTCATCGAGGTCGGCGGCGGCGACTACCGCCGGATGCTCGCCGAGGAGCCGTCACCGGTCGCCGAATGCGCCCCCGATGACGCCGCCTGGCTGTTCTACACGAGCGGCACCACCGGCCGGCCGAAGGGCGCCCTGCTCAGCCACCGCAATCTGCTGGCGATGTGCCTGTGCTATTTCGCCGACGTGGACCGCGAGGCGCCCTGGTCCGCGATCCTGCACGCGGCGCCGATGAGCCATGGCTCCGGGCTCTACGCACTGGCGCACGTGATGCAGGCGAGCTGCCATGTCGTGCCCGAGAGCGGCGGCTTCGACGTCGCCGAGATCTACTCGCTCATCGCGCGCTGGCCCGGTATCGTGTTCTTCGCGGCGCCGACCATGGTCAAGCGCCTGCTCGACCATCCGTGCGAGGAGGACACGCGCAACCTGAAGGCGATCCTGTACGGCGGCGGCCCGATGTACGTCGAGGACCTGCAGGCCGGCATCGCGCGGCTGGGCCCGAAGTTCGCGCAGCTGTACGGACAGGGCGAATCGCCGATGACGATCACGGCGCTCAGCTCGCGCGTGATCGCCGATCGCACGCATTCCCGCTGGCGCGAGCGCATCGCGTCGGTCGGCATCGCGCAGAGCGCGGTCGAAGTCCGCACCGTGGACGGCTCGGATCGGGAGCTCCCCGCCGGCGAAGTCGGCGAAGTGATCGTGCGCGGCGAAACCGTCATGTCGGGGTACTGGAATGATCCGGCCGCGACCGCGGAGACGCTCCGCGGCGGCTGGCTGCACACCGGCGACCTCGGTTGTTTCGACCCGGACGGATTCCTGACGCTCAAGGACCGCTCCAAGGACGTGATCATCTCGGCGGGCAGCAACATCTACCCGCGCGAAGTCGAGGAAGCGCTGCTGCAGCACGGGGACATCGCCGAAGTGTCGGTCGTCGGCCGGCCGGACCGCGAATGGGGCGAGAGCGTCGTGGCCTACGTGGTCCCGCGGGCCGGAGCACGGCTGGAGGTCCCGGCGCTCGACGAGTTCTGCACCAGTCGCATCGCCCGTTTCAAGCGGCCCAGATACTACCGGTTCGTCGAGGCGCTGCCGAAGAACAACACCGGCAAGGTCCTGAAGAAGGAGCTGCGCGACATGGAAAGCAACCGTGCCGACTGAGCCCGCCGGCGCAGGGACGATGCGCTGGCTGATGTTCGCCGTCATCAGCCTGACCTTCTTCCTGATCAACGGCGCGACGTTCAGCTCGCTGGGCGTGGTCCTGCCGCACATGATCGACGAGTTGTCCTGGACCTGGTCGCAGGCCGGCTCGGGGTTTTCGCTGTTCGCGCTCACGGTCGGCCTCGCGAGCACGGTGCCCGCATGGGTCCTGAGGCGCTTCGGCATCCGCGCGACCTTCGGCGCCGGCGGCGCGGTCATGGCCTCCGGTTTCGCGCTGCTCGCGCTGACGGACAATCTGCCGGCGTATCTCGTCGCCTGCGCACTGCTGGGCCTGGGATTCGCCTCCTGCGCGACGGTACCGGCGATCTTTCTGCTGAACGGCTGGATGCCCGAGAAGCGCTCCGCGGCGATCGGCTGGTACATGACCATCGGCGGCCTCGGCGCCGTCGCCGGCCCGCTCGCCTCCAGCGGCATCGTTGCGACGGCCGAATCGTGGCGGATGTACTGGTGGCTGGTGGCCGCCGCGATGCTCGCGCTCACGATCCTGACCGCGGCGATCGTGAGGAGTCCGCCGACGACGACGGGCGCAGCGGTTGCCACCGATGGAAAGTCCGAGGAACCGCGCGCCGCGGGCGTCTACCGGACGCCGGCGGACTGGCGTTTCCGCGACGCCATCCGCACCCGCCAGTTCTGGACCGTCTCGGTCGCGATGTCCATCATGCTGCTTTCCGTCCTGACGACCAACAGCTGGGCCGTGACGCACATGGGGACGCTCGGCGTCCCGGCGTCGGCGGCGGCCGCCGTGTTGAGCGCGGATGGCGCGGTCAATGCGCTGGCGCGCGCGCTCGGCGGCATGCTGGCCACGCGCATCGACCCGAAGCGCCTGCTGGTCGCGGCGCTGGTCGCCGAAGCCGTCGGCCTGGCCGCCCTGTCGGTCGCCGACGACTGGCTGGCGTTCGCCGTCTTCGCCGTCGCCGACGGCTTCGGGTTCGGCATGTGCTTCTTTGCGACGGCGATGCTGCTCGTGAATTACTTCGGCCCATCGCAGAACCCGGAGATCCTCGGCACTTACAATCTGGTCACGACGACCGCCATGATCGGCCCGGCGACGGCGGGTTTCATCGCCGACGCCGTCGGTGGTTTCACCTTCGTGTTCATCGGCTACGTCGTGGTGATGCTGCTGATCGTCGCCATCACGGCGGCGATGCGCCCGCCCGGTCCGCCCCCGGTGTCGAAATGACGCCGCAGCCCGGCGCCGCGGTCAGCTCGAACGCATTTGCCGCCAGCAGGCCTGGTAGCGTGGCACCAGCCAGCTGTTGAGCTGCTGCTGCGCGCCCTCCTGCCAGGAGTAGCGGCAGCGCGTGGCGAACCGGGACCGCAGGCCGGTCTGCACCAGCTCGTCCACGTGCTGGTCCTGCGCCATGATCTTGCCCGCGGCATTCATGATCATGGCCAGGCGGTGCTCGAATCCCGGATCCTTGCCGGCGCCCGCGGCGACCAGTTCACCCACGTCCATCGCGTGGGTCTCGGCGCCGGTCGCGCGGACGATCAGGTAGATGACCATGTCGACCGTCAGGACGAGGGACAGCGTCGGCGGAATATTGGCAAACAGCATGAACCGCCTGTCTTCGGCGGTCAGCCGTGGAAACACCGGCAGCACCGCCTTCTGCGTCGCGTTGAAGCTGGCATCCGGATGCAGCGTGCCGTTGCGCCGCAGATAGCCCGCGGTATCCTCCGGCAACGGCGGAAACGAGCAGCGGTCGCTCGGCACGAAGTCATGCAGCGGCCCGTGGTGCAGCCGGTTGGCGTGGTATCCGTCGTTGTTGTTCTCGAACATGACCTTCCAGTTCCACGGGAAGTTCATGGTCTTCGGCTCGCCGACCTCCTCCCCTTCCTGCAGGTCGTAGCGCGCGATCGCATCCTCCACCGAACGCAGCCGCAGCGCGAGCGGTGCGGCCGCGTGGTCGAAATTCGCGAACACGAAACCCAGCCAGGTCTCCACCGCGAGCGATGGCAGTCGCACGCCGGACCGGTCGAAGCCCCGGGTCTTGTTCATCGCCGGCGCGTTGATCAGGCGGCCATCCAGCCCGTAGGTCCAATGATGATACGGGCACACGAATCCGCGCGCGTTGCCCCGCCCTTCCGCCACCAGCATGCCGCGGTGCTGGCAGACCGCCGACAGCGCGTGCAGTTTCCCGCCGAGATCGCGACACACGATGATCGGCTCGTCGATGATCGAGGTCGTGAAATAGTCACCGGGCCGCCGAACCCACGACTCCCGCCCGAGACAGAGCCACTCATGATTGAAGGCGGCTTCCTTCTCGAACTGGTAGAACTCGCCGCTCGTGTAGCACAGCGGGGGCAGCGACTCGGCGTCCTCGATCGGCAGCGCCGAGCGGTCCAGGCTGGCGAAGAACGCGTCATTCATGAACGGCAAATACATGGCGAACCCGGCCGGCTGCAGCGCGGCGTTTTGCAGTTTAACCGCCCGGGGCACGAGCGTCCTGCTCGTGGCCGGATCGCGAGCCTGCCGCCCGCACGGCCAGCGGCCGAAACGCTGTCAAATGATAGGGCGCGTTCAGGCAAGCGCCGCACGAGCCTTCCCGATCAATATGATTGACAAGACCGGCGCGCCGACAACGATAACCGCAGTTCCCGCACTTCGACTCGGGGGGGTATCCAGATGACCACTCGGCAGGAAACGTGTCGCAGGCGCCTGACGGCGCTCGGCATCGGGACGTTCGCGGCGATGGCACTCCCGACCGGGAGCGCGCTCGGGGAGTCGACCACGCTCGAATCGGTCGTGGTCACCGCGGGCAAGCGGGAGGTGAACCTCCAGGACGCAGCCGTCGCGATTTCCGCGGTGTCCGGCGAGGACTTCGACCGCTCCAACGTGGTCCGGCTCGACAATTTCAACGGCTACGTGCCCGGCCTCACGGTCGCGAAGAACGACGGCGCGGGGCGCGTGGTGGCGATTCGCGGCGTCGGCTGGGAAACCGCGCAGAACCTCAGCACCCAGCCGAGCGTGCTCGTCTACATGAACGGCATTTACGTCGCGAATCCCCTGGCGATGGGCACCGACCTCGGAGAGCTCGAGCGCGTCGAGGTCTTTCGCGGGCCGCAGGGCACCGAATTCGGGCAGGGCACCACGGGCGGCGCGATCAATCTGATCCTCAAGCGACCTGACCCGAGCCGCTTCGGCGGCGACCTCGAGCTCGGCGTCGGCGACTACGACACGATCCGCGCCCGGGGCTCGCTCAATATCCCGATGGGCGAGACGGCTGCGTTCCGCGCCTCGCTCCAGAAATACAGCCACGACGGCTTCGCCGAGATCGAGGGCGGCGCCCTCGACGGCTACGATCTCGACGACGCCGATTCGCTGACCGGTACCGCCGCGTTCCTGTGGCGGCCGACCGACAGCATATCGGTGACCCTGTCCGCGTTCCTGCAGGACTCCGACCAGCACGCCGCCGCGCAGAAGAACGTCGATGACCCGAACTCCGACGAACGCGGGCTGACGCAGGACTACCCCGGCATCTTCGATCTGCAGAACGACGTCTTTTCCGCGATCATCGAATGGGACTCCCCATCCGGTGTCGTATTCAAGTCATCGACCGGCTACCAGGAGCTGAAGAAGGAGCAGTCGGTGGACGGCGACCGGCTGACCGAAGCGGTATTCGCGCTCGACGTGCTCGGATTCTTCGTGACGACCGCCAATTGGGACGTGCTGCCGTTCTGGGACAACGATTCGGAGGCCTTCAGCCAGGAATTCAGCGCGACCTACAAGGGCGGGCGGGTGGACTGGGTGGCCGGTGTCTATTACCTCGATCACGAGAACTCCAATTTCTTCCTCGAGGCCACCGCGCCGTCGCCGTTCTCC
>JBQTKI010000094.1:0-14612 GCA_052386275.1 Gammaproteobacteria bacterium
AGTCCTTCGGGGAGAAGGGACTGAAGAGGGAAGGGAGCTTCAAGGCCGCCGAGGCCCGCTATACCGCAGTCGATCAGGTCGACCGGAAAAAGCTGGCACGCTGGCTGGCCGAGGCGCGAGACATCCAATGGGACTACAAGAACCTGATCCGCCGCAAGGGCCGGCTGGAGCGATTGAAGTAGTAAGATGCCGTGCCGGCCGTCCCGCCTGGCGAATTCGTCGTGTACGCCATGAGTCCTTGGCGACGCGCGGGTAAGCGAAGCCGCTGATCGGCCTGCTGCAACTGGCGCGGGGGTGAAGGTGCGCCCATGCTGAAGACCTACCGCGGCTCCTGCCACTGCGGAGCCATCCGCTTCGAGGCAGACCTCGACCTCGAGTCGGGCAGTTTCCGCTGCAATTGCTCGATCTGCCGGCGGACCCGCTTCTGGGTTGCGGTCGCGAAACCCGAGGGCTTGCGGCTGCTGGCCGGCGACGGCGAGATGACCGAGTACCGGTTCAACACGCGGAAAAACCAGCATTTCTTCTGCCGGCGCTGCGGCGTGCGCGCGTTCGGAGTCGGCAACGACACGCCGAACGGCCGCATGTGCGGCGTCAACATCGGCTGCCTGGAGGGCGTCTCCGAGGAAGAGCTCTCGCGGATCCCGATCACGCGGGTGGACGGCATGCACGACCGGTGGCAGAGCCCGCCGGAGTTCTTTTCGCACCTCTAGACCGGCGGTACGATAGAGGACCACGGACCGGTCCCGATGATCCGCAAGCTCCCCTCCGGCAAGTACCGCCTCTACCCGCGCTCGTGCGACCCGCGCACGGGCAGGCGCCGCAACCTTGGCACCTTCCCGACGCGCGCGGCGGCCGTGAAGCACGAGCGCACCGTGCAGTTCTTCAAGCGCCGCGGCCATTCCTGAGGAGGGCCGCCATGCAGCTCGCCGCCAATGTCGCCGTCGCCATCGTCGCGTTCCTGCACCTCGGCTTCCTCGTGCTCGAGATGTTCCTCTGGAACCACCCGGTCGGGCACCGCATTTTCGCGATGACGCCGGAAGTCGCAGCCTCCTCGCAGGTGCTCGCGATGAACCAGGGGCTCTACAACGGATTCCTCGCTGCAGGGCTCGCCTGGGGACTCGTCGCAAACCGCCGCGACGTGCAGCTCTCCTTCCTCGGTTGCGCGATCGTCGCGGGCGTGTTCGGCGCCCTGACCGCCAAGCCCTCGATCCTCGTGACGCAGGCGCTGCCGGCGGCGATTGCGCTCGCGCTTGTCCTGCTCGCCGCGCGCAAGACCTGAACGGCCCGCGATGTTCTACCCGCTCATGATCAGGGCGCAGCCGCGAGCGAGGGCTACTGCGCGATCTGGGAATTCCACGTGAAGGCTGCGCGGCAGCGCGAGTTCGAGCGCCGCTACGGCCCGGACGGCGACTGGGCCCGGCTGTTTCGCGGCAAGCCGGGATTCATCGGGCTCGAGCTCCTGCAGGATCGCGGGCACGCGCTTCGCTACCTGACGCTCGACCGCTGGGCGACCGTCGAGGGTTATCGAGAATTCCACGAGCGCCATGCCACGGAATATGCTGCGCTCGATCGCGATTGCCAGGGGCTCACCGAGCGCGAGACACAACTCGGCGAGTTCGGAAGCGTCGGCGGCTGACATGCAGCTCGACTGTGGCTCCTGCGTGGTGCGCGAATGGCGCGAGTCCGACCGGGCCTCGCTCGTCCGCCACGCCAACAACCGCAAGGTGTGGCGCAACCTCAAGGACCGCTTTCCGCATCCCTATGGCGAGGCCGAGGCGGACCGGTGGCTCGCCTTCACCCGCGAACGCCCGGAGCAGGCCGGCTGGGCGATCGAACTGGACGGCGCTGCGGTCGGCGGCGTCGGCCTGGTGCCGGGCGCGGACGTGCACGCAAAGTCCGCGCACATCGGCTACTGGCTCGGCGAGCCGTACTGGGGCCGCGGGATCATGACCGCGGTCGTCAGCCGGGTGACCGGGCTTGCCCTGGGTGAACTCGGCTTCGTGCGGCTCGAGGCGCCCGTCTACGAGTGGAATCCGGCCTCGATGCGCGTGCTCGAGAAGTGCGGCTATCGGCGCGAGGCGCTCCTGCGCAAGAGCGTGTGCAAGGACGGGCAGCTGATCGACTCGGTGCTGTACGCGAAGGTGAAGGACTGATGGTCGCCGACGGCTTATTCCCGCTCACGGGCGGCTGTGACTGCCGCTCCGTGCGTTATCGCATGGAGACGCGGCCGCTCATCGTGCACTGCTGCCACTGCCGCTGGTGCCAGCGCGAATCCGGCGCCTCGTTTGCGCTCAACGCGATGATCGAGGCCGACCGGGTGACGCTCCTGGCCGGCGCGCCCGAGCTCGTGGACACGCCCTCCGAGAGCGGCCGCGGCCAGAAGATCGCGCGCTGCCCGAAGTGTCGCGTCGCGGTATGGAGCCACTACTCCGGCGCCGGACCCGCGGTCCGCTTCGTGCGCGTCGGCACGCTCGATGCGCCCGACCACCTGCCGCCGGACATCCACATCTTCACGTCGTCGAAGCAGCCCTGGGTCGTGCTGCCGGCGGGCGTGCCCGCGGTGCCGGAGTACTACGACCGCGACCGCTACTGGCCGAAGGAGTCGCTCGCGCGCCGCGAGGCGCTCCTCGCCAAGCTCGCGGCGCAAAAGGGCTGACCATGGCCACGCGCGAAGTCCGGGCGAAGGATGCCCCGCGCATCGCCGCGATTTACAACCACTACGTGCGCGAGACGGTCGTGACGTTCGAGGAGGAGCCGGTCGCGGACGCCGAGATGACGCGGCGGATCGCCGAAACCGCCGCCGCCTATCTCTGGCTCGTCTGGGAGGACGGCGGTGAAGTCGCGGCCTATGCGTACGCCTCCTCCTGGAAGCGCCGCTCCGCCTACCGTCACAGTGCGGAATGCACGATCTACGTGGCGCCGGAGCGCACCGGCCGCGGCATCGGCCGCGCGCTCTACCCGGCGCTCGTCGCCGCGATGCGCGGGCGCGGCCTGCATGCCGCCATCGGCGGCATCTCGCTGCCGAATCCCGCTAGCATCGCCTTGCATGAGAAACTGGGCTTCCTGCCGATCGGCTGCTTCCGGCAGGTCGGCTTCAAGTTCGGGCAATGGGTGGACGTCGGTTACTGGGAGTTGATACTCGCATGAACGATTCGGGCTCGCGCAGCATGCTGATCCACGGTTCCTTCGTGTTCGCCGGCCTGGTCGCGCTCGGCAGGCAGGGTGTCGCGCTCACCGGCGAGGGCTACCAGAACCAGATCCAGTTCGTATTCTCCGGGCTCGCCGATTTGAAGCCCGCGATGATCGAGGAGGCGACCAAGAACGCCTCGCAGGGACAGTTCTCGATCGAGTACCGCGACAGCACGACACCGCACATCAGGAAGGTGCGCGTGGTCTCGACGGTCGAGTACCACCTGGCGGACTGAACATGCCCGAGCACGCGACGACCGACGCCGAGATCGCCGACTGCTACGAGGTGATGGCGGAATTGCGCCCGCACATCCCGCGCGAACGCTTCCTGCCGCTCGTGAAGTCCATGCACGCGGAAGGCTACCGCCTCGCCTGCATCCGCGAGGGCAGGCGTGTGGTTGCGGTCGCGGGCTACCGGATCTCGACCAACCTGTTCTACGGGCGCAACCTCTACGTGGGCGACCTGGTGACGTCCGAATCGGTACGCTCGAAGGGCCACGGCAAGGCGCTGCTGGCCTGGCTCAGGGCACTCGCGCTCGAGAACGGCTGCGACGCCTTACATCTCGACTCCGGTGTGCAGCGGAAGCGCGCGCACCAGTTCTACCTGCGCGAAGGTCTCGAGCTCTCGAGCTACCACTTCAGCACGCGCTACCGGGCGCCCTGATCCTTGGTCGCCGTGGCCTCGCCGATCGCGGTACCCCGCGTCCTGACGCAATCCGTCCTGGCGGGCGCCGCACGCGAACTCGCGCGCCGCGACGCCGACCTCGCCGCCATCCTCGCGCGCCACGGCACGCCGCCCATGTGGGGCCGCCGGCCCGGCTTCGCGACGCTCGTGCACATCGTGCTCGAACAGCAGGTCTCGATCGCCGCCGCACGCACGCTGTTTCGACGCATCGGCAAGCGCATCGGCGGCATGACGCCCACCAACGTTGCCGCGCAGGGTGTCGCGGGACTTTCCCGCCTCGGGATGACGCGCCAGAAAGCCTCGTATTGTCATGGACTTGCGCGCACGGTCCTGGGGGGCCGCCTCGACCTGGCAGCGATTGCGCGCGCGCCCGACGACGCAGGTCGCGAGGTGCTCCTCGAGTTGCGCGGCATCGGGCCCTGGAGCGTGGACATCTACTACCTGATGGCGCTGCGCCGGCCTGACGTCTGGCCGCAGGGCGATCTCGCGCTCGCCGCGGCACTCGCTGAGGTCAAGCGGCTCGGCCGCCGGCCGGGGCACGAAGACCAGGAGCGCATCAGCGCCGGCTGGGCCCCGTGGCGTTCGGTCGCCGCGCGGTTACTATGGCAGCACTACCTCGGGAGGTGACCATGCAACGCAAGGCATCGGCCGTCTGGGCTGGCGGCATCAAGGACGGCAGGGGCTCGATCTCAACCGAGAGCCGCGCGCTGGTCTCGACGCCCTACTCCTTCAGCACGCGCTTCGAGAGCGTGCCGGGCACCAACCCCGAGGAACTGCTGGGCGCAGCGCATGCGGGCTGCTTCTCGATGGCGTTGTCGTTGATGCTCGGCGAGTCCGGCATCCGGCCGGAGCGCATCGACACGACCGCGACCGTCACCCTCGAGAAGCAGGATGCCGGCTTCACCATCACCCGGGTGCACCTGGACGTCTCCGTCCGCGCCGCGGGCGCGGATCGCGGCAAGTTCGAGGCCGCCGCGAAAAAGGCCAAGGAGAATTGCCCGCTCAGCAAGGTGCTGCGCGCGGAGATCACGATGGACGCAAAGCTTGCCAGGTAAGGCCGCCGCCCGCCGGAAGCCGACCCCGTTTCACCTTGCGATACCGGTCGCGGACCTCGAATCCGCGCGCGAGTTCTACGGCGGGATGCTGGGTTGCCGCGAAGGCAGGAGTGACCAGACCTGGGTGGACTTCGATTTCTTCGGCCACCAGCTCGTCTGCCACGTGACCGAGACCGCGGGGCGGCAGCACGTCGCCTTCAGCGGCAACCCGGTGGACGGCCACGACGTGCCGGTGCCGCATTTCGGCATGGTGCTCGAGATGCCGGACTGGGAAGCGCTCGCGGCGCGGCTCAGGGACGCCGGCGTGCGCTTCGTGATCGAGCCGCATGTCCGCTTTCGGGGGCAGCCCGGCGAGCAGGCGACCATGTTCCTGCTGGACCCTTCCGGCAACGCGCTCGAATTCAAGGCGTTCAAGGACATCGCGAAGCAGCTGTTCGCGAAATAGGGCCTGGGGAAGCTCAGCGCTTGATGGCGGCCGCGAGGTGCGCCACGAAGCGCGCCGCGAGTTTCGCCGTACGGTCGTCCTGGTCGAAGTGCGGGTTCATCTCGGCGACGTCCGCGATCGCGACCTGGCCGGTCGCGATGACGGTTTCCACCAGCCGCTCGACCAACGCGGGGTCGATGCCCAGCGCGGCAGGCGCGCTGACTCCCGGCGCGGCCGCAGCCGGCAGCACGTCGAGACACACGGTCAGGTAGATGCGCGGGTGGCGCGCGACGAACTCCCGGATCTCGCGCTCGAGGTCGGCGAAACGGTCGGCGCGCATCTCAAGGTCCTCGACCCACTGCACGCCGAGCGAGCGAGCGCGCTCGAACAACGCCGCCGTATTCGAAGGCCGGCTGATGCCGAGGCAGAAGTAGTTGACCTCGCGGCCGCACGAGCGGCCATGTTCGAGGATCTGCCGGAAGGGCGTGCCCGAATTCGCGCGCGCGTCGCCGCGCAGGTCGAAGTGCGCGTCGAAGTTGATCACGCCGACCGGGTCGCGGCTACCGGAATACTCGAGCAGGTGCAGGAGCGCGAGGTAGCTCCCGAACGCGATCTCGTGGCCGCCGCCCATACCGACGACGAGGCTGCCGGACTGCAGCGCCGCAGCGGCGGCGGCCGAGTAGGCCTCCTGCGCGGCCTCGAGCTCGTCGCCCTCGCAACGCACGTCGCCGAGGTCGTCCACCGCGATGACGTCGTGCGCAGCCAGGTTGCCGAGCGCTCGGCGGATCGCGGCCGGGCCTTCCGCGGCGCCGATGCGGCCGCGATTGCGCGCGACGCCGGCGTCGCAGGCAAAACCGATGAGCGCCACCGGCGCGGGCGTCGAGCCGCGCGGGCGCACGAGCTGGTGCCAGCGCAGCGCCCGGGCGCCGTCGGCCTCGTCCACGCGGCCCTTCCAGGGCCAGCCGGCGGGCAGCTCGCTCATGGCGGCGGCCCTGGTTCACGCGGCGGCGGCGCGGGCTGCTGCGCGGCCCGGGCACCGGCCCTCGGCCTGCCGCGCACGCGGTTCACCACGTCGCTCGCGGTGGCGCGCAGCTTGCGAAGCCAGTGCCGCGCCCAGGCGAATTCGAGCCCGAGCACGCCGAGGCCGAGCGGGACCACGACGATCGCCGGGCCCGGCAGCACGACCATCGCGATGCCGATCATCGTGATGGTGCCGCCGATCACGGCGACCACGATGCGCCGCGCCCACTTGTAGGTGATGGTGCGCCTGAGCCAGGCGCGCAGCATGCCCCTCATGCGAGCCCCATGCGCGCGAGCGCGCGATCGTGCACCCGCGACAGCGTGAGCACCGCGACGGTCGCGCCGAGCGCGGCCAGGAACATGTCCCACTGCGTGTCCCAGACATCGCCCTGGGTCGCGAGGAAGGAGTCCGCCGCGATGCCGGCGGCCGCTGCGATCCACCACTCGAGGAATTCGTACATCGCGCTGACCGCCAGGCAGGTCATCACCGTCAGAAAGCCGAGCCAGCCGCCGCCTTTGAGCGGCGACAGCCGCACCAGGATCTCGCGCACCGCGATCGCCGGCACGAAGCCCTGCATCATGTGACCGAAGCGGTCGTAGTGGTTTCGCGACAAATCGAACAGGTCCTGCGCCCAGAATCCGGGCGGCACGCGCGCGTAGGTGTAGTGCGAACCGAGGATCAGCACCAGGCCATGGAAACCGATCAACCAGTACAGCAATGGCGTGAGCGGGAAGCGTCGGGCGGTGAAGTACAAGAGCGGCAGCACGATCGCCACCGGGAAGATCTCGAGATACCAGGTCAGGCGGTCGTGCGGCCCGATGCCCGAGAGCACCGCCGCCGGCACCACCAACGCCGTCATCCAGGCGAGCGCGCGCGGCATGGACGGAGCCTCTTGCATCAGCCCTCCCCGAGGAACGATTCGATGAGCCGCGCGACTGCGCGCGGCTCCTCATGATGCAGCATGTGGCCGGCGCCGGCCACGACCTCGATGTGAAGCTTCTGTAACAATGGTCGGAAGGTCTCGACGCCGCCCTCCAGACCGAGGCGGGATGCGAGCTCCGAACGGTCGCCGACCACCAGCAGCACCGGCGCCTCGACGCGCCGCCAGCAAGCCTCCATTTCCTCGCGCCGGTACAGGGTGGGGTTCACGAGCCGGTGCGCGGGATCGGCGAGGAGTCGCACGCCGCCGCCGGGCCTGGGCGCGCTCCAGCAGGCGGCGACGAAGAGCGCGCGGTCGGAAATCAGCCGCGGATTGCGCTTGCGGATGCGCCCGGCGAGCTCGGCGACGTCTTCGTAGTCGCCGAACTCCGCGGGCTCGCGCAACTGGTCGAGCCATTTCGCGATGCGCGCCGGCGCCTGGTCGGAAGTGGTGCGCGGCAGGCCGAAACCCTCGAGGTTGACGAGCGAACGCACACGCGCGGGCCGCGTGCCGGCGTAGATCATGGCGACGTTCGCGCCCATGCTGTGGCCGACGAGGCGCGCGGGGCGGTTCGGGCACAGCGTTTCGATGAACTGCTCGAGGTCGGCGTAATAGTCCGGGAACCAGTAGCAGCCGGCGGGGCTCCTTGCAGTGTGCCCGAATCCGCGCCAGTCGATGCCGACGAGCGGCAGCTCCCGCGAGATCTCGTCGGCGACGAACTGGAAGGTCGCGGCCGCGTCGGCATAGCCATGCAGCAGCAGGATCGGGTCGTCCGAATCCGGCCCCCAGTGCACGAGATGATGGGCGAGACCGCGGAACTCGTGCGTCTCGTGCCGGGGCGGCCGGCGCGGCTGGTAGGCCATCGCTCAGGCGGACGCGAGGCGCTGCACCAGCAGCTTGTCCACGCGCCGTCCGTCCATGTCCACGACCTCGAAGCGCAGCCCGCGCCAGCGGAAGCTCTCGCCGGCGGACGGCAGGTGGCCGAGCTGCGCCAGCACGAAGCCGGCGAGCGTCGCGTAGTCGTCGCCCGAGCGCATGCTGCCGGCGCCGAGCAGGCGCTCGACGTCGTCGATCGGCATGCGCCCGTCGATCAGCCAGGACTGCTCGTCCCGCGCGACCGCCTCCGGCGCCTCCTCGCGCGCGGCCTCGGGCAGCTCGCCCGCGATCGCGGTGAGGATGTCGGTGGGCGTCACCACGCCCTCGATCGAGCCGTGCTCGTCCACGATCACGGCGAAGTGCATCTTGGACTCCTTGAACAGCTCGAGGAGCCGGAGGATGCGCGTGGATTCGTGCACGATGAGCGGCGCGCGCAGGCGGGCGGTCAGGTCGCCGGCGGCGGGGTCGCCGAGCCATTCCGCGAGCTCGCCGGTCAGCACCACGCCGACGAGCTCGTCGAGCTGGCCGCGGCAGACCGGGTAACGCGAGTGGCCGCTGGTTCGCACGGCGTTCCAGACCGTCTTGCGGTCGTCGGCGACATCGAGCCAGACCACGTCACCGCGCGGCGCCATGATGGTGCGCACGGTGCGGTCGGGCAGGCGCAGCACGCCCTCGATCATCTGGTGCTCCGCGACCTGGAACACGCCGGTCTGCGTCGCCTCCTCGATCATCGAGCGGATTTCTTCCTCGCTCACGGCGCGTGACGAGCTCTTGCGCAGCCCGAGTGCGCCGGCGACCAGCTCGGTCGCGCCCTGCAGCACCCAGACGAAGGGATAGGAGAGCCAGGCGAGCACTTCCATCGGCCGCGCCAGCGCGGACGCCATTGCCTCCGGGTTGGTGAGTGCCCAGCGCTTCGGCACCAGTTCCCCGATGACGAGGGAAAGAAAAGTGACCGCGACCACGACGATTGCATAGGAGGCGGTGTCGAGGTAGTCGATGACGGGCTCGAGAATCGCGAAGTGCCCGAGCCAGCCGGCGAGCGGCTCGGCGAAGCGCACGCCGCTGTACACGCCGGCCAGCACACCGATCAGGGTGATGTAGATCTGCACCGTCGAGAGGAAGCGCGTCGGGTCGTCGAGCAGCCGGAGCGCCGCGCGCGCACCGCCGCTGCCCGCGAGCGCGAGCTGGCGCAGCCGCGTCGCGCGCGACGAAAAGACCGCGAGTTCTGACATCGCGAACAGGCCGTTCACGAGGATCAGCAGCAGCAGAATCAGGAGGTCGGCCAGCATCTTGTGCCGGGGACGCCGGCCCGGCCCATTCTACCAGTTGGCGATGAGGTCCCGGATGCGCTCCTCGAGCGCAAGAAAAGTGCGCTCGAACGCCTGCATCTTCGCCGCTTCGCTGCCTTCCACGATGGCCGGATCCGGGATGCTCCAGTGCAGTCTCGCGGGGCTTCCGGGCCAGGCGGGACAGGATTCCTGCGCCGCGCGATCGCAGACCGTGACGACGAGATCGAACTCGGGTGCGCCCGGGCGCGCGAACTCGTCCCAGCTCTTGCTGCGCGCGCCCGCGGCGTCAATGCGCTTGCGCACCAGCACGTCGAGCGCGCGCGGGTTGACGCGGCCGGTGGGAGCGCTGCCGGCGCTCCAGGCGCGAAACCTGCCCGCGCCCAGGCGATTGAGCAGCGCCTCCGCGACGATGCTGCGCGCGCTGTTGCCCGTGCAGATGAACAGGACGTTGCGCGTCGGCGGCTCGCCCATCCCGGCCTCAGCGCGCGCAGCAGCCCTGCGCGCCGCAGGCGCTCTCCTGCCTCGGCGCCGGGCCGTGGTCGTCGCCGTAGTGCGCGACCGCGCCGAGCGTGTGGAAGGACTCCCAGGCGATGCCCTGCGGGTCTGCGGTCCAATGCTTGTCGGAATGCGCGTAGCAGCAGTTCGCGCCCGGCTCGTCCTCGATCGCGGCGCCCGCGGCCTCCAGCCGGCCGCGGATCTCCGCGAGTTCCTCGGCACTCTCGACCTGCAGGCCGAGGTGCTCGATCCCGCCGCGCTCGCGGCCGGTCGAGATCGCGAAGTTGATGCGCGGGTCCTCGATCATCCACTTCGCGTAGTCGTGCTTGACGACGGCCGGCTCGGCGCCGAACAGGCGGGTGTAGAAGGCCTTGCTGCCCTCGAGGTCGCGGACGGAAACATGGACGTGAAAGCGCTTCATGCGGTTCTCCTGGAGGATGGCCTGCGCGCGGGCGCACAGGCGGAGCCCGCGCAGCAGTTCTCGGTGAGGAAGTCCACGAGCGACTGCATCGCGTCGTAGGCCGCCGTGTAGTACACGAACCGGCCCTGCTGCCGCGCGCGCACCAGCCCCGCCTGCGCCAGGCCGCGCAGGTGGAACGAGAGCGCCGGCGGCGAAATGCCGAGCTTGCCGGCGAGCTCGCCGGCCGCGAGCCCCGCCGGGCCCGCCTGCACCAGGTGACGGAACGCCTCGAGGCGGCTGGCCAGCGCCCGCGCGGCCCGCGAGATCACGGCACGGTCGCGGTTCATGATTCAATATTTAAATAACTATTTAATCAATTGTCAAGCGCCCGCCGCGCGCGGTTGCAGCGGGCGCTGCCGCACCGCAAGATGCCGGCAGGATCGGACTCCCGCTTGCAGACACGCGACGCCTCGCGCCGGCTGATTGCCGGCTCCGCCATCATCGGCTCGATCGGCACCTTCGGGCTGCACGTGCTGTTGCCCGCCCTGCCCGCGATCGCGGACGCCATGCGCGTGCCGGCGCCGGCGGCGCAGCTTCTGATCAGCCTCTCGATCGTCGCAATTGCATTCGGAAATCTCGTGATCGCGCCGCTCTCCGACCGCTACGGCCGCCGCCAGGTCGTGCTCGCTTCGCTCGGGCTCTTCGTCGCGGGCAGCATCGCCGGGATCTTCGCGCCCTCGCTCGAACTGCTCGTGCTCGCGCGCGTGGTGCAGGCGTTCGGCGGCGGCGCCGCGATGTCGGTCATGCGCGCGGCCATCCTCGACCACTTCGGGCCGGCGCGCGCGGCCTCCGCGCTCGCCGCCACCGCGACCGCGATCCTGCTCGCGCCGATGTTCGCGCCGATGCTGGGCGGCATCGCGATCGAGTGGATGGACTGGCGCGCGGTGTTCGGCCTCGCGGCATTCCTCGGCGCCGCGGTGCTCTGGTTCGCGGCGCGGAACCTCGGCGAGACGCGCGCACCGGACCCGGCCGCGGGACCGTCGCTCCAGTTCTGGTCGGCCTACCGGCGCCTGCTGGGCTCGCGCGAGTACCTCAGCTACCTCGTGTTCGGCTCCTGCATGGTCAGCATGATCTACACGTTCGTGACCGGCGCGCCCTACGTCGCGATCGACGTGCTCGGCGTGTCGCCCGCGAAGTTCGGCCTGCTGCTCTTTTTCCCGGCGGTCGCGTCCTTCGCCGGCTTCCTGCTGGCGGCGCGCGTCACCAGCCGGATCGGCGGCCCGCGCATGATGCGAAGCGGCGCGATGCTCGCCTTCGCCGGCACCGGCTCAATGGTGGCGCTCGCGGCCGCGGGCGTGCACCACCCGGCGGCGCTTTTCGTACCCGGGATGATAATCGGGTTTGCGAATGCGATCGCAGCGCCCTCCGCGACCATCGGCGCGATCTCGCGCGACCCCGCCATCGCGGGCGCGGCTTCGGGATTGCTGGGGTTCCTGCAGCTGGTGACGGCCGCGGCAGCGACGCAGCTCGCGGCGTCGTTCACGGCGCACACGCCGCTGCCGTTCACGGTCGTACTGCTGGTGCTGTGCCTGATCGGGCTCGTGGCGCTCAGGCCGATCGCGGGAAAAGGGGACGCACCCCTATTCTGGCGGTGGCCAGAATAGGGGTGCGTCCCCTTTGTCAGGACGCGCCGTAAGCGCTGCCGGCGGCGCTGCCGCCGATGCGGTAGCGGAAGCGGACGGTGCCGAAAGTCACGACGTCGCCGTCCTCGAGTTTCGCGTAGCGCACCTGGATGCCGTTCACGAACACGCCATTGCGGCTGTTCGCGTCCACGATCATGGCCTCGCCGCCGCGCACGGTCAGCATCGCGTGCAGGCGGCTGACGGTCGGCTCGAGGATGCGCAGGTCGTTATCATGGGTGCGGCCGATGTTGATGCGCGGACGCACGATCTCATGTGCGACCCCGACGAGGTCGAGGCCGATCAGATAGCGGCGCATCGCCGGCGCGGCCGCGACAGTCTTGCGCGGCTCGCCTATCGCCGGCAGTTCCGCCGTGGTGTCGGCGCGCGATTCGCGCGCGGCCGGAAGCTCGGCCGTGGTGTCGGCCGGGATGGGCGCTGCCGCCGGCTCCAGGACCACTTCAAGCGCCGACTTCGCCGCCACGACCGGCGACTCGGTCGCCTCACCCACGTCGTGCAGTTCCTCGGCAAGGCTCGCGCGCTCGAGCGTCATGGTCGCGATCTTCGCGGTCAGTTCCTCGATCCTCTTCTCGCGCTCCGCGAGCAACTCGTCGCGCTCGGCGAGGCTCATCAGCAGGCCCTCGACCCGCTGCTGCCAGCGCAGGCGCTCAGCCGCGTGCTCCGCGGCGGCGTCCGCCGGGTGGTTGCCGACGGGCAGATGCCGGCCAACGTCGTACTGGGTCTCGGTGAAGAGCTCGAGGTCCTCGGCCGTCGCATGCGCGGCGTCGAGGTCCGGGATGCCGGTGCCGCCGTCGTCGATCAGGATGGGCGCTTCGTCGAGTTCTGCGGCCGGTGTTGCCATTTCCCAGTCGGGCGCGTCGGGCAGGCGCTGGGGACCGGTGAGTTCGATGTGCTCGAAGAGCTGCGTGACGTCCTCGGCGACGATGCCGTCGTCATCGCCTGCATCCTGGTCCGGCTTGTCCATGCGCCTATTATCCCCGACCGTGCTTCCTGCGCCACAGCGTGTGGGCCCGGCTTCATTATGTCCCGGGGCGGAAGCCGGCCCATTTGAAGTATTCCGGACACTTGCCCCGCCCAACTGTGACCCGCGTCACATCCCCGGGTTCCCCGGGCCTGCTTGTGTACGATGGCGCGCATGCAACAGGTATGGGCGCTGTCGGCGACGCAGGCGCTCTGCATGTCCGGCAGCTTCCTGTTCGTCCTGCTGGGCGGGATCATCGGCGCAGGCCTCGCGCCCTCCCCTTCGCTCGCGACGCTGCCGGTCTCGGTGCTGATCCTGGGGCTCGCCGCGGGCGTGGTGCCGGCGGGCGCGCTGATCCGGCGCCACGGCCGGCGCGCGGTATTCGCCGGCAGCGCGCTCCTGGCCGCAGCCGGCTGCGCGGCCGCCGGAGCGGCAGTCGCCCAGGGGAGTTTCACCGGATTCTGCGCGGCGGCGTTCATGACGGGCGCCAACAACGCGGTCGTGATGCAGTACCGCTTCGCCGCGGTCGAATATGTCGAACCGGAGCGCGCGAGCCGCGCGATCGCGGTCGTGCTCTCGGGCGCGCTCGCCGCCGCCTGGCTCGGGCCCGAGGTCGCGGTGCGCGCGGCAGACCTCGTGGACGGAGCGCCGTACGCGGGCTCGTTCTACGCGGGCAGCGCGCTCTACGTGTTCTCGGCGCTCCTGCTCTCGCGCCTTGCGCCCGGCGCAGCCGTCGCCTCGGCCGCCGGCACCGAGCCGCCGCGCCGGCTTGCCGATATCGCGGCACAGCCGGAGTTCCGGGTGGCCGTGCTCGCTGCGCTCGTGTCCTATGCGGCGATGAGCTTCATCATGACGGCCACACCCATCAGCATGCACGTGGTGGACGGTCACGGCGAAGTCGCGACGGCGCGCGTGATCCAGGCGCACCTGCTCGCGATGTACCTGCCTTCGCTCGCCTCCGGCTGGATCATCGCGCGCTTCGGCGACCGGCCGGTGATCGCCGCGGGTTCCGTGCTGATGCTCGCCTGCATCGCGGTCGCCGCCTTCTCCGGCCACGCGGTGCTGCACTATTTCTGGGCGCTTGCGCTGCTCGGCGTCGGCTGGAACTTCATGTTCGTCGCCGCCACCACGCTCCTCACCCGTAGCTACCGGCCGCACGAGCGCATCCAGGCCCAGACGCTGAACGATTTCCTGGTGTTCGCGGCGCAGGCGGCGGCTTCGCTCGCCGCGGGTGCTGCGCTCGCGGCCTTGGGCTGGAGCTGGCTCAACCTCGCCGCGCTCCCGGCGGTGATCGCGGTGCTCCTCGCGCTCGCGTTCGCGCGACCGGCGCGCGCTGAAGCCGCCTAACGGTCGAGAAAGGCGCGGATCTCGGCGACCATCGCGGAGTGCGCGTCGTCCGCGCATTGAGCCGGGCTCGACGCCAGCTCCAGCACCGGCTTCGACATCCCCGCCGGCACGGGGATCAGTCCCACGAGCACGAGCCTGCGCACCAGCGGCGGGCGCAGTGCGACCAGCTCGAATGCGACCTGCGCGCCGCGGCCCGATCCCAGCACGTCCGCCTCGCGCAGGCGCAGCTGGTCCGCGAGGTCGGCGAGCGC
>JBQTKI010000095.1:0-5674 GCA_052386275.1 Gammaproteobacteria bacterium
TCCCAGGTCTCCGCGACCACCGGCAGCGACCACCAGTAGCCGTCGGCGCCGGCATCGCCCTGGCCCACGCGCCAGGCGATGACGGCATCGCGCACGACGCCGACGCTGTGCGTGTTCGTGATCATCACGGGCCCGTCGAGCTCGCCGGATTCCTCGAGCCAGGCGGTTCCCGTCATTTCGCCATTGCCATTCAGGGAATGCCAGCCGCCGAAGACGGGCGTGGAGAAGCTGTCGCGGCCGCGCGGCAGGACGGCAGTGACGCCGGTGCGCACCTTGCGCCCGTCGGCAAGGTCCTCAATCAGCGTCGTGTGCCCGACCGTGACGCCGGCGACGTCGGTGATGGCATTCAGCGGCCCGGGTTCTCCTTCGAAGGGCACGCCAAGGTCGCGTGCGCGGGGCCCCGCCATGCAGGCGGCTGTCGCAAAGGCCATCAAAAATGTCAGGATGCTCTTCATGACCCGTCCGATGGTGACCGGAACGCCGCCAACGGCGTTGCCGCCGGCATTCTATCTGGGCGCCGACAGGCTGGCGACTGACATGCGCGCGGTGCACGCGCGCGGCTGGCAGCTCGTGGCGCATGCATCGGATCTCGCGGGCGCCGGCGATCACGTCGTCACGCGCATCGCGGATGCGCCGGTCATCGTGGTGCGCGGCGACGACGGCGTGCTGCGCGCGTTCCCGAACGTCTGCCGCCACCGCGCGGGCCCGCTTGCGCTGGCAAATGGCCGCGGCGCGCGCATGCTGCATTGCCGCTACCACGGCTGGATCTACGGTCTCGACGGGCGCCTGAAGCGCGCGCCCGAGATGCAGGATGCGACCGGCTTCGATCCGCGCGACGTGCGGCTGCCTCTGTTTGCGGTCGCAGAATGGCTCGGGCTCGTGTTCGTGTCGCTCGCGGCCACGCCCGTGCAGTTCCCGGAAGTGGTCGCGGGAATCGCCGAGCGCATCGCGCCCGCCGACTTCGCGCCCATGCGCCATGTGCACAGCCGCAATTACGAAGTGGCCTGCAACTGGAAGGTGTACGTGGACAACTACGTCGAGGGCTACCACTTGCCGTACGTGCATCCCGGCCTGACGCAGGCGCTCGACTACCGGAGCTACCACACCGAGACCGCGCGCTGGCATTCGCTGCAGCATTCGCCGGTCGCGGCGGACGGAGCCACCTACGGAGAAGGCCACGCTTTCTACTACTTCTTGTACCCGAACACGATGCTGAACGTGATGCCGGGCCGGCTGCAGACGAACCGCGTGCTGCCGGCGGGCCTCGAGCGCTGCCGCGTCGAATTCCACTACTATTACCTGCCCGATCCGCAGGCCGAGGCGCGGATCGCCGCCGACCTCGCGTTCACCGACCGCGTGCAAGTCGAGGACGGCGCGATCTGCGAGCAGGTCCAGCTGGGCCTGGCTTCCGGGTTCTATGACCCGGGGCGGCTCTGCCCGCGGCACGAGGGTACGGTCGCCCATTTCCACCGCCTGCTGCTCGAGGACTACGCGCGCGAGACGGAGGTCCCTGCATGAAGTTCCTGCGCCCGGGTTTCGCCTTGTTGCTGGCCACGTTGACGGCCGCCGCCGCCGCCCAGCCCGTGGTCGTGCGCGCCGGGCGGTTGCTGGACGTCGAGCAGGGGCGCTACCTGCTGGACCAGGCGATCCGCATCGATGACGGGCGCATCATTTCGGTCACGCCCTGGGGCGTGGGCTCGCGCGGCGGAGCGCAGCTCATCGACTGGTCGGCGTACACGGTGCTGCCGGGCCTCATCGACCTGCACACGCACCTCGTGGGCGACATCAGCTCCGCCGACGTGGCGGCGCCGCTTTCCAGTTCCGCCGCCCGCGACGCGCTCATCGGCGCGGCGCACGCACGGGCGACGCTGGCCGCCGGCTTCACGACCGTGCGCGACGTCGGCACCTACCGCGCGCACGTGGACGTGGCGCTCAGGAACGCGATCAACGCGGGCCTGGTCGAGGGCCCGCGCATGTTCGTAGCCGGCGCCTATGTCACGATCACGAATGGCGGCGGCGAAGTCACCGGCCTGCCGGAAGGTACGCTGGTGCCCGACGAGATGCGGCGCGGCGTCGCGAACGACGAGCAGGAGGTGCGCTACCGCGTGCGGGAGCTGCTCGCGAACGGCGCCGATTTCGTCAAGATCATCGCGACGGGCGCCGTGTTCGCCGCGGGCACCACGCCTTCCGCCCCGGAGTACTCGGAGGACGAGATCCACGCCGCGGTCGAGGAAGCCGCCAGTGCCGGCACTTACGTCGTCGCGCATGCGCACGGCGCTGAAGGCATCAAGAACGCGGTTCGCGCCGGTGCGCGCTCGATCGAGCACGCCTCCTACCTCGACGACGAGGGCATCCGGCTCATGAAAGAGCGCGGCACCTGGCTGGTCGCCGATGTCTACAACGGCGACTACACCGAGGAGGTCGGCCGCCGCGACGGCTGGTCGGAGGAGATCCTGCGCAAGAACCGCGAGACCACCGACATTCAGCGCGCCGGTTTCGCGAAGGCCGTCAAGGCCGGCGTGCGCATCGGTTACGGCACCGACGCCGGCATCTTCCCGCATGGCGATAACGCCAAGCAGTTCGCGTATATGGTCAAGAACGGCATGACGCCGATCCAGGCGATCCGTGCCGCGACCCTCGACGCCGCGGCCACGCTCGGCCGCGCGCAGGAACTCGGCTCGATCGCACCCGGCCGCTACGCGGATCTGATCGCGGTGCCCGGCGACCCCATGGCCGACGTCACGCGCCTGGAGCACGTCTCCGGCGTGATCAAGGAAGGCCGCCTCTTCGATCCCGGAGACTGAACCATGGAAACGCGCCAGCTCGGCTTCTGGATGTGCACGGCCCTCGTGATCGGCAACACGATCGGCATGGGCATCTTCATGCAGCCGGCGGCGCTTGCGCCTTTCGGGTTGAATGCGCTGACCGGCTGGCTCGCGGTGATTGCCGGCTGCAGCAGCCTCGCGCTCGTGTTCGCGGCCCTCGCGCGGCGGATGCCGCAGGCGGACGGGCCGTTCGACTACGTGCGCAGCACGCTCGGCGAGCCGGTCGCTTTCGCCGCGATCTGGAGCTACTGGATCTCAACCGTCGTCACTCTTCCGACGCTCGCGGTCGCGGTCGTCGGCTACTTCATCTCCGCCTTTCCCGCATCGCAGGTATTCCCGCCGGCGGTGCTGACCGTCGCGTTCATGTGGCTGTTCGTCGGCGTCAACCTGCTGGGCGTCCGGAGCGGCGGCCGCGTCCAGGTGATCACGTCGCTGCTGAAGCTCGTGCCACTCGTGCTCGTCCTGGTGATCGGCGCCGCCGCGATTCTCTCCGGGCCCGCGGCGTACGCGGCAAACCTGCCCACGACTCCGGCGGTGGGGCTGCCGGCCTCGATGGCGGCGGCGTCCATCGCGCTCTACGCGATGCTCGGCTTCGAATCCGCGACCGTCGCCGCGGGCCGCGCCCGCGATCCGGAGCGCACCATCCCGCGCGCCACGCTGATCGGGACGCTCATCGTCGCGATCGTCTATGTCGCCGCCGTCGCGATCGGCATGCTGGTGGTGCCGCAGGCGCAGCTCGCGGCCTCCGATGCGCCGTTCGTGACGATTCTCGACCGCCTGCTCGGCCCCGGTTACGGGCGCTGGCTCGCGCTGTTCGTCGTCATCAGCGGGCTCGGCTGCCTGAATGGCTGGACGCTGGTGGTCGCGGAACTCGCGCGCACGCTCGCCATCAAGAGACTCATGCCCGAGGCGATGGGCCAGGCCAACCGCTTTGGCGTGCCCTGGGTGGGGCTGCTGGTCATCGGCGCGCTTGCGACCTTCATCGGGCTGATGAACTACAGCGACTCGCTGGTGCAGGGTTACACGCTGCTGTCGGTGATCGTGACCGCCGCCAACCTGCCGCTGTATGCCTGCTGCGCGATCGCGATGTTCCTGCTCTGGAAGCGCGGCCCTGGTCTCGCTCCGCCCGCGTTGTGGCTGGCGGGCGCCGGCGGGCTCGCCTTTACCGCATTCGCATTCTTCGGCGTGGGACTCCAGCCCTTCCTGTGGGCGTTCGGACTCTCCCTCGCCGGGCTTCCGGTCTATTTCTGGATGCGCCGGCGCCATCCGGACCGCGCGGCATTCGCCACGCCCAAGATGTGAGCACGCCCGCGAACCGGTGGCCCGTCGGCACTCGCCTGACGGCGCTCAGCGGGATGGCCAGTCCTCTCCCGCGAGCGCGAGCAGGGCGGCATAGAGCTCGATGCCGCGGCGGAATTCCTTCATGCGCAGGTTCTCGTTGGGGGCGTGCTGGCTGTTGTCCGCGTTCACGATCGGCGCGATCACGCACGGCACGCCCAGGACTTCGCCTATTGGCGCGAGCGGCAGACTTCCACCCATCAACGGCGCGATGCGCACGCCGCCGCCGGTCGCCGCGCGCATGACCTGGATGACGCGCGCGACCCCTGGATGCTCCGGCGAGACGACGGACGAAACATAGCCATCCTCGCCCCACTCCAGGCGCGCGAGGCGCGGGTGCTTCCGGCGCTCCTCCGCGGTCGGCGGACGATCCAGCAGCAGGTAACCCTGAGCGCGCACGTGCGCCTCAACGGATGCACGCGCACTTGCGAGCGTCATGCCGGGTGTAAGGCGCAGGTCGAAACCGGCGCTGGCCTGGGGATCGATGGCATTGCGCTGTGCGCCCGGACCACCATAAAGCAGCTGCGTCACGTTGAGGGCCGGCCGCAGGATGGATTCGCCGTATTCGAGGCCGCTCTCGGTCGCGCTGGTACCGACGCCCGCGAGCATGCCGGCCGTATCGAAGGCCTCGCGCGCGAGCGCCCGTTGCGACTCGGACGGCGGGGGTTTCTCAAGGCCCGCGATTGTGATGTTCCCATCCGGCGCGCGCATCGAGGCGATGAGTTCCGCAAGCCGCGCGGCGGGATTCGGCGCCACGTTGCCATAGTGGCCGGAGTGCAGGCTGGTCGCCGGGCCGAAGACGGTCAAGCGGAAAGTCATGATGCCGCGCACGCCGAGCGCGAGCCGCGGCAGCCCGCGCGGGTCGATCGGCCCGTCGCCAAAGATCCAGAGGTCGGAGGCCAGGAGTTCCCGGTTCGCGGAAAGCGTGCGCACGAGATTCGGCGAGCCTGCTTCCTCCTCGCCCTCGAGAAAGAACTTCAGATTGGCCGAAAGCGGGATGCGCGCCGCGCGCAGTGCGTCGATCGCGGCCAGTACGGCGACGATTGGCGCCTTGTCGTCGCTCGCCGCGCGCGCGTAGATGCGCCAGTCGTCGGGCAGCGGGTATTTCGCATCGGCCCAGGCGACGACCGGCGCGCCGTCCTCGAGCTTGCCGGCGCGCAGCGTCGGTTCGAAGGCGGGCGTTGCCCAGCGCTCGGGCGGGCCGACCGGCTGGCCGTCGAAGTGTGCATAGAACAGCAGCGTCTTTTTCGCGCCCGCAGTTTTCAGGTCCCCAAAAACGGACGCCGGCGCGCCCGGGGTCTCGAGGATGCGCGCGGCGATGCCGCGTCGTTGCAGCATCTTGACCAGCAGCTCCGCGTTCCTGCGGATGTCGGCGTGATCGTCGGCGACGTTCGGCAGCGCGACGAGTTCGCGCAGCTCGCTGACGATCGCCGCCTCCTGAGCGGCGACCCAGCCGCGCGCGGCGTCCATGGCTCGTCGCGGATCAGAATCCGCGGCCTGCGCCGCCCCCG
>JBQTKI010000096.1:0-19977 GCA_052386275.1 Gammaproteobacteria bacterium
TCGGCGGCGCCGGTCCGATTCACGCCTGTTACGTCGCCGGGCGGCTCGACAGCTCGCGGGTGATCTACCCGCCGCGGGCGAGCGTGTTCAGCGCCGTCGGAACGCTGGTCACGCCGGTGCGGCTCGACCTGGCGCGCGGGGGACTGTGCCGGCTCAGCGACATCGACTGGGACACGGCGGGCGGCCTGCTCCGGGAGATGCTGCAAGAGGGCCGCGACGCGCTGCTCGAGGCCGGCATCGCACCGGACGGCATCGCATACGACTACTCGGCGGACATGCGCTACTTCGGCCAGCAGACCGAAGTGACCGTGCCGCTCGACGGCAACCCTGCGCGCGAGCACGATGTGGAGCGGCTGCGGTCCCGTTTCGACGCCGCCTACGAGGCGCTCTACGGCGTGCGGCTCGACGAGATGGACGTCGAAGTCGTGAGCTGGCGCGTCGCCGCGCACGGCAGCACGGCCGCGCGCGATTTCAGCGGCGCGCTTGCGCGACGCGCCGGCGCCCCCCGCACGGCCCGCCGCGTGAGCCTCGACGGCGGGGCGATGGAAGTCGCCGTCTACGACCGCGACGCGCTTGCCGTCGATCAGACGCTAGCCGGGCCGGTCATCGTCGAGGAGCGCGAGACGACGATCTTCGTGCTGGCGGGCTGGACGCTGACGGTGTTCGCGGACGGTTGTCTGGTCGCGACGCGTCCGGACGCCAGGCAGGCCTGAGATGGACGGCATCGAGCTCGAGATCCGCTGGGGCAACCTGATCAGCATCGTCAGCGAGCAGGCGCGGGCGCTGCAGCGCATCGCGTTCAGCCCGATCGTGCGCGAAGCCGGCGACCTTGCCACCGCGCTGTTCGACTCGGAAGCGCGCATGGTCGCGCAGGCGATCACCGGCACGCCCGGCCACATCAACTCGCTCGGCGCCGCGGCCGGCAACATGGTTCGCGTCATTCCGCCCGAGCGGCTCCGCCCGGGTGACGTCCTGATCACCAATGATCCCTGGCTCTCGGCGGGCCACTTTTTCGACATCACCGTGCTGACGCCGATCTTCCGCGCCGACCGGCTGATCGGCTACTGCGGCTCGACGATTCACCATACCGACATCGGCGGCTACGGCGTGGGTGCGGGCGCGCGCGACGTCCACGAGGAGGGCCTCTGGATCCCGGTGCTCAAGCTTTACGAGAGCGGCCTGCCGAACGAGACGCTGCATCGCATGATCGGACGCAACGTGCGCACGCCCGACGCGATCTTCGGCGACCTGGCGGCCCAGGTGTCGAGCGGCAGAATCGGCGGCGAAAGGCTGAACGCGATGTGCAACCGCTGCGGACTCGACGACATCGAAGAGCTGTCGGCGGAGATCCTGGCGCGCTCCGAGCAGGCGACCCGTGACTCCATCCGCAGGCTGCCCGCCGGCAGCTACCACGGCGAGACGAGCTTCGACGTGCCGGGCGGGGACCTGATCAAGCTCTGCGCCACCGTCACGATCGACGCCCGGCAGGGCGAGGTCACCATCGACTTCGCGGGCAGCTCGGGACCGAGCCGGCACGGCATCAATGTCGTCAGGGCCTATACGCATGCCTACAGCACGTTCGCGGTGCGCACGCTGCTCGACCCGGATCTGCCCAACAATGCCGGCAGCCTTGCACCGATCAAAGTCGAATTACCGGACCGCTGCATCGTCAACGCCAAATATCCGGTGCCCGTCAATGCGCGCCACGTGGTCGGCATGTACGTCCCGTTCCCGATCCTCAAGGCCTTTGCGCAGGTCATTCCGGAGCGCGTCCTGGCGGAGGGTTCCGGCGCCGTGTGGACCATGCAGATCCAGGGCCGCGACCGGCACGATCGTCCTTTCACCAGCTCGATGTTCAACTACTCCGGCGGCATGGGTGCGCGGGCCACCAAGGACGGCCTGTCGGCCACCTGCTATCCCACCGGCGTCTCGGCGGTGCCGATCGAGGTGCTGGAAGCCTCAATGCCGATCGAATTCACCTGCAAGGAGCTGGCGCGCGGCACCGGCGGTGGGGGCAGGCAGCGGGGCGGGGACGGCCAGCGCATCGGCTTTCGCATGCGCTCCGGCCGGGAATGGCTGCTCAATGCGATCCCGAGCCGGTTGTATTCTCAGGCGCAAGGCCTCCTCGGCGGAGAACCGGGAGCGCCCGGGCAGTTCCTGATCAACGGTCAACCGAGCCTCGAGGCGCACAAGCGCGCCATGGCGCCGCAGGATGAAATCCTGATGCAGACCCCGGGAGGCGGCGGCTTCGGTGAGCGCTAGGCCAGTTAACGATCCTCGCCGCAATGCTCGCGGAAGGCGGCTGCCAGCCGGCGCGCTCCCGCGAGGACGAATCCCTGGTCGGAATCCAGCAGGAACAGGCTTGCGCCCGCGGCGTGCCAGCGCGGTATCTCCTCATGTCGCGGCGTGAACATGCCGATTGCGACGTTCGCCCGGCGGCCGGCGGCGCACGCGGCCGCCACCGCGTCGATGACCTCGGCGGCGAGCGGATCCTTGCCCAGCGCGGCGGCCAGATCCATGCGCCCGACGAAGATACCGTCGACACCCTCGACCGCGGCGATCGCGGACGCCGCTTCGAGCGCGCGAAGGTCCTCGAGTTGAACGATCAGCGTGACCTGTGCGTCGCTCGCATCGAGGTACCCGGTCATGTCACGGACACCGTAATCCGCAGCGCGCGTCGAGCCCGAGTATCCGCGCCCGCCCGCCCCGAAACGCGCGGCCCGGGCGAGGCTTGCAGCCTGGGCGGCGCCGGTGACGTGCGGCACCAGAATGCCCGTCGCGCCGCCGTCGAGTGCGTCCTGGATCTCCGCCGCCGTGCCGGTGGCGACCCGCACCAGCGATGGCTGGTCAGAGGCGCAGAGCACGGCGAGGCAGCCGTCGATCTCGCGGCGCCCGAAAGGCGCATGCTCGGCGTCAAGACAAAGGACATCCAGTCCCGCGCGGGCGAGCACTTCGCAGACGATCGGCGACGGCGTCTTGACGAAGCATCCGATGAGCGGCGCGCCGGCCGCGAGACGCGCCCGAAAACTTGCAATGCGTTCGCCCATCGTCGACGGGCATCTTACTACCAAAATCCGCGCCGGCCGCGGGTTGTCCACCCTTGAAAGCCTGGCACTTCACGACGCGTACCATTCCGCAGCACCGGCAGCAGCGGTGCTGGCGGGAGATGATGGGCAGGCTGCGGCTGCCGGTCGGCAAGCTGTCGGGCGCGGGCGGATTCCGCGGCAGCATCTCCTGCATCGAGTCGCCGTTCGGCATGCAGTTCGCGCTGGTGGAAGCGGAGCCGCACGAGATCAGCGGCCGCTATCTCGACCAGCCCGCCGCCATCTGGCTCACGCTCCTCATCGAGGGCAGCGCGCGGCTGGGTTTCGACGATCGTTCGATCGACCTGGCGCCGGGCGACATCGCCTACGGCCCGACTTTCGCCGACGCGAGTCTGCGTTTCTCGACCAACTTCCGCCAGCTGTTCGTCAATGTCCAGAAGTTGACGCTGAATCCGCGCGTGTTTGCGCCGCTGTCGCTGCGGCTCGGTTGCCTGCGCGGCCAGTCCGGCATCAGCCGGGTTTTTTCCAGCATGCTGCGGTCGCTGGCCGAAGTCATCGATGAGATTTCCTCGGAGGAGCTGCGTCCCGTGGAACTCGCCGTGACCGAGTTCCTGATCACCGCCCTGCGCGGCGAGCGGGAGGCGTTTGCGCTCGGCGGCGTCGCGGGAGCCAAGGCATCCCGGCTGCACCGCATCTGCCAGGGCATCGAGTCGGTGCTCGGCAATCCCGGTCTGACGCTCGGCATGGTCGCGGAGCGCGAGCGGGTTTCGACGCGTTACCTGCAAAAGCTCTTCGCCAAGGCGGGCAACAGTTTCAGCCACTATCTGCGAACGCGCCGCCTCGACCGCTGCCGGGCGGACCTGATCAGCCCCCTGCATGCGGAGCTGTCGATCTCGGAGATCTGTTTCCGCTGGGGCTTCAACAGTTCGGCGCATTTCAGCCGGGTGTTTCACAAGGAGTATGGCGTGTCTCCCCGGGAGTACCGGCAGGTCGCCGGCGTGAAACCCCGGTGACGAACACCGACAAATCCGCGCCCGAGCCGGCGGACACCCTGATTGCCGGCGCGGTCCTCGTCACCCTGGATGCCGGGTGCCGCATCATCTCGGACGGTGCGCTCGCGATTCGCGGCGACCGCATCGTCGGCGTGGGCGCGAGCCGCGATATCGCGGCAGGCTTCGCGCCGCGCGAATTCATCGACGGGCGCCGCTTCGTCGTCACGCCCGGATTCATCGACGCCCATATTCACATCACGGGCGATCCGCTGACCCGCGGCTACGTGCCGGACGACCTGGACGCGGGCATCGAGGAACGCTTCTCGCGCTGGGTCATGCCGCGCTTCCTCGCGCATTCGGCCGCGGACGAGCATCTGTCCGCGCAGCTGGCGGCGCTGCAGATGCTGCGCTCCGGCACCACCTGTTTTCTCGAGGCGGGCACCATCCGTCATCTCGATGCGGTCATCGACGGGCTGGCGCGGACGGGCATCCGCGGCCGGGTGGGCGCGTGGATCGAGGGCCGGGTGCACGACGGCGGGGACCCGGCGGCGGCCACCGACCGCGCCGTCCGCGCGCTCGAAGACCAGATGGCCCGCCATCCGGGCGGGAGCGGCGCGAAAGTCGCGGCCTGGCCGCTGCTGGTCGGACATGCGACCAATACCGACGAGGTCTGGCAGGCCGCGAAGCGGCTGGCGGAGCGGCACGACGCCATCGTATCGGCCCACATGAGCCCTTATCCGTCGGATCCTGACTGGTATCTCGCGCACTGCGGGCGGCGCCCGATCGAGCATCTCGCGCACATCGGTGTCCTCGGTTCGAGGCTGTCGCTGACGCACGTCGTGCACCTCGATCGGCGGGAGGTCGAGCTGCTGGCCGCGACCGGAACGAATGCCGTCGTCTGTCCGCTGGCGGCGTTACGCGGCGCCTTCGGGCTCGCGCGTATCGGGCGATTTCCGGAGATGCGGGCCGCGGGGATCCCTATGGCGCTCGGGACCGACGGCGGCTCGTCCGATCTGATGCCGCAGATGGCCCTGGCCTCGGCGCTCTTCAAGGACACCGCGCAGGACGGCCGGATCTTCGGTGCGCACGAGGTGCTGGCGATGGCGACAGCGGGTGCCGCGCGCCTCATGAATCTGCAGCACGAAATCGGCAGTCTCGAACCCGGCAAGAAGGCCGACTTCGTCCTGCATGACACCGATCGACCGGAGTGGCGGCCGTTCCTCAACCCGCTCCATCAGCTGGTCTGGTCGGCCGACGGTCGCAGCGTGCACAGCGTCTGGGTGGACGGCGTCCGGGTGGTGGACGATTACCGTTCGACGCTTCTGGACGAGAGCGAGCTGTACCGGCGGGTTCAGGAGGCGAGCCGCGGGCTGCTCGCCCGGTCCGGCGTGCCCGCGCGCTGCGCGTGGCTTGTCACGTAGTCATGACTGCTATCCACACTGAAGGAGCGATCACTGGCATGGCGTACCCCAATACACTGATCTTCGTCGATCTCGCGTCCGACGATCCGCAGGCCGCGGGCGAGTTCTACGCGAAAGTATTCGGCTGGAAGCATGAGCCGCGTCCCGCCGATGTGTTTCACCGCATGGTCCCCGGGCAGAATTTCCTGAAGCCGGACGGTGCGCCGAGTGAGATCGGCAATCTTCACATCGGCATCTTCAACGCGAAGAACGCGCGGCCGCATCCGCGGCCGGAAGGCGTCGAGCCGCGCGGGCTCGGCCGGGCGTGCCGCAAGGCGCGGGTCTGGATTCTGGTCAGCGCGGACGACACCGTCGACCGCATCTTGGCGACCGCGAAGGAACTCGGCGCGGAGATCCTGTGGCGCGATCACTACTGGAAGGAATTCAACGGCTATAACCACGCATTTCGCGATCCCTGGGACAACGAGATCGTGCTCTGGGTCAAGGCGGGCAAGGACCCCGCGATTCCCCCGGGCTATACGCGCGAATAGGAATTTGGCGCATGCGAGCGGCACGGTACAGCCAGCACGGCGGACCTGAAGTGATCCGCTACGAAGAGGCCCCCGATCCAGAGATGGGGCCGGCGGACGTCGTCGTCCGCGTCGCGGCCTGCGGTGTGAACCGCCTCGACGTGATCCAGCGGGCGGGCGCCTTCACCTTGCCGGGCTATCGAATGCCGCACATCGCCGGCATGGACGTGGCGGGCGAGGTCGTCGCGGTCGGTGCCGAGGTCGAAGGCATCGCGACCGGCGACCGCGTCGTCATCGATCCGTCGATGACGGGCGTGCGCGGCGACTCGCGATTTCGCGGCATGGACGATCGCTACGGTCTGCTCGGCGTCATCGGCGCCTCGCTCGACGGCGGCTATGCCGAGTTCTGCGCGGCGCCCGCGTCGCACGTGCACGCGATCCCCGCGGGCTTCTCCTGCGAGCAGGCGGCCTGCATTCCGACCTGCTACGCGCTCGTCTGGCATGCGCTCTCGGAGGTGGGCGAACTGAAGGCCGGCGAGACCGTGCTGGTCAACGGCGCGGGCGGCGGAGTCTCGTCGGCCGCGATACAGCTTGCCAAGAAGCTCGGCGCGACGGTGCTCGCGACCGCGCGCACCGAACGCAAGCGGCGCTATGCGCTCGGCATCGGCGCCGATCACGCGGTGGTCATGGCAGAAACCGGGCTCGCCGAGTGGGCGCGCGAAGTCACCGGGGGCCGCGGCGCGGACATGATATTCGACCATGTCGGGCCCGCACTCTGGGACATATCGGTCGGCGCCTTGCGGCCGCGGGGCAGGCTGGTGAGCTGCGGCGCGACGACCGGGCCGAAAGTGACGGTCGAACTCGCGAATCTGCACCGCATGGGAACGCGCATCCTGGGTTCCGATGTCTATCGGCACGAGGAGTTTGCGAGCATGCTCGAGTTCTACTGGAAGAGCGGATTCCGGCAGACCATCGATTCGGAGTTCTCCCTGACAGAGGCTGCGGAGGCCCAGCGGCGAATGGAAGCCGGCGACGTGACCGGCAAGATTCTGCTCAAGCCCTGACGGATGCGATGCGGCGGGCCGGGCGTCCGCCGGGCGGGCGCAGCGAGAACTCAGGCTCGGTCCGTGCGCTCATCGGCGACCTGGCGCAGGAAATCGGCGCTGTCCCAGTAGTCGGCGCGATGCACGATCTGGCCGACCGCGACCACGAAATGGAACATGCCGCGGATGCTGAACGGGCGCCCGGTTCCGGCGTCCGTTCCCGGAGCGCGCCAGCGAGCCGTCATGCGATAGGCGACGGCGACGTGACCGCCATCGGCAATGAGTTCTTCGACCTCGTACTGCAGTCCGGGAAACTCCGCGAGAAACGCCGTCAGCCGCGCACGATAAGCTTCGCGGCCGACCACCGTCTTGCCGAGCGCGGAAAGATGCTCGTTGACGAATCCTTCGCCGACGCAGGCGACGGCGTCGTCGATGCTGCCGCGATTGAGCGCCGCCAGATAGGCCCGAACGAGGGCCGCGGGCCCCATGCCTTCAGTCACGCGCCGGTCCGCCGCCAGCGCTCCTGCACCTTCTGATAGACCTGCTGATTGTGCGAGATCTCGATGCGATTGCCGTCAGGATCGTCGAGCATGCAGACATAGCCTACCGGGGGCGGCAGCCGGGTGGGCGGCATCGCAAGGCAGTTGCAGCGCTTGGCTTCCTCCGCGATGGATTCGAGTTCCGCGGCGGTCGGGACTTCGACGCCGATGTGCGCGAACGGCGCGAGCTGCGGCTGCTTCTTGCCGCGGTCGGCGTAGAACATGACGAGGACCAGCACGAACGGCGGATCGGCCTGACCCTCGTGGCCGAGCCAGGCGCTGCGTCCCATCGCATCCTGAAAGCGCTCCACCACGACGAGCGGGGTGAACTTCTCGTACCAGGAGATGGACTGGTCGATATCGCAGGACGGCAGTGCGATGTGGGTCCAGCGTGGGCGGCTGAGCGTGCTCAATGCAGGCGCTCCTTTCGGTTAAGTGCCCACGTTCTACCATGGGCGTCGGACTGTCTTGCCCGATGGCGCCCGAAATGTGCGCCCACGCGGACGGGCGGCGAAGGCACGGCGGCGTAAGAGTGCCCGGCAGGTTGCCGTTCTGAGGGCCTGATTTCTAGCTGGCGGTTCCGCCGTCAGGGCTCGCATCGCCTCCGGCATCGCGCAGTATCCGTTCTGCGTCCGCATTCCTGGCCTCCCGCCGCGGCGACTCCACGCCGCATGGCTCCGGCGTTTCTCGCCTGCACGTCCTGATCAGGTCCGGGTGTTCTGAACCGCTGCCCCAGCTGCGCAGAAACGGGGTATCGGCGGTGCGCCAGGTCTTGCAAGGGCTTCAAGAGCAGGACTCGCGAGTCTGTAAGTGGCTAATAAACAAAGAAAAACTTGAGATCCCGAATTACCTGCTCAAAAAGTACTTGCAATGGAGTCAGTGTTATAGTTAACTACAACACCAGATGAGCACATCAGTACATCGGAACCCGGTGCGAGAGCCGGCCCGATCTGGAAACGAAACGAAAGGAAAGGAGAAGGTCATGTTCACGATGGTTGCAGAAAACACTCGCAAGGCGGTCAGCGCAATCGCGGCGGTCGCAGTCGTGTCCTTCGGCGGCCTGGTGCTGGACCAGGCCCACATCGCTTCGGCCCCCCGCGGCACCGTGGAAATCGGCGAACTCACGATGCTTGGCGGGACAGAGCGTGCCGCCGTGACGCTGCCGGAGATCACCGTGGTTGCCAAGCGCGAGACGATGACGAACGCGCTGATGGCGGCGGTGGAGCTGCCGGAGATCACGGTGACGGGCAAGCGCATTGCCTACGCCGTCGCCAAGGCGGGGCCGCCCAAGACGAGCCTTAACGGTTCGTCAGCAGGTGCTCTGCTAAAGTAGTCTGGTAGCGGGCCAGCTCACTCAGGCGCGGCATGGACACCAACTGGAACGATAGCCTGCCCATCTACCGCCAGCTGCGCGATCGCGTGGTGGCGATGATCCTGGAGGGCGTGCTGAATGACGGCGACCCGCTGCCGTCGGTCCGTAGCGTCGCGGCCGAGTACCGGCTCAATCCGCTGACGGTGCTGAAGGGATACCAGCAGCTCGTGGACGAGCAGCTGGTCGAGAAGCGCCGCGGACGCGGCATGTTCGTGACGGAAGGCGCGCGCCGCGCGCTGCTCAAGGACGAGCGCCAGCATTTCCTCGAGGAAGAGTGGCCCAGGATCGCGGGCCGCATCCAGCGCCTCGGCTTCGAACCGAAGGAGCTGCTGGACCACCTCGACAAGCTTCCGCGGGCGCCGGCGTCGTCCCTGAAGGGCGGGCCGGAGCCGGACGCGGCTGAGGGAGGCGAGCGTGACTGACCTGATCGTGGCGCGCGGGCTCGGCAAGAGCTTCGGCGCGACCCGCGCACTCGACGGCGTTTCCTTCACGGTGAAGCCGGGGCGCATCGTGGGCCTGATCGGCCCGAACGGCGCCGGCAAGACCACCGCGCTCAAGGCCCTGCTGGGCCTGACCCGCTTCGAGGGCGCGCTGTCCGTGCTCGGCCTCGATCCCTACCGGCAGCGCCACCGCCTGATGCAGGACGTCTGCTTCATCGCCGACGTCGCCGTGCTGCCGCGCTGGATCCGCGTGCGCCAGCTGATCGAGTTCGTCGCGGCCAGCCACCCGAAGTTCCGGCGCGAGGTCTGCGACCATTTCCTCGCGCGCAGCGACGTCAAGCGTGACAGCCGCGTCAAGGAGCTGTCGAAGGGCATGGTCACGCAGCTGCACCTCGCGCTCGTGATGGCGATCGACGCCAGGCTGCTCGTGCTCGATGAGCCGACGCTCGGCCTCGACATCCTGATGCGCAAGCAGTTCTACGAGACGTTGCTGAACGAGTACTTCGACGAACAGCGCACCATCCTCGTCACGACACACCAGGTCGAGGAGGTCGAGCACATATTGACGGACCTCTTGTTCATCGATCGCGGGCGCATTGTGCTCGACGCGGCGATGGACGAAGTGCAGGAGAAGTACGCCCAGGTCGCCGTGCGGCCGGAGCATCTGGCCGCCGCGCGTACGCACGAGCCGCTGGCTGAGCGCCAGGGCCTCGGCCGCACCCACATGCTGTTCCGCGGCGTGGAACGCGCCGACCTCGAGCGCCTGGGCGAAGTGGGCGTGCCGTCGGTCGCGGACCTGTTCGTCGCCGTCATACAGGGAGCTCGCGCATGAGCCGCTTCATCTGGATGCTGCGCCGCGAGATCTGGGAGCACAAGGCAATCTGGATCGCGCCGCTGATCGTGCTGGGCTGCCTGCTGGCGACCGCGCTGTTCGGCCGTGTGCACCTCGGCCCGCTCGGCGAGGTGGACCGGGGCCTCTCGCCGTTCGCGAGCATCTCTCAGGAGACTCTGACGGGCATCGTGACGCTCGTCTACGCCGGGCTGACCGTCGCCATGTTCGCCGTACTCGGCATCATCTCGTTCTTCTATTCGCTCGATTCGCTGTACGCGGACCGGCGCGACCGCAGCGTGCTGTTCTGGAAATCGCTGCCGCTCTCGGACGCCGAGACCGTGCTGTCGAAGTTCGCGGTCGCCACGGTGGTGATCCCGCTGGTGGCGCTCGTAGGCGCGGTCGCTTCGCATTTCCTGGTGGCCGGGGCGGTGTCGATCAAGCTGTCGATGGCAGGCCTGCCGGCGGGTTTTCTGTGGAACGCGCAGGCCATCCTGGGTGGCATCGTCGTGTCCCTGTTGTGGTGCCTGATGGCGATGCTGTGGTACGCGCCGGTGGTCGGCTACCTGATGCTGGCCTCGGCCTGGGCGCCGCGCGGCCCGTTCCTGTGGGCCGTACTGCCGCCGGTGGCGATCGTGTTGCTGGAGCGCGTTCTGTTCTACAGCGAGTACGCGGCTGATTTCATCGCGCTGCGGATCTTTGGCCCGATCCACGTGCTGGAAGGCGGCGGCGACGCTGACCCGAAGACGGATGCCGAGGTGCGCGCCGCAGTCGAAAAGCTGGCCGACCGCGACTTGCTCGCCAACCTCGCCGACTTCTTCCAGTCGGCGGATCTCTGGCTGGGCGTGATCGCCGCGGGCCTGCTGATCGCCGCCGCGATGTGGGTGCGCCGCTACCGCGACGAGACCGCCTGAATGTTTCGATGGGGGAATCAGACCATGCATCGTTTCACCGGGGTCGCCGTTGCACTCGTCCTGCTTGCCGCCGTCCCCCCGGCGCAGGCCGCGAGCGCGACGGTGACCCGCGCCTGGCAGTTCAAGCCGGAATCCTCGGCCGGACTCACGGTCCGCAACCTGGTCGGCGACGTGCGCATCGAGCGCGGCACGGATGCCGGCTTTCACGTGACCGCGCGCGCGACCGTGGATGCCGATTCGCAGGCACAGGCCGATCGCCTAGCCGGCCTGATCGATTACCGTACCGCGGATGCGGGCGCGGGCTCGCGCTTCGACGTGGCATTCCCGCGCGAGCACTTCCCGAAGATTTACCACTCCGGCAGCCACACGGCCTGGTGGGGCATCACCTACGTCAACTACCTCGGCGAGCGCATACGGGTCACGGGCGACCGCGATGATGCGCCGGGCGTGCGCGTGGACCTCGTGATCCGCGCGCCGGCGGGCGCCAGGCTCGAAGTCAGCACCGTGTTCGGAGACCAGTCCGCGATCGGCTACTCGGGCGACCTCACGCTCGATGGTGGCAGCGGGCATCTGCGTTCGACGGGCGGTGAGGGCGAGGTGGAGTTCGACAGCGGCAGCGGCCCGGTTGAGGTCGATCGCCACCGCGGCCAGGTGCGCGCCGACACCGGCAGCGGGTCGGTGCGGATCAGCGACTGCGAATGCGACATCTCGGCTGACACCGGCTCGGGCTCAGTCGAGGTGCAAGGCGGCAAGGGCCGCGTACATGCCGACACCGGCTCCGGCCGCGTCACGGTCGAATCCTTCGCCGGGTCGATCGAAGCCGATACGGGCTCGGGCTCGGTGCGTGGGCGTGACGTGAGCGCCGTGCGTGAACTGGACGTGGACACCGGCTCCGGCGGCGTGACCGTTGAGGGCGACCTGTCGGCGCTCGAGCGGCTGCGCATCGACACGGGTTCCGGCGGCGTGCGCCTGCGCTCGAGCGCGGCGCCGTCGATCGAGATCCGCGTGGACACGGGCTCGGGCGGCGTGGACGTGGACGCACCCGGCGCAAACGTGCGCGAGACCGACGGTGTCTGGATCGTGCGCCTCGGCGCCGGCGCCGGCCGCGGCGTCATCGACACCGGTTCCGGCAGCGTCGACCTCACCTTCCCCGGTAGCTGAACACTCGCTCGAGCGGCACTTCGAACACGCTCGCGATCCGGAACGCGACCTCCAGCGAGGGCGAGTACTTGTTGCCCTCGATCGCGTTCACGGTCTGGCGCGTCACGCCGATGCGGTCCGCGAGCTCCTGCTGCGACATGCTGCCGTGACGCAGGCGCAGTTCGCGGATCCCGTTCTCGATCTGGTGGCCGCCCTTGCCCATCGCTCAGGTGCCCCGGCGGTACAGGACGAGCTTCGCCACGATGCCCGCCATTTCCGCGAGCACCCAGGAACCGAGGAGCAGATGCGTGAAGGCGAAATTGCCGTCGGCGACCAGCGCAACGCACAGGGCGCCGAACACGCCGGTGGCGAGTACCCAGGCCGCGATGCGCGTGCCCTTCAGTTCGATCAGGCGGCCGCGTTCGTCCGTCTCCCGGCGCCGGTCCACGATCGCGATCGCAATGTGCCCGGCGATCTGGATCAGCACCAGCGCGACGACCGCGGCGATGAACAGCGCCACCTGGTCCGGCAGCACCACGCTCGACCGCGCCGGCAGCACGGCCGCGAAATAGGCGCCGAAGCAGGCGACTAGCGCCGCCAGCATCAGCCAGAGGCTCTTTTCCTGGAATGTCGTACCCACCGCCATCCTCCGCATGTCAAACTTAGTTGACATGGGCAGTCTGCGGGCCGGTGGCGGGGATGTCAAGTATTTTTGACTAGCCGGCCAGCAGGACGGCTTCAGCGTGCTCCTGCGCCTCGGGGGTGCCGAACAGCACCAGCACGTCGCCCTCGCGCAGCGTCATGTCGGGATCCGGATCGCGGCCGACGATGCCGTCGCGGCGCACCGCCGTGAACGACACCTCGGCGCCGCGTTCGCGCACCTCGCCGAGTGTCCTGCCGATCGCCCAAGCGCCCGGCGGCAGCACGACCGTGTGCAGCTCCTCGCGCAGCGTGTGGGATTCATCGATGACTTCGGCGCCTTCCTTGCGGAATACGCTCCTCAGCATGCGGTAGCGCTCGCGGCGGATCTCGCCGACCGTACGGATCACGCGCGACATCGGCGTGCCGAGCGTGAGCAGCGCATGGGACACCAGCGTGAGCGCGGCCTCGAGCGTCTCCGGCACCACCTCGGTCGCACCGGCCCCCAGCAGCTCCTCGAGCTGGGTGTCGTCCACGGTGCGCACCAGGACCGGCAGGTCACGCCGCGCGCGGCGTACCGCCTGCACGATCGCCACCGAGCGCGCGGGATCGGAGAATGTCACGACCACGGCAAGCGCGCGGTCGAGGCCCAACGACTGCAGCAGATGTTCGTCGGCGGCGTCGCCGTAGACGACCGGATCGCCCGCCGCGCGCGCGGTGCGCACGCGAAACGGGTCCAGGTCCAGCGCGATGTACTCGAATCCCTGGCCCTCGAGCACGCGTGCGACGTTCTGGCCGACGCGCCCGTAGCCGCAGAGCAGCACGTGCTCGCGGCGGGCGAGGGCGCGGGTGGCGGCGTCCATGCGCTCGAGCTCGGTCTCGGGCGGGCCGGACTCGCCGAGCAGCACGCGCGCAATCTTCTTGTTGTGCTGGATCAGGATCGGCGCGAGCACCATGCTGAGCGTGATCGCGGCGAGCATCGGCTGCGTGTACTCGGGCGCCAGCAGCCGGTTCTGCAGCAAGAGCGCGAGCAACGCGAAACCGAACTCGCCACCCGGCGACAGCACGATGCCGGCGCGCAGCGCCTTGAACCACTGCCCGGCGAATGGCCGTGCCGCCAGCATCACGATCAGCGCCTTGAGCGCGAGCATGCCGGCGAGCATCGCGAGCACCGTCGGCAGCTGGCGGAACAGACCCGGCACGTCGAGCTGCATGCCGATCGTCACGAAGAAGAGCCCGAGCAGCGTGTCGCGGAACGGCCGGATGCCGGCCTCGACCTGGTAGCGGTACTCGGTCTCGGCCAGCATCATGCCGGCGAGGAAGGCGCCGAGCGCGAAGGTGAGCCCTGCGGCGTGCGTCGCCCAGGCTGCGCCGATCGCGACGAACAGCACCGCGAACATGAAGAGCTCGGGCGCGCCGCTGCCGGCAATCTCGTGGAACAGCGGGCGCAGCAGCCAGCGCCCGGCCGCCAGCACGATGATGAGCCCGACGGCCGCCTTCGCGACCGCGACCGCGATCTCGACGTTGGTGTAACCCGCGCCCGGCGAGGCGAGCACGCCCGCGAGCGCGAGGAAGAGGACCACGGCCAGGTCCTGGAACAGCAGTGTCCCGAAGGCGAGCCGCCCGTGCGTGCGGTTGAGCTCGCCCTGCTCGGTGAGCTGGCGCAGCACGATCGCGGTCGAGGACATCGCGACCGCGCCGCCCAGCAGCACCGCGACCGGCAGCCCGAGCCCGAGCAGCCAGGCGAGCGCGGCGACCGCGGTCGTCGTCAATCCGACCTGCAGGCCGCCGAGCCAGAACACCTCGCCGCGCGTCGCGATCAGGCGCGGCAGCGAGAACTCGAGGCCGAGCGTGAACAGCAGGAATACGACGCCGAACTCGGCGAGCGTCGCCGTGGTCTCGGTCGATGCCACCCAGCCGAGCGCGTAGGGGCCCACCGCCATGCCGACGGCGAGGAAGCCGATGATCGGGGGCATCCGCAGGCGCCGCACCGCGACCACGACGATGAGCGTCGCGGTCAGGAGCAGCAGGACGTCTTCGAGGATGCTATGTTGCAGTGGCCACGCCTCCCGCGCCCATGTTGTCTGCGGGACCGCCGCGAAGCAATCGCCGCGCGGTGCGCGTGCATGCGCTGCCTGCTAGCATCGTGCGCGGCATTGGGGAGGGCGCCTTGCAGTTCGAGGCGGTGGAGGAGGCCGGCCGGTGCCGGTTCCGGTTCTCGGGCCGGTGGACCGTCGCACAGGCGGCGGCGCTCGAACCGCGCCTGCGCGCGGCCGCGGCCGGCGCCGCGGGCCCGATGCTGCTCGATCCCGCCGCGATCGAGGCGCTGGATCTGACCGGGGCCTGGCTGCTGCGCTCCTTCGAACGCCGCCTGCAGTTCGCCGGCTGCCACGTCGAATGGGCCGGCGACCGGCCGGAGCCGCTCGCCTTCATCGACCGCGCCATGGCGGGCGCCGCCCAGGCCGCGACCCCGGAGTACGATCTGCTGGACGGCCTGCGCCGCCCGCTGCACGAGATCGGCCGGCGCGCGATCGGCGCGCGCGAGCAGACGCTGGACGTCCTCGCGCACTTCGGCTCGATCGTGGCCGCGGCAGGGCGCGCCCTCGGCCGCTGGAAGCGGCTGCGCCTGCCGTCGGTCGTGCGCCACGTCTGGGAGACGGGCGTGACCGCGATCCCGATCGTGGCACTGATCGCCTTCCTGATCAGCGTGATCATCGCCTACATCGGCGCGCAGCAGCTCAGGAAATTCGGCGCCGAGATCTTCGTCGTGGACCTCGTCACGGTCGCGGTGCTGCGCGAACTCGGGGTGCTCCTGACCGCAATCATCGTCGCGGGCCGCTCGGGCAGCGCCTACGCGGCCGAGCTCGGCGTCATGAAGCTCAACGAGGAAGTGGACGCGCTACGCGCGATCGGCATGGACCCGGCCGAGGTGCTGGTGCTGCCGCGCGTGACCGGCCTCGTGATAGCGCTGCCTCTGCTGACCGTGGTCGCGGACGCAATGGGGCTCGCGGGCGGCGCGCTCCTGTCCTGGTACCTGGTGGACATCCCGTTCAACCAGTACCTCGAGCGCATGCAGGACTCGATCGCCGAGTGGACCTTCTGGGTGGGCATGATCAAGGCGCCGGTGTTCGCCTTCCTGATCGCGATGGTCGGCACGCTGCGCGGCATGCAGGTCAGGAGTTCGTCGCGCGAACTGGGCCGGCTCACCACGGTCGCCGTGGTGCAGTCCATCTTCCTCGTGATCCTGGCGGACGCCGTGTTTGCCGTCATCTTCATGGAACTCGACATCTGATGGACAACGTCATCGAGGTCCGCGGCGTGGTGAACCGCTTCGGCGCGCAGGTCGTGCACGAGGGGCTCGACCTGGACGTCCGCCGCGGCGAAGTGTTCGGGATCGTCGGCGGCTCCGGCAGCGGCAAGTCGGTGCTGCTGCGCACCATGCTCGGCCTGCAGCGCCCGGCCGCGGGCTCGGTGCGCATCGAGGGCCGTGAGGTCACGGGCCGCCCGGCGCGCGAGCTGCTCGAGGTCAAATGCCGCTACGGCGTCATGTTCCAGCGCGGGGCGCTGTTCTCCTCGCTGACCGTGGCGCAGAACGTGGAACTCCCGATCATCGAGCACTACGGCATCGGCCGCGGCATGCTGCGCGAGCTCGCGCTGCTGCGCATCCGCCTGGTCGGCCTGCCCGAGGACGCCGCGGGGAAGTACCCGGCGCAGCTCTCGGGCGGCATGGTGAAGCGCACCGCGCTCGCGCGGGCTCTCGCGCTCGACCCGGCCATCGTGTTCCTCGACGAGCCGACCTCCGGCCTCGATCCCATTTCCTCCGCGGCCTTCGACCGCCTGGTGCTGTACCTGCAGCGGTCGCTGGCGCTCACGGTGGTGATGATCACCCACGATCTCGATACCATCTTCCGGGTCTGCAACCGGGTCGGCGTGATCGTGGACGGGCGCATGATCAGCGGGACGCTCGAGGAGATCGTGGACGACGACCATCCGTGGATCCGGGACTACTTTCACGGCGAGCGCAGCCGCGCCGCGCGTGGACAGGCAGGTGGCGATGGATAGGGAAGCGAATTACGTCGCGGTCGGGGCGTTCGTGCTGGTGGTGCTCGCGATGGCTGCCGGCTTCGTGCTGTGGTACACGGAAAGTGGCGACGCGCGCGACTACGAGCGCTACGAGATTTATTTCGACGGCAGCGTGTTCGGCCTCTCCGAGGGCGGCTCGGTGCGCTACCTCGGCGTCGCGGTCGGCCGCGTCGCGCGCATCGGCCTCGACCCGCGCGATCCCGGCCGCGTCCGCGTGGTCGCCGACATCTCCGAGGACACGCCGGTCGAAGAGGGTACGATCGCGCGGCTCGCCCTGCAGGGCGTGACCGGCCTCCTGTTCATCGACCTGCGCCCGCGCGATCCCGCCAAGGCGCGCCAGCCGGTGATCGAGGGCATCGAGCACCCCGTGATCCCCTCGGAACAATCCGACTTCGACGTTTTCGTGAGCAGCCTGCCGGACGTGGTCGCGAAGGCAGGCGAGGCGCTCAATCGCATCAACGCCGTGCTCTCTGACACGAACATCGAGGCGGTCGGCCAGGCGGTCGGCAACGTGAACGAAGCGACCACGGACCTGCCGCAGACCATCGCCGAGGCGCGGCAGATGTTCGCGGAGCTGAACGCCGCGGCGACCGAGATGAAGGGCGCGGCCGCAAACGTGCGCGAACTGACTGCCGCGAGTGGCGAACAAATCAAGCTCGCCGTCCTGCGCCTGCGCGAGGTCGCCGACAACGTGGCCTCGACTACCGCGCGCCTCGACCGTTTCATCCAACGCAACGAGGGCAACCTCGACCGCTTCGCCGACCAGGGCCTCGCGGAGTTCGAGCAGCTGCTGCGCGATACGCGCCAGTCGGTACAGGCGTTCGAGTCGCTGTCCGAGAGCCTCGAGCGCGATCCTTCGCGCCTGGTCTACAAGCCGGCGCCGTCCGGCGTGGAGATCCCGCCATGAGAACGACGCTTGCTGCCGCCGCCGCCTCGCTCGCGCTCGCCGGCTGCATCGGCAGCCTGAAGGATGCCGCACCCGCACCCCTGATCTACCGCGTCGATACGCCGGAACTCGAGGGCGGCGATGCGCTCGCCGCGGACCTTTTGATCTCGCGCCCCGAGGCCGGGCCCGGCCTCGACACGGACCGTATCGCGACGCGCTGGCCCGGGCATCGCCTGGATTTCTACGCCGGCGCGCGCTGGGCCGAGGACCTGCCGTTGTTGGTGCAGTCGGCCTTGATGGAATCGCTCGCTGGCGCGCGGCGACTGCGCTCGGTGCAGGGCGACCTCGGGCGCTTCCGTGCGAGCCACGTGCTGTCGCTCAAGCTGCAGTCCTTCGACGCGGATTACACGGCAGGCGGCGCGCCAGTCGCGCGTGTGGCGCTCGCGGTCACGCTCGGTCGCCACTCCGACCGGCAGGTGCTTGCTTCGTTCACGGTGACAACCGCGCAGCCGGCCGCGGCCAACCGCATGGCGGACGTGGTGGCCGCCCTCGACGAGGCGTTCGGACACGCGGTCACCGAAACGGCGACGCGCGTATTCGATGCGCTCGCCGCCGACCTCGCGCGTCAACCCGTGGAGGCGGTCGCGCGTTGATGCCCCGATGAAGCCGCGCCCTGCGGCGACCGGGAGCGCAACATGTTGATTCGCAATGGATGGTTGCCGGCCCTGCTGGCCGCGGGCATGGTGCTATCCGCCTGCGCGACGCCCGGGAGCGGCCGCTACTATTCGCGCCACGAAGCGCGCCAGGCCTGGGAGGTCCGTTACGGGCGCGTGCTCTCCGTGGACGAGGCCGTCATCGAGGGTGAGCGCACCGCACTCGGGCGCATCGGCGGCGGCCTGATCGGCTACGAGGCCGGCCGTGCCATCGGTGGCGGTTCCGGGAGCCGCATCGCCGGCGCGGTGGGTGCCGTCGCGGGCGCCGCGGCGGGTTCCGCCGCCGAGGAAAAGATCACGCGCCAGGATGCCTGGCTGATCACCGTGGAGCTCGACGGCGGGCGGACGATCGCCGTGGTGCTGGCGCGCGACCAGTCATTTGCCGCAGGCGAGCGGGTCCGCGTGTTCACGCGCCGCGGCGGCGGCGCGCGGGTCGCAAAGACCTGAGGCGGCGTCAGGCCCCGGCGAACATCCGGCCGTAGCCGGCGTCGCCGCGCGCCTGGGCGAGCAGGAGCTCGAGAAACTCCGACGCGGTCATCGGCTCGCCAAACAGCCTGCCCTGTCCGTAGTGGCAATTGCGGCTGCGCAGGTAGTCGAGCTGCTGCTTCGACTCGATGCCCTCGGCTACCACCTCGAGTTCGAGGTTCTTGCCGAGCTCGATGATGGTGCGGATCAGCGCGGCGTCCGACGGCGACACCACCGCATGGCGCACGAAGGACTGGTCGATCTTGAGCGTGCCGACCGGGAACTGCTGCAGCGCCGACAGCGACGAGTAGCCGGTGCCGAAATCGTCGATCGCGAGGTGCAGCCCCATCGCGCGCAGCTCGTCGAGCAGGCGCACCATGCGTCCGGCCTCGGTCATCAGGGTGGTCTCGGTGATCTCGAGCTCGAAGTTCGAGGGCGCGACGCCGGTGTCGTCGAACACCGAGCGGTAGCGGGTCAGGAACTCCGCCTGGCGGAGCTGCTTCAGCGACAGGTTGATCGAGATGCGGCCCGGCTTCGGTACCTGGTCCTGCCAGCTGCGGTAGTCGCGGCAGACCCGCTTCAGCACCCACTCGCCGATCTCCTGGATCAGGTTCGATTCCTCGGCCAGCGGGATGAACTGTGCGGGGGAGATGTCGCCGTGGCCCGGCAGCCGCCAGCGCACCAGCGCCTCGGCGCCGACCACGCGGCCGTTGCGCAGGTCCACCTTCGGCTGGTACAGGATCACGAGCTCCTCGCGCTCGACCGCGCGGCGGAGCTTCGACTTGAGCATCAGCCGCTCGACCGCGACCGCGCTCATCTCGGGCGTGAAGAAGCTGTGGCTGTTGCCGCCGTTCTGCTTCGAGTAGTACATCGCGGCGTCCGCGTCGCGGATCAGGTCCACGACGTTGTCGGCGTCGCGCGGGCAGAGCGCGATGCCGACGCTGCCCG
>JBQTKI010000097.1:0-9314 GCA_052386275.1 Gammaproteobacteria bacterium
TGGTAGCGGGGGCAGGATTTGAACCTGCGACCTTCGGGTTATGAGCCCGACGAGCTGCCAGACTGCTCCACCCCGCAACAGGGGCGCGCATTATAGTCAGGCAATGGCCCAGGCGCAAAGCGCGAGCAACAGGCCCGGGAACAGGCCGAGGGCGAGGATCGCGAGCCCGTTCAGGGAGAGCACCAGCCGGAATGCGCCGCCCGCCGCCAGCGCCTCGCTGCCGGCCGGCTCGTCGAAGTACATCAGCTTGACGATGCGCAGGTAGTAGTAGGCGCCGATCACCGTCAGCAGCACCGCGAGCGCGGCCAGCCAGGTCATGCCAACGTCGAGCACGGCCGAGATCACCTGCACCTTGGCCCAGAAACCGACCGTCGGCGGCACGCCCGCCATGCCGAACATCGCGAGCAGCATGACGAACGCGAACCAGGGATTCCTCCGGTTGAGCCCCTTGTAGTCGTCGAGCGCATCGGCCTCGAAGCCCTTGCGCGACAAAAGGAGCACCACGCCGAAGGCCGCGGTTGTCATGACCACGTAGGTAAGCGTGTAGAACATGGCCGCCTGATAGCCGAAAGCGTTGCCCGCCAGCACGCCGAGCAGGATGAAGCCCACGTGCGAGATGGTCGAGTACGCGAGCATGCGCTTGATGTTCGACTGCGCGATCGCGACCACGTTGCCGATCGCCATCGAGAGCGCTGCGAGCACGATGAGCATGTCCTGCCAGGCCGCGACCGCGCCGCCCAGGCCCTCGGCGAGGATGCGCATCGCGAGCGCGAAGGAGGCGATCTTGGGCGCGGAGCCGACGAAGAGCGTCACCGCGGTCGGCGCCCCGTGGTAGACATCGGGCAGCCACATGTGGAACGGGACGGCACCGAACTTGAAAGCGACGCCCACGACGATGAAGGCGAGACCGAACAGGAGCCCGACGCCCCCACCCTGCTCCGTGCCGACCGCGGCTGCGACGCCGTCGAGCAGGAAGGTGCCGGTGATGCCGTAGAGAATCGAGATCCCGTAGAGCAGCGACCCGGAGGCGATCGCGCCCAGCACGAAGTACTTCATCGCCGCCTCGGCGGAGACGCCGTCGTCGCGGTCGAAGGCGACCATCGCGTAGAGCGACAGCGACATGATCTCGATACCGAGGTAGAGCGAAAGCAGGCTCGCGGCCGAGATGATCACCTGGATCCCGAGCACGGCGGTGAGCGCAAGCACCAGGAACTCGCCCCTCAGCAGCCCGCGCCGCTCGAGGTAGTCGCGCGAGTACAGGAGGGAGAGCGCGGCGGCGCCGTAGGCGAAGAGTTTCAGCACCGTGCCCATCGGATCGGCGACGTAGTGGCCGAAGAAAAGCACCGACGCCTCCGCCGGCGCCACCCAGGAACTCGCCCAGGCGGCTCCCGCGAGTGTGGCGATCGTCAGCAGGAAGCTGACATTTCGCGCACGCTCGCCCGCCAGCACGTCGAACAGCAGGATCAAGCAGGCCGCGCCCGCGACCACGATCTCGGCCGCGGCGGGCGCAAGTTCGGCGAGCGGAAGCATGAGCGGGGTGCCGTCCATCACCGGGCCCTCAGAGCTTCGTGACCATCAACTGTTCGACCAGATACTCGATCGTCGGGCGCATGACCTCGAGCAGCGGCGCGGGCCAGAGGCCGACCAGGAGCACCGCCGCCGCGAGTGTCGCGAGCACGATGAACTCGCGCGGGTTCAGGTCCTTGAGCGAGGCCACACCGTCGTTGCCGACGTCGCCCCAGATCACGCGCTTGACCAGCCACAGCGTGTAGGCGGCGCCCAGGATCAGCGTGAGGGCCGCGACAAACGCGTACCAGAAGTTGGCCTTGAAGCTCGCGACGATCACCAGGAACTCGCCGACGAAGCCCGAGGTGCCAGGAAGTCCGGCGTTCGCGAGCGCGAACAGCACCGCGAAGAACGCGAATACCGGCATGGTGATGACCACACCACCATAGGCCGAGATTTCGCGCGTGTGCAGCCGGTCGTAGAGCACGCCGACGCAGAGGAAGAGCGCGCCAGAGACCAGCCCGTGGGAGATCATCTGCACCATCGCGCCGTCGAGGCCCATTGCCGCGCCCTTGACCGAGCCCGTGACCTGCCAGATGTCGTAGGCGGCGAAGGCGCCCAAGGTCACGAAGCCCATGTGCGCGATCGAGGAATAGGCGATCAGCTTCTTCATGTCGCGCTGGACCAGCGTCACGAAGGCGATGTAGGCGATCGCGATCAGCGACAGCGCGATGATCAGCCAGTCGAGCTCGCGGCTGGCGTCCGGCGTGATCGGCAGGCTGAACCGCAGGAAGCCGTAGCCGCCCATCTTCAGCATGATCGCGGCGAGCACCACCGAGCCGCCGGTCGGCGCCTCGACGTGCGCGTCCGGCAGCCAGGTGTGCACCGGCCACATTGGCACCTTGACCGCGAACGCCGTGAAGAACGCGAGGAAGATCAGGATCTGCGCCGTCATGCCGATGGGCAACCGCTGCATGTCGGCAATCTCGTAGCTGCCGCCCTCGAGGTACAGCCAGATCAGCGCGACCAGCATCAGCACCGAGCCGAGGAAGGTGTAGAGGAAGAACTTGATGGTCGCGTAGACCCGCCGCGCGCCGCCCCAGATGCCGATGATCAGGAACATCGGGATCAGCATCGCTTCCCAGAACACGTAGAACAGCAGCGCATCGGCGGCCGCGAACACGCCGATCATCAGGCCCTCCATGATCAGGAAGGCCGCGAAATACTGCGCCGGGCGGTTCTCGATCGTGGACCAGGCGGCGACCACGACGAGCGGCGTCGTGAACGTGGTCAGCACGATGAGCGGCAGCGAGATCCCGTCGATGCCGAGGAAGTACCAGGCGTTGATCGCGCCGATCCAGGGCCGCTCCTCGACATACTGAAGCGCGGGCGTCGTGACGTCGAAGCCAGACCACAAGGGCACGCAGAGTGCGAGCGTCGCGAGCGAGGCCGCGAGCGCGACCCAGCGGCCGGCGGCGATGCGCCGGTCCCCGAGTACGAGCACGGCGAGGCCTGCCGCGATCGGCAGCCACACCAGCCAGCTCAGAATGTCCGCGGGCGTGCGCACTCAAGACCTCCAGAGCAGCCAGCCGAGCAGCAGCGACAGGCCGATGATCATCGCGAAGGCGTAGTGATAGAGGTGGCCAGACTGAACCTGCCGTACGACCGCGGCGATCGTACCCACCGCGCGCGCAGTGCCGTTCACCAGCCAGCCGTCGATCGCGGTCTCATCGCCGCGCTTCCACAAGCCGGTGCCGAAGCTGCGCACGCCGGTCGCGACCACGTTCTCATTGAACCAGTCGAAGTAGTACTTGTTGACCAGCAGGCGATACAGGCGCGCGTAGCGCGCAGCGAGGATGGCGGGGAGCTCCGGCCGGCGAATATAAAGGTACCAGGCGGCTGCCACGCCGGCCGCCATCAGCCAGAGTACCGGCGACTCTAGCGCGTGCAGCACGAAGGCCGCAGGCCCGTGAAACTCCGCACCCAACCCGGCCAGCGGCCCGTCCGGTGCGTGTGCCAGCGAGCCGTCGAAGAAGCCGCCGAACAGCACCGGCCCGACGGTGAGCCAGCCGATCGCGATCGAGGGGATCGCGAGCGCGACCAGCGGCACGGTGACGACCCAGGGGCTCTCGTGCAGGTGCTCGCGCGTGTGCTCGTCCATGCGCTCGCGGCCATGGAAAGTCAGGAACAGCAGGCGGAAGCTGTAGAGCGCGGTCACGAACACGCCGATCAGCAGGCACCAGTAGGCGTAGCCCGCGCCCTCGGTGTCGCTGTGCCGGACGGTCTCGATGATGATGTCCTTCGAGAAGAATCCGGACAGGCCCGGGAAACCGATCAGCGCGAGCGTGCCGACCAGGCAGGTCCAGTAGGTCACCGGCATGTATTTCTTCAGGCCGCCCATGCGCCGCATGTCCTGCTCGTGGTGCAGCGCGATGATCACCGAGCCCGCGGCCAGGAACAGCAGCGCCTTGAAGAAGGCGTGCGTCATCAGGTGGAAGATGCCGGCGCCGTAGGCGCCCGCGCCAAGCGCCGCGGTCATGTAGCCGAGCTGCGACAGCGTCGAGTATGCGACCACGCGCTTGATGTCGTTGTTGACGAGGCCAAGGAGCCCCATGAAGAGCGCGGTCGTCGCGCCGATCACGACGATGAAGTGCAGCGCGTCCGGCGACATCTGGAAGAGCGGTGACATCCGGGCCACCATGAAGATACCCGCGGTCACCATGGTCGCCGCATGAATCAGCGCAGAGATCGGGGTCGGGCCCTCCATCGAGTCGGGCAGCCAGACGTGCAGCGGCACCTGCGCGGATTTCCCCATGGCGCCGAGGAAGAGCGCGACGCAGATGACCGTGATCACCTTCGAGGGCTCGCCCGGCGTCAGGTACAGGTCGTGGCCGATTGCGTTCGGGATGCGGGCGAACACCTCGGCGTAGTCGAGGCTGCCCATGTAGGCGACGATGACCGCGATGCCGACGATGAAGCCGAAGTCGCCGATGCGGTTGACGATGAAGGCCTTCAGGTTCGCGAAGATCGCGGTCGGGCGCTTGTACCAGAACCCGATCAGCAGGTAGGAGACGAGCCCGACCGCTTCCCAGCCGAAGAAGAGCTGGAGGAAGTTGTTGGACATCACGAGCATCAGCATCGAGAACGTGAACAGCGAGATGTAGGCGAAGAAGCGCTGGTAGCCTGGGTCGTCCTTCATGTAGCCGACGGTGTAGACGTGCACCGCGAGCGAGACGAAGCTGACGACCGCCATCATCAGCGCCGACAGCTTGTCGATCAGGAAGCCCACTTCCATGTGCAGACCGTCGCTGACGCCCCAGGTGTAGACGCCCTCGTTCCAGACCGGGGCCCCGTCCAGCATCAGCTTCAGTACCCAGGCCGAGGCCGCGAACGAGACCGCGACGCCCACGGTGCAGAGCCAGTGCGCGCCGGCGCGACCGATGAAGCGCCCGCCGAGGCCGGTGACGACGGCGGCCGCGAGCGGCGCGAGCACAATCAGCAGGCACAGGTCGCCGAATGCCACGGTCAGCCCTTCATGGCGTCGAGTTCCTCGACGTTGATGCTGCGGCGCTGCCGGAACAGCACGACCAGAATCGCGAGTCCGATCGCGGCCTCCGCCGCCGCGACCGTCAGGATGAAGAACACGAACACCTGCCCGTCGAGAATGCCGAGGAAGCGCGAGAACGCCACGAAGTTGAAGTTCACCGCGAGCAGCATCAGCTCGATGCACATCAAGAGCAGGATCACGTTCTTGCGGTTGATGAAGACCCCCGCGACCGCGATCGCGAACAGGACGCCCGCCAGCAGCAGGTAGTGCGTGAGCCCGATCACTTCCGGCGCTCCACCGGCATCTTGACGAGGCGCACGCGATCCTCGGGCCGCGCCGCGACCTGGCGCCGGATGTCCTGCAACTTCTGCCCCTGGCGGCGGCGCATGGTGAGCGAGATCGCGGCGATGATCGCGATCAAGAGCACGACCGCCGCGAGCTGGAACGGCCAGACGTATTCGGTGTAGAGCACGGCGCCGATCTCGGCGGTATTGCTGTAGTCCGGGGGCAAGGGCGCCGTCCTGCCCGGCAGCTCAATGCCGAGGCGGCGCGCCCAGAGCACGTAGAAGAGCTCGACCACCATGATCAGCGCAATCACGGCGCCGAGCGGCGCGTTCCTGACGAAGCCCTCGCGCAGCTCCTCGATGTTGATGTCGAGCATCATGACGACGAACAGGAACAGCACCATGACCGCGCCGACATAAACCAGCACCAGCACGATGGCGAGGAACTCCGCCTCGATCAGCAGCCACAGCACCGCGGCGTTGAAGAAGCAGAGCACCAGGAACAGCACGGAGTGCACCGGGTTGCGCGCCAGGATCACGCCGAGCGCAGAGACCACCAGCACCGCCGAGAACGACCAGAACAGGATCTGGACCAGCATGGCTCAGCGGTAGCGCGCGTCGGCCGCCTTGTCGGCCGCAATCATCGCCTCGTACTTGTCGCCGACCGCGAGCAGCTTGTCCTTGGTCATGATGTTTTCGCCGCGGTTCTCCATGTGGTACTCGTGGATGCGGGTCTCGACGATCGCGTCCACCGGGCAGGCCTCCTCGCAGAAGCCGCAATAGATGCACTTGAACAGGTCGATGTCGTAGCGCGTGGTGCGCCGCGTGCCGTCCGGGCCCACCTCGGACTCGATCGTGATCGCGAGCGCCGGGCATACCGCCTCGCACAGCTTGCAGGCGATGCAGCGCTCCTGGCCGTTCGGGTAGCGCCGGAGCGCATGCAGCCCGCGGAAGCGCGGCGACTGCGGCGTCTTCTCCTCCGGGTAATGCACGGTGACCTTGCGCCGGAACAGGTTGCGGAGCGTCACCGACAGACCGACGAGCAGCTCGGACATCAGGAAGGTGCGCAGCAGCGAACGCAGCCTGTTCATGCCGGCCTCAGTCCGCCCACGGCCCGACGTCGAGCCACGCGAGCACGCCCTCGACCGCGATCCACACGAGCGTCACCGGGATCAGCACTTTCCACCCGAGCCGCATGATCTGGTCGTAGCGGTAGCGCGGAAAGGTGGCGCGCACCCACAGGAACACGAACAGGAAGAAACAGGTCTTCAGGAACAACCAGTAGAAGCCGCCCGCGGCGAGCCAGGCGCCTTCCGGAAGGATGCCCTGGAACGGCGACAGCCAGCCGCCCAGGAACATCACCGAGGCCAGCGCCGAGATGAGGATCATGTTGGCGTACTCGGGCAGCGCGAAGAGCGTCGCGAAAGCCGCGCCCGAGTACTCAACGTGGAAGCCGGCGACGATCTCCGACTCGCCCTCGGCCACGTCGAAGGGCGCACGGTTCGTCTCCGCGAGGCCCGAGATGAAGTACACGATGAACAGCGGGAACAGCCACAGCCAGTTCCAGCTCAGGATCCCGCCGGCCTGCATGCGCACGATCTCGCCGAGATTGAGGCTGCCCGCGGCCATCAGCACGCCGACCAGCGCGAAGCCCATGGCGATCTCGTAGGCGACCATCTGCGCGGCCGAGCGCATCGCGCCCAGGAACGCATACTTCGAGTTGCTGGCCCAGCCTGCCAGGATGATCCCGTAGATGCCGAGCGACGTCAGCGCCAGCACGTAGAGCAGCCCCGCGTCCACGTCCGCGAGCACGAACTCCGGCGAGAACGGCATCACCGCCCAGGTCGCCAGCGCCGGCACCAGCACGATCAGCGGCGCGAGCAGGAACAGGAAGCGCGAGGAACGGGCCGGGACGATGATCTCCTTGAGCAGCAGCTTGATCACGTCCGCGAATGGCTGGGCGATGCCGCGGAAGATGCGCAGCCCGAAGAAGGTCACGCGGTTCGGCCCGATGCGCAGCTGCATCCAGCCGATGACCTTGCGCTCGGCGAGCGTCAGCAGCGCGACCGCGATGATCAGCGCGAGCATGACCGCGACGATTTGCGTCGTGACCTGCAGGAACCACGGCGTCGCGGCCCACAGGCCGAGGATCGTCTGCCACTGGTCGGCGAACCACTGCATGCGCCGGTCCTCTACCCGCCGCCCGCGGCGAGCCGCGCCGCGCGCGTCTGCTGCAGCGGAGCCGAACGCCGCACTACCGCGTCCACCGAATAGAGCGGCACTTCGAAAGTCGTGCCGCCGCCCTCGACGGCGTCATCGGGCATCGCGCTCGGGCGGCCGTCGTAGGCCGCGCCCTGCGCCGCTGCGCGCACTTCGGCGAGCACGTCGGCCGAGCTCTCCTGCGCGAAGCCCGCAAGTCCGAGCAGGTTCCCGAGCACGCGCAGGATCTTCCAGCCGGGACGCGCCTCGCCAACCGGCTGCGCGCAGCCGCGGAATTCCTGCCAGCGCCCCTCCACGTTGACGTAGGTGCCGGAAGTTTCCGCGAAGGTGCCCATCGGCAGCAGCACCTGCGCCGCCGCGATCAGTTCGGGGTCGGCGTAAGGCGTGATCGCGACAAGGCGCGGGCAGGCGGCGATGCGCGCCATCGCGCCCGCCGCGCCGATGTCGTGCTGCGGCTCGATGCCACCGAACAGCACGCAGGCCGCCAGCGGCTCCGCCAGCATGCCCGCGACATCCAGACCCGGCGTCGCCACGGCTTTGCCGCCCGGCAGACGGTGCGGAAGCACGCCGGCCTGCGCGAGGCCCGCGGCATTGGCGCCGTCCGGCAGGTATCCAAGCTTGCTGCCCGTTGCTTGTGCGAGCCGGGCCGCCCTCGCGCGCAGCGCCGCGAAGCGTGAATGCCGCATCGCGATGCCGCCGAGCACGATCGCGGCATTGCCGTCGGCGAGCGAGTCGCGGATCGCCTGCTGCCGGGCCGACAACTTGCCGCCGGCGGCGAGCGCCGCGAGTTCCGCGGCGAGATCGGCCGCCGCGGCCACGATCTCGGCGTGAACCGGGAAGTGGCTCTGCTGCGACGCTGCGGCGAGGAAGCTAACCTTGGAGCCGGCGAGCGCCGCCTTGCGCACGCGGTGCGCGACCATCGGTGCCTCGCTGCGTACGTGGCAGCCGGCGAGCAGGAGCGCCGACAACGATTCCATGCCGGCCAGTGCGAAGCCGAGGCCGGGATAGGCCGGGTCGTGCTGCTGGCCGGAGAAATCCGCCTGGCGCAGGCGCGAATCGACGTTGTGGGAACCGAGCCCGCGCGCGAGGCGCTGCAGCAGGAAGCCTTCTTCCGTGGTCGAGCCGGGCGCCGCGAGGAATCCGATGCGGCCGCCGCCGCCCTTCGTCGCCTGCTGCAGCAGATCCGCTGCAGCGGCAAGAGCCGTTTCCCAGGCGACCTCGCGCCACTGCCCTTCGATCCGGATCATCGGCGCGCGCAGGCGATCCGCCGCGTAGATGCCCTCGCAGGAGAAGCGGTCGCGGTCCGCGATCCAGGTCTCGTTGATCTCCTCGTTCGGGCGCGGCACCACGCGCATCAATCGGCCCCGCAGCACGTGGCCGTAGAGGTTGGTGCCGGCGGGATCGTGCGGCGACACCAGCGCGTGCTCGGTCATCTCCCAGGAGCGCGCGCGGTGGCGGAACGGCTTGGAGTTGAGCGCACCGACCGGGCACAGGTCGATCACGTTGCCGGAGAGCTCATGATCCACGCTCTTCTCGATCCAGGTGCCGATTTCCATCCATTCGCCGCGGCCGGTGGCGCCCAGTTCCTGGATGCCGGCGATCTCGGCGGTGAAGCGCACGCAACGCGTGCAGTGGATGCAGCGCGTCATGTCGGTGGAGATCAGCGGCCCGAGGTTCATGTCCTTGACCACGCGCTTCTGCTCGTCGAAGCGCGAACTTCCGCTGCCGAAGCCGAGCGCGAGGTCCTGCAGCTCGCA
>JBQTKI010000098.1:0-9687 GCA_052386275.1 Gammaproteobacteria bacterium
TGGAGCTCGTCACCTCCTCGATTGCGACCAACACCTACGACAAGACCGCGACGCTGCCCCTCAATCCCGGCGCGAAATTCCACGATGGCCTGCACAACGGCTACATGCGCTGCGAGCTCACGCGCGACAAGCTGCGTACCGAGGTCGTCGCGATCGACGACCGCGAGAACCCGCGCAGCGGGCGCAAGGTGCTCGCGACCTTCGAGGCGCGGACGGGAGATCCGCGCGTGCACCGGGTCGACGGCTGAGCGCCTCAGCCGCGGATTGAATTGAGGTAGAGCTTCTCGAAATCCGCGGCCGTCATCGGCAGCGGATTGCCGCCGGTCGAGGGATCCGCGAGCGCCTGCGGCGCGAACTCCGCCGCATGCTTCTCCTCTACGCCGAGCGCCGCCAGCGTCTTCGGGATGCCGATTTCAGCGCGCAATTTCAGTATCCAGTCGTGGACGCCCGCGTAGCCCTTACCTTTCAATCCGAGCCAGGCGGCAAGCCGGTCCATCTTGGGCTCGATGGCGCGACGGTTCCAGGCGAGCACATAGGGCATCACGACCGCGTTCGTCAGGCCGTGGTGGGTGTCGAGGTTGGCGCCGCAGGGATGGCTCAGGCTGTGCATCGCGCCCAGGCCCTTCTGGAATGCGGTCGCACCCATGGCGGACGCCACCAGCATGTGCGAGCGCGCCTCCAGGTCGCTGCCATCCCGGTACGCGCGCGGCAGGTAGTCGTGGATGAGCCGCATACCCTCGACCGCGACGCCGTCAGCGAGCGGATGAAAGAACGGTGCACAGTAGGCCTCGAGGCAATGCGACAACGCGTCCATCCCGGTCGCGGCCGTCACTTTCGGCGGCAGGCCGAGCGTGAGCTCCGGGTCCGCGATCACGATGCCCGGCATCATCTTCGGGTGGAAGATGATCTTCTTGGTGCGGTCGCGCAGGTCGGTGATGACGGAGGCGCGGCCGACCTCCGAACCGGTGCCTGCGGTGGTTGGAACGGCAACCACCGGTGCCATGCCCGCGACGTCCACGCGCGTCCACCAGTCCTCACGGTCCTCGAAGTCCCAGATCGGGCGTTTTTGCCCCGCCATCAGTGCGATCGCCTTGCCGGCGTCGAGCCCGCTGCCGCCGCCCATCGCGATCACGCCGTCGTGTCCGCCCGCACGGTACACCCGCACGGCGTCCGCGACGTTCTGCTCGACCGGGTTCGGGCGGACGTCGGAGAAGATCGCACAATGCAGGCCCGCGTCGCGGCAGTGCCCCACGGCATTCGCGACCATCGGCAGCGCGGCGAGGCCCGGGTCGGTGACGAGCAGCGGCCGCTGCATGCCGAGCGTTCTGCAGGCGTCCGGCAACTCGCGGATGCGCCCCGCGCCGAAGCGAATCGCAGTCGGGTAGTTCCAGTTGCCCTTGAGCGCAGTCATCTCAGGTCTCGAGACGCAGATGATAGGACTTCGGCCGCGTCAGGTGTTCATAGCCGACACGCGACAGCGTGCAGCCGCGGCCCGAATCCTTCACGCCGACCCAGGCGAGCGCGGGATCGAGGTAATCGCAGCGGTTCATGAAAAAGGTGCCCGTCTCGACCCGCGAGCCGATCGCGAGCGCGGCTTCCGGGTCCTGCGTCCACACGGCCGCGGTCAGGCCGTAGCAGCTGTCGTTCATGAGCGCCACGGCCTCGTCGTCTCCGGCGACCGGCATGATCCCGCAGACCGGGCCGAAGATTTCCTCCCGCATCACCGGCATGGAGTGGTCCACGCCCAAGAGTATCTGCGGCGCAAGATAGGGCGTGCCGGGCCGGCTCGCCGGGAATTCGAGCTCGGCGAGCGCGGGCTTCGCGCCCGCCGCGACGCTGGCATCCACCTGCGCGCGGACGTGGTCCGCCGCGGCCGTGCGCACGACAGGACCGAGCGTGGTCGCGGGGTCCGTCGGGTCGCCGAGCAGGTAGCGGCGCGTCAGCTCGACCGCGCCCGCGACGAACTCGTCGTGGCGCTTCCGGTGCACATAGATGCGCTGAATCCCGCAACAGGACTGGCCGCTGTTGAAAAAGGCGCCGTCGACCAGATTCTCGACCGCATGCGCGAGGTTGGCGTCTTCGCGCACGTAGGCCGGATCGCAGCCGCCGAGCTCGAGACCGGTGGCAATAAACCGCGCGGCCGCCGCGCGCTGCACCGCATGGCCCCCGTCCACTGAGCCGGTGAAGGCGACGAAGTCCACGCGCGGGTCGGCGATGAGCGTTGTCGTCTGCTCGTGCGAGAGATGCAACGCGCGGAACAGGCCGTCGGGCAGCCCCGCCTCGCGCAGGCAGGACGCGAAGCGCTCGGCGCACAGCGGTGTCTGCGCGGAATGCTTGAGGAGCACGGCGTTGCCCGCCATCAGCGCCGGCACCACGCTGTTGACGGCGATCAGGTAGGGATAATTCCACGCGGCGACGGCGAGCACGACGCCCTGCGGCTCGCGCCGCACGAAGCGGCGGAAGCCCTGCTTCGGGCCCGGGTCCACGTCGGCAAGCGACGCGGGCGCGATCGCGATCATGTGCCGCGCGCGTTCGACGGTGCCCTTCACCTCGTTCGGCGCGTAGCGGATCGGCCGGCCCATCTGCCAGGTCAATTCGCGCGCGATGTCCTCACCTGAAGCCTCGAAGCGATCGCAGAAGGCGAAGAGAATGCGCGCGCGCTCCGCGACCGGCGTTCTGCGCCAGGTGGCCTGCGCGCGGCGCGCGGTGGAAAGCGCAGCGTCCACGGCGGCGTCGCCCGCGAGCTCGCGCTCGCAGTACACCGACCCGTCGACCGGGCTGATCGTCTTCTGCGTGGTCAAATGATCTCGAAGTAGCGCGCGAGTTCCCAGTCCGTGATGTGCTTGCGGAACTCGCGCTCTTCCCATTCGCGCGTGGCCGCGAAGTGCAGGACGAAGGCGTCGCCGAACCAGTCGCGCGCCATCTTGGAGGCCTTGAGCCGCTGCGCCGATTCCCACAGCGTGCGCGGCAGCGCCAGCCGCTCCGGCAGTTTCTGCGCGTAGGCGTTGCCCTCGATCATGGGTTCCGGCTCGACCCGATTCTCGACGCCCCAGTAGCCGGACGCCAGCGCGGCCGCGAGGATCACGTAGGGGTTGGCGTCGGCCGCGGCAATGCGGTACTCGATGCGCTGCGACTTCGGCGAACCCGGGATCACGCGCAGCGAAGTCGTGCGGTTGTCCACGCTCCAGGCCGAGTCGGTGGGCGCCCAGAATCCCGGGATCAGGCGCGTGTAGGAATTCACGGTCGGCGCGACCATCGCGAGCAGTTCCGGCATCAACTGCTGCTGCCCGCCGACGAACCAGCGCTGCACTTCGCTCATCGAGTACGGCTTCGAGGAATCGTGGAACACCGGCTTGCCGGCCGGGTCCTTGAGCGACAGGTGGATGTGGCCGCTCTGCCCCGGCCACTGGTTCGACCACTTGGCCATGAAGGTCGCCATCAGCCCGCGTTTCTGCGCGATGACCTTGGCGAAGGTCTTGAACAGCGCCGCCTTGTCGGCGGCCGCGAGGCCGCGGTCCACGCCGATCGCGGCTTCGACCACGCCCGGCCCGGTCTCCTCGTGCAGGCTCTCGATGGGAAGGTCCATCTGTTCGCAGGTCTCGAACAGCGCGCGGTAGAAGTCGCTCCACACGCTGTTGCGGATCACCGAATAGCCGAAGGAGTCCGGTGCGATCGGCCGCAGGTCGCGGTAGTTCTTCGCGCGCACCGAGTCCGGCGTCTCCGCGAACACGAAGAACTCGTACTCAAAACCCGCGTAGGGCTCGTAGCCCAGCTTCCTGCCGCGTTCGAGCACGCGCCGCAGCAGGCCGCGCGGGCAGATCGCCTCCGCCTTGCCCGTGAACTCGCCGAGGAAGAACAGCACCGGCTCTTCCCAGGGCAGCGGCCGGCAGGATTCCGGCAGCAGGCGCACGTTCGCGTCCGGGTAGCCGGTGTGCCAGCCGGTGAAGGCGACATTGTCGTAGAGCTGGTCCTTGCTGTCCCAGCCGAGCACGACGTCGCAGAAGCCGAAGCCGGATTCCAGCGCCGCCTCGAACTTCGCTCGCGACATGTACTTGCCGCGCAGCACGCCGTCGAGATCGAAGGCGCCGACCTTAACGTGCGTGAGCCCGCGCTCGGCGACGATGGCGCGCGCGTTTTCGGCGTTCGCTACCTTGCGCGGGTCCATCCGCCGCCCGCCATCAGTGCGCCCGCTTGCCGCCGGACGTGGCGAACTCCTCCTCGGGCGACAGCACGAGGCGGTGGCGGCCGACGACGGCGAAGTACAGCAGACCGAGCACGTACCAGCCGGCGGTCGCATACACGCCCACGCGGTACACCGGGTCCTGCAACTGGTAGTACAGCGTCAGGAGGGCGACCACGACCGTCACGAATGCGCCAAAGTTGCCGAGCGGACTGCGGTACGGCCGCTCGATGTTCGGCATGTTCCGGCGCAGCAGGATGAACGAGAGCCCCTGCATCGCGTAGGAAATCATCGCGCCGAACACCGCCATGTTGAGCAGCGTCCCGCCGATCACGGCACCGCGGTTCTCCTCGCCGGCCACGAACCACACGATCAGCATGGTCACGAAGCCCATGAACGTGCCCGTGTAGAGCGCGGTGTGCGGGACCTTGTGCCTGCCGTGCGTGATCGACATGAACGGCAGGTAATAGCCCGCGCGCGACAACGAGTAGATCTGCCGTCCGTAGGCGTAGATGATGGTGTGGAAGCTCGCGATCAGGCCGATCACGGCGAGGAACGCGAGGAGCTTCGCCGTCCCGGTGCCGTAGATCACCCGGAAGCCGTCCAGCAGCGGCTCGGCGGAGGTCGCGAGCGAGTACGAGCCGTGCATCTTGTCGGGGTCGGTCGAGCCGACGCCGGCGTTCAGGAAGGTAATCAGGAGCGCGGACACCATCAGCGTCGCCATGCCGTAGATCAGGCCCTTCGGCATGTCGCGCTTCGGGTCGTCCGATTCCTCGGCCGCGAGCGGCAGCTGCTCGATCGCGAGGAACAGCCACACCGCGAACGGCAGCGAAGCGAGCGCGCCCGTGATGCCGAACGGCAGCCAGGTGCCGCCGCCCTCCGGCAGCTCGACGGCGCTGCCGTCCGGGCCTGCGCCAATGTTGAGCGCCCAGCGGTCGAGGTCGAAATACGGTATCGCGCTCACCCAGTAGATCGCGAGGATCGCGAGCGCGCCGAGCGTCACGATCACCGAGACCTTGAACGAGAGCTCGACGCCGCGCAGGTTCAGGAACAGGAACACCGCATAGGATCCCGCCCACCACAGAGGCTGCGCCGAGTCCGGCGTCTCGAAGATCGCGGTCAGGTAGGAACCGATGAAGAACACGATCACCGCGGGCGTCAGGATGTACTCGATGCTCTCGGCGAGCCCGGTGACCATGCCGCCCCAGGGGCCCATCGCGCTCCTCGCGAAGGAATAGGCCGCGCCCGTGTGCGGCAGCGCCGGCGACATCTCGGCCAGGCTGTAGATCAGGCCCCAGTACATCGCCGCAATGATGAAGAGAGCGATTAACATGCCGCCGAAGCCGTGCGCGAGGCCGAAGTTCCAGCCCGAGTAGTGGCCGGAGATCACGGCACCGACGCCGAGCGCCCACAGCGACCAGACCCGCGCGTAGCGGCGCAAGCCGCGCTTCTCGAAATACGACTTGTCGACGGTCTGGTAGCTGACCCCGCCGACGCTCTGTTTGTCGCCCATGGTTCCCCCTTGATTCCGGCCTGCGGTGTGATTCTTTTCACCGGCCGCCGGCAGTATAGACCCGCCCCCGCGGGACCCGCCAACCGGGCCGGTCAGCGTCGAACTCCGGTGCCTTCCCCTGGGGCTGGTGCCGGCGGAGGGAGTCGAACCCCCGACCTGAGGTTTACAAAACCACTGCTCTACCAGCTGAGCTACGCCGGCGTGGCCGGCATTCTACCCGCGCCGGCCTAGCCGCCGCAGGGCTTGATCTCGAGGCGTAGGATGCGGCCGCCCTCGCCGTGCAGGCGCGCGGCGTCCGGCAGCTCCGCGGGCGGCGCCACGTCCACGTCGATCCAATAGACGGTGCCGCGGCGCTCGCGTTCGGTGATGCGCGGCTCGAGCCCGAGCGCCTTGACGTCGTCGAGGCGGCGCAGCGCACGCTGCCGCTCACTGAAGAGACCCAGCGAGACCGTGATCCGGCCGGCATCGCCCGGCATTGCGTAGGCGTCGCCGATGCCGAAGCGGCGCAGCCGCTCGATCACGCCGTTCGCCGCCGCCCGGTCGGGCAGCCCGTCGAGCGCGACCCAGAATCCCTTCCACACCACGCCCTCCCCGGCGCGCTGGCGCGGTTCGAGCTCGTTCTCGCGCAAGAGTGTCGAGGCGCGCGCGGCGTCCGTCAGGTCAGTAAACGGACCGAGACTCAGGCAATGGTCCGCGGCGCGCGCGGCCGGCAACTGCGCGGCCGGCGCAGGCGGGGCTTCGCGCGCGAGCATGATCGACTGGCCCTCGGGCCTCGAGGCGGCCGCAGGCAGAGGCGCCGGCGGCTCGATCCAATGCGACCAGGCGAACCAGGCGACGTTCGCGAGCAGGAGCACTGCGACCAGGATCCGCATCGCCCCGATTCTAGGCGGTTCTGACCGAGACTTCGCCGGACAGGACGCGTCGCTGCCCTCCCGCCGACTCCAGCAGGAGCGCACCGTCGCGGTCCACGCCACGCGCGAAGCCCTCGAGGGCCTGCCCGCCCGATTGCACCCGCACGCGGCGGTTCGCGAGCGCATCCGCCGCGCACCATTCGTCCGCGAACGCGGCCATGCCGCGTGCGCCGAACTCCTCGAACATCTGCGCGAGCTCGCCGACCAGCGCCGCCGCCAGCGCATTGCGCGGCGGCGGGTCGCAGAGCGCCGCGAGGTCGGTCGCCTCGAGGCCGTCGGCGGGCATTGCCGACCGCACGGCCTCCGGCAGGCGCAGGTTGATGCCGACTCCGGCCACGACATAGGCCGGGCCCGCCCGCTCGCCGCGCAGGTCGATCAGCACGCCGCCGAGCTTGCGGTCCCCGTGCAGGACGTCGTTCGGCCATTTGAGCGCGAGACCGGCGCAGCCGAAGCGCGCAAGTGCGCGCAGCACCGCGACACCTGCGGCGAGCGACAAGGCGCCGAGCGGCGCCGGCGACTCGCGGTAGCTCCAGTTGACCGACAGGCAGAGACCCGAGCCGAACGGCGCGAGCCAGCGCCGCCCGCGCCGCCCGCGGCCCGCGGACTGGTACTCCGCGAGGCAGGCGTCGAAGCGGCCGGGCGGCAGGTCGGCGACCGCGAGCAGGCGATTGCTGGTCGAGTCGACCTCCGCGAGCACCTCGAGCCGGCGCAGCCGGCCGGCGGGCCATTGCGGAAGCGCCTGCCGGATCGCGGCCTCATCCAGCTTTTCGATTGGCTGCTCCCGGCGTGTCATGCGCCCGGCGTCCGCGGCCCGAGCAGCCACAGGCGCGCCAGCCGCGGCTCGCTGCCCGCGCGCATGCGCGCGATGTTGCTGCGATGCGCCCAGATGATGAAGGCGGCCATCGCCAACGCGAACACCAAGAGCGGCCGCTCGCCGGGGTGCAGCAGCGCGACGGACACCGGCACGGTCACCGCAGCCAACATGGTCGCAAGGCCCGCAAAGCCCGAGAGCATCGCGACGACGAGCCAGGCGGCGATCGCGACCGGCACCGCGGCCGGCGCGAGCGCGGCCAGCACGCCGATTAGGGTCGCGCCGCCCTTGCCCCCGCGGAATTCGTGGTACAGCGGCCAGACGTGTCCCACGACTGCGGCGGCGGCGCAGGCAATGGCGAGCCATTCGCGGCTGACCGCGGGATCGGCGGCGACGCCCGGGAGCACGGCGCCGGGCAGCCATCCGGCCGCGAGCCAGCCCTTGCCGACGTCAATCGCGACGGTCGCGGCCGCGAACCAGAATCCCTGGGTACGCAGCGCGTTGGTGCCGCCGGCGTTGCCACTGCCCTGCTCGCGGATGTCCACGCCACGCAGCGCGCCCGCGATCAGTGCGCCCAACAGCGACCCGAGCAGGTAAGCGAGCAGCGTCTTGAGTCCGAGTTCGAGCACGATGGTTTCCGCCGCCGCGGCCTGCGCGATTCTATCAACGTGTCTCGCGCGGCAGGAAAACCTCGGCAATCATGCAGCGCACGCTGCCGCCGCCATGGCGCTCGATCACCGGGATCGGCGCCGTCACGATGCGGCCGCGGCTTGCCAGCGCGGCTCTGGCCTCGGGCACGAGACTTGCCCATGCGGCGTCCGACATCGCGATCACCTGCGTTCCCTCCGGTGCACGGAGCGCGAGCAGATTGCCGGCAAATCCGTGCATCGCCTCCCTGCCGATGACGACCGGCGCGTGGCCGGCGTGCTCGAGCTCGCGCAGCACGGCCTGGCGCTCGCCCGCGTCCGCGATCGCCTCCGCGCAGACAACTGCAAAGCCCTCGCCGATCGCCATCATGACGTTCGTGTGATAGAGGGGCTCGCCCGCGGGGCCGCGCGCATCGAAGGCGACCACGCGGTAACCGAGCCGGTCCGCGAAGTCCGCGAGCGCCGCGGGCGTGGTGCGCGGAGAACGGCAGGCGTAGGCGACGCGGTGGCAGCGGTCGAGCACCAGGCTGCCGGTGCCCTCCAGGAACTCGCCGCGGACTTCCCAGGCGCTGAGATCGAGCGTGCGCGCGATCCGGTATCCGGCGTCGCGCAGGAGTGCAATCGGTTCCGGCCGCCGTTCCGTGCGCCGCGACGGCGCCATCATCGGGTACAGCACGACCGTCCCGTCGGCGTGGAAGCTGACCCAGTTGTTCGGGAAGCAGGCGTCCGGCTTCGGCGGCTCGGCCGAGTCTTCCGCAACGTGAACGCGCACACCCGCCGCGGCGAGGCGCGCCGCGAGCAGGTCGACCTCCTGGCGCGCGGCGGTGACGGCCTCCGCGCCCGCGCCACCCCGCTGGAACGGATTCGAATCGGCGGTCTCCGGATTCGGGCCGAAGCGCGCCGGGCGGATCATCAGCACCGCGTCCGCGCACTGGCGCTCGGGTGGCGACGGGCGATTCATGCGGCCAGTCTAAGCGCACGGACGCCGCGGCCAAAGAAAAGGGCGCGGCGGTCGCCCACCGCGCCCCGGTTCGAACGATCGTCCCTCAGAATTCGAAGCGCACGCCGAGCTGGATTTTCCAGACCGACGGCAGCGCCGAGAACGTGGGCGTCGGTTCCACCGGTCCGGTCGCGCTCCCGCGCCGCCGGAACACGTAGCAGCTGGCCGATCCGCCCGGGCAGCCGGACGTGGTGATACGGTTCACGTCGAGCACCGGCACCGCGTAGAAGAAGCTGACCTGCCGCAATTGGCCCCAGTCGCTGTTGATCATGTTCGCGAAGTTTTCGATGTCGAGCGTCAGCGTGCCGCGCACCCTGCCCCAGACCGGCAGCTCCTGCGCGAAGCGCAGGTCGAGCACCGACAGCCATGGGCTCCGATGCGAATTGCGCGGCAGGATCTGCCCGCGGTACGCCTCCAGCCCGTGCCGCTGGATGTAGGCCTCGGTATCGTTCTGGAACTGAGTCGAGCGCGCGGCATTGACCGAGGCGACGCTGGCGCAGCCGGGGACCATCGCCGTGACATCGGCCGCCGTGCACAGGACCTCGTAGATTGCCGCGCCCGCCGTGCCGGGCAGGTTCGGCACGTAGAAGAGATGACGCTGGCGGGCGCTACCGCCCTGGCGCGG
>JBQTKI010000099.1:0-9603 GCA_052386275.1 Gammaproteobacteria bacterium
GGCTCGAGCAGCGCATGGTCGGCGGCATCGGTGAGGCTGACCGCCATGGCGCCGGTGGCCAGGCAGGCGCGTTCCGCGGGACCCGGGTCCGCGCGCCCGAGTTCGATCACGAGCTGGTGGAAGGGCACGCGCCTACTTGAGGCCGAGACGGCGCTCGAGGTAGTGGATGTCGAGGCCGCCCTGGCGGAACGCGGAGTGGCCGAAGATCTCCTGGTGCAGGGGCGCATTGGTCTTGATGCCTTCCACCACCATCTCGGAGAGCGCATTCTTCATGCGCACGAGCGCGGTGTCGCGGCTCTCGCCCCAGGAAATCAGCTTGGCGACGAGCGAGTCGTAGAAGGGCGGCACGTTATAACCCGAGTACAGGTGGCTGTCGACGCGGATGCCCGGCCCGCCCGGTGCATGCCACAGCCGCACCGGCCCCGGCGAGGGCGCGAAGGTCTTCGCGTCCTCGGCATTGATACGGCACTCCATCGCGCAGCCGCGCAGCACGATGTCCTGCTGCTTGAACGGCAGCGGTTCGCCCGCGGCGATGCGCAGCTGCAGCTTGACGATGTCCACGCCGGTGACAAGCTCGGTGACGGGGTGTTCGACCTGTACGCGCGTGTTCATCTCGATGAAGTAGAACTTGCCGTCCTCGTACAGGAACTCGAGCGTGCCGGCGCTCCTGTAGCCAACCGCGGCGCAGGCGGCCGTGAGCTTTTCGGTCATCTCCTCGCGCTGCTTCGGCGAAATGCCGGGCGCAGGCGACTCCTCGATGATCTTCTGGCGCCGGCGCTGCAACGAGCAGTCGCGCTCGCCGAGCGACACCACGTTGCCGTAGTGGTCGCCGATCACCTGGAACTCGATGTGGCGCGGCTTCTCGAGGAATTTCTCCATGTAGACCATGTCGTTGCCGAAAGCGGCTTGTGCCTCGGCCTTGGCCACGTTGATCGCGTTCACGAGCGTCGCGTCGCTGTGCACGACGCGCATGCCGCGGCCGCCGCCGCCGCCCGAGGCCTTGATGATGACCGGGTAGCCGATCTGACGTGCCAGCCGGAAACACTCGTCGGTGTCGGCCGGTAGCGGGCCGTCGGAGCCCGGCACGCAGGGCACGCCGTGCTCCTTCATGACGCGGATCGCGGAGACCTTGTCGCCCATCAGGCGGATGGTCTCGCTCTTCGGGCCGATGAACACGAAGCCGCTGTTCTCGACGCGTTCGGCGAAATCGGCGTTCTCGGACAGGAAGCCATAGCCCGGGTGGATGCCGACCGAGTCCGTGACCTCGGCCGCGCTGATGATGGCGGGCATGTTGAGGTAGCTGTCCTTCGACGGCGGCGGGCCGATGCACACCGTCTCGTCCGCGAGCAGCACGTGCTTGAGGTTCTGGTCAGCGGTCGAATGGACCGCGACCGTCTTGATGCCTAGCTCGCGGCAGGCGCGCAGGATGCGAAGCGCGATCTCGCCGCGGTTCGCGATGACGACCTTGTCGAGCATTACTCGATCACGAACAGCGCCTGGCCGAACTCCACGGGCTCGCCGTTCTTGGCGAGCACCGCGACCACGCGGCCTGCACGCTCGCTCTCGATCTGGTTCATCATCTTCATCGCCTCGATGATGCACAGCACCTGGCCGACCCGGACTTCCTGGCCGACCTCGATGAAGGGCTTGGCGCCGGGGGCGGGCGAGGCATAGAAGGTGCCGACCATGGGCGCGGTGACGACGTTCTCGTCGCGCGCGGCGGTGGCGAGGGCGGCGGCGGGCGACGCGGCCGGGGCGGCCGCGGCCGGCGCGGCCGGCGGCATCGAGATCTGCAGCGCCTGCGGGGCGGACGGCGCGCCCTGCGCGTAACGGGCGATGCGCACCGATTCCTCGCCCTCGGAAATCTCGAGTTCGGCGAGCCCGGATTCCTCGAGGAGCTCGATCAGCTTCTTGATCTTGCGGATGTCCATCAATTTCCCCCGGATGGCCGTTCCAGGCGGTCGAGCGCGGCCGCGAGCGCGAGCTCGTAGCCCTGGGCCCCGAGGCCGGTGATGCAGCCCGCCGCGATGTCGGAGAAATACGAGTGCCGGCGGAACGGCTCCCGCGCGTGCACGTTCGACAGGTGAACCTCGATGAAGGGGACAGCGACCGCGAGCAATGCGTCCCTGAGGGCGATGCTGGTGTGGGTCAGCGCACCGGGATTCAGGATTACGAAATCCACCCGGTCCTGGCCGAGCGCCTGCACCCGGTCAACCAGCTCGTGCTCGGCATTGCTTTGGAAGGATTCGAGCCTGGCCCCGCGCGCGGCGGCTTGGCGGCCGAGGCGCTCCTCGATGACCGGGAGTGTGTCGGTACCGTAATGCTCGGGTTCGCGCTGGCCGAGCAGGTTCAGGTTTGGCCCGTTGATGAGCAGAATGCGGCGCATTCGCCTCGCTTCCCCTGCATCCCCGCCAGAGGTGGAGGCACATTCAACCGGACCGGCCTCGATTTGTCCAGACTAGGGGTCGATTTTGCGCCTAATGGCTTTGAACTGGCGCCAAACCATCCTGAATGCGCTTTCTGGCGCCGGCCATGTCTATCTGGCCGGCATCGACGGCCCTGACGGCGGACAGGATGACCTCGGCCTGGGGCCGGTGCAACTCCCCGACGTGGATGGTAGCGATCCGGCCCTGGCGGTCGGTGAAGACCGTGAACGGCAGACCGATGGATTCCATGCCGAAGGCGCGCGCGGCGGCCACGCCCTCCTGCTCCCCGATCAACACCGTGTAGTCGATGGGTGTCGATTCCAGGTAGCGCAGGACATCCTCGCGGAAATCGATGGCGATGCCGATGATCTCGATGCCCTCCGCGGCCACGTCCTGCGCAAGGGCATTCAGCATCGGGATCTCGCGCCGGCAGGGTGCGCACCAGGTGGCCCAGAAATTGATCACCAGCGGCTTGCCGTCCCATTCCGACAGTGACCGCGGCTTGCCGTCGCGGCCCGCCAGCGTGACCTCCGGTCGGACTTCCGGAACAACCGCAGGCTGCGGCGGCGCCGGCTCGGGGACGGCCTCAGGACCGGCCAGCTCGCGGCTGACAAAGAAGCCCGCGAGGCCGGCGGCAAGCGCCGCGGCTGCGACGATGGCGAGCCGCGCGTGACCCTGGTTCCTCAGCATTCCTTCTCGAAGCGGGCGAGATGCGCCCGGAAATCGTCGGCCGCGACGTAGCCGACCAGGCGGAAGGCGCGGCATTCGCGGCCGTGCGGCCCGAAGAAGGCCGTGGTCGGCGGGCCGTAGACGCCGAAGCGGCGCAGCAGCGCCTGGTCGGCCTCGTTGTTGGCGGTGACGTCGGCCTTGAGCAGGACGTAGCCCGCGAGGTCCTGCTGCACCTCGGCGACCGAAAACGTGTATTTCTCCATTTCCTTGCAAGACACGCACCAGTCCGCATAGAAATCGAGCATCGCGGGCCTGCCGGCGGCCTGTGCGGCGGCGAGCTCGCGGTCGAGTTCCTCGATGCTTGCGACCTTGGCGAAGGGCAGGGGTTCGGCGCTCGCGGCCGACTTGCCCCCGAATGCGGGAAGCGCGGCGCCGCTCAACGGCTGCAACGGGTCATGACCACCGGCGGCCGCGCCCACCAGCATGATGATTCCCCAGACGATGGCGGCGAGGCCGGTGCCGCGCGCGATCAGGCGGTAGGCGGCATCGCCCGGCCCACCGCGCCCGAAGCCGCCGAAGTAGTAGCCGCCTACGATCACCAGCAGCGCCCAGAGCGCGAGTGAGAGCGGTCCCGGCAGGATCCGTTCCAGCATCCAGACCGCGACCGCGAGGAACAGCACGCCGAACAGCGTCTTGATCGCCGTCATCCACGGCCCCGCATGCGGCAGGAAGCGCCCGCCAGCGACGCCGACGAGCAGGAGCGGCGCCCCCATGCCCATCGCCATGGCGAAAAGCGCAAGCGCCCCGCGCAGCACATCCCCGGTCTGCCCGATCACGGCGAGCGCAGCGACCATCGGTGGCGCCACGCAGGCGGTCACGACGAGCGCGGACAGGGCGCCCATGATCGCGGTGCCGACGAAGCTGCCGGCCCTCTGGCGGCCGGAAGCTGCGGCGAGGCGGCTCTCGAGCGCGGCCGGGATCTTGAGGTCGAACAGCCCGAACATCGCGAGCGCGAGCACGACGAAGAGCGCAGCGAAGGCGATGATGATCCAGGGCTGCTGGAAAAAGGCTTGGGCCTGCTGGCCGGCGGCGGCGAACGCAGCGCCCGCGATCGTGTAGGTGAAAGCCATGCCGAGCACGTAGGTCAGGGACAGCAGGAACGAGCGCGAGGGCGTGGCCGCGGCGCCCTGCCCGGCGATGATGCCCGACAGGATCGGGATCATCGGCAGCACGCAGGGCGTGAAGGCGAGCAGCAGGCCGAAGCCGAAGAAGGTCGCCATCACGACCAGCAGGCTGCCGTCGGCGATCAGGCTCGCGAGTCGGTCCTGCTCCGCGACCATGGTCGAAGCCTGCAAACGCGGCGGTGTGCCAGGCGGCGGCAATTCGATCGACACGGTCTGGGTGACGGGCGGGTAGCAGAGACCCGCGTCAGCGCAGCCCTGATAGCTCACCGTGAGGTCGAAACGGGACTCGCCCGCCGGGCGCGTGACCGGCACGGTCGCGGCGAGTGCGTCGTAATAGACCTCGACGTCGCCGAAGAACTCGTCGGTCTTCTTCTTGCCCGCAGGCATCGCGATCTCGCCGAGCGTGAAGCCCGGCGTCTCCGTCTTCGCAGAGACGCGGTGCCGGTAGAGGTAGTAGCCGGGCGCCACCTGCCAGTCGAGCGCGACCTGCGCGCCGCCATCGGCGCTCGCGGTGAAGATGAATGCCTCGTCGACCGGCAGGAACTGTTCTTGGTTGCTGCTCGGACCGAGCAGGCCCTGGGCGCCGGCGGTCGTGGAAATGGCAAGGCATAGCGCAGAGAGCAGGGTCCTGAAGCTCGTCATTCCGGGCGATCCTTTGGAGGCAAAAGCGCCAGTGGCGCCGAGAGGTTAGCGGCCGGATCGTCGAATGTCTTGGGCCGGTGCCCGAAATCGCGAAGTGGGACGGCCGGCAACGCCGCGACCGATCTTAAAATCGGTTCAAAATCATCCGCTTGCGGGCATTCCGCGGTCCGCGCTCGGAACCGCTTGAAATTGCAGGTCCGATCCCTATCATTAGCAGCCGACCGGGGTGAGTGCTAACGGCACGAAACGATGCCCCGGGCACATTTCAGTCCCAACGAGAGTTCCTGATAGGAGACATGACCCATGAAGATCCGTCCCCTTCATGATCGCGTGATCGTCAAGCGCGAAGATGAAGAGCGCAAGTCGCCCGGTGGCATCGTGATTCCCGACACCGCGGCCGAGAAGCCGATCCGCGGCAAGATCATGGCCGTCGGCAAAGGCAAGATCCTGGAAGACGGCAAGGTCCGTCCGCTCGACCTCAAGGTCGGCGACAAGATCCTGTTCGGCAAGTACAGCGGCACCGAAGTCAAGGTCGACGGCGACGAGCTCCTCGTGATGCGCGAGGAAGACGTCATGGCCGTCATCGAAAAGTAATCCAAAGGACATCGCAATCATGGCAGCAAAGGAAGTCAGATTTTCGGATGACGCGCGCACGCGCTTGGTGCGCGGCGTCAACCTGCTCGCGAACGCCGTCAAGGCGACGCTGGGCCCCAAGGGGCGCAACGCCGTGCTCGAGAAGAGCTTCGGCGCCCCGACCGTCACCAAGGACGGCGTCTCGGTCGCGAAGGAGATCGAGCTCAAGGACAAGTTCGAGAACATGGGCGCGCAGATGGTCAAGGAAGTCGCGTCCTCGACCTCGGACGAGGCCGGCGACGGCACCACGACCGCCACGGTGCTCGCGCAGGCCATCATCCGCGAGGGCATGAAGGCCGTCGCCTCGGGCATCAACCCGATGGACGTCAAGCGGGGCGTGGATCTCGCCGTGAACGTCGTGGTCGAGGATCTCAAGAAGCTCTCGAAGCCTTGCAAGGACTCGAAGGCGATCGCGCAAGTCGGCACGATTTCGGCGAACAGCGACGAGGCGATCGGCAAGAAGATCGCCGACGCGATGGAGAAGGTCGGCAAGGAAGGCGTGATCACGGTCGAGGAGGGCTCCGGCCTCGAGAACGAGCTTGAGGTGGTCGAGGGCATGCAGTTCGACCGTGGCTATCTGTCGCCGTACTTCATCAACAACGGCCAGAACCAGACCAGCGAGCTCGAGAGCCCGTACATCCTGCTGTACGAGAAGAAGATCTCGAACATCCGCGAGATGCTGCCGCTGCTCGAGAACATCGCCAAGGCCGGCAAGCCGCTCCTGGTCGTGGCCGAGGACGTCGAGGGCGAGGCGCTCGCGACGCTCGTGGTCAACACGATCCGTGGGATCGTCAAGGTCTGCGCCGTCAAGGCGCCGGGCTTCGGCGACCGCCGCAAGGAAATGCTGAAGGACATCGCGATCCTCACGGGCGGCACGGTGATCTCCGAGGAAGTGGGCCTGTCGCTCGAGAAGGCAACGCTGAATGACCTCGGCAAGGCCAAGAAGATCGTGGCCGAGAAGGAAAACACCACGATCATCGACGGCGCCGGCAAGCAAGGTGACATCAAGGGCCGGATCGAGCAGATCCGCCGCCAGATCGAGGAGACGACCTCCGACTACGACAAGGAAAAGCTGCAGGAACGTGCGGCGAAGCTCGCCGGCGGCGTCGCCGTGATCAAGGTCGGTGCGGCGACCGAAGTCGAGATGAAGGAGAAGAAGGCGCGCCTCGAGGATGCGCTGCACGCGACCCGTGCGGCGGTCGAGGAAGGCGTGGTGCCGGGCGGCGGCGTCGCCTTCGTGCGCGCGCAGAAGGCTCTCGAGAAGCTGACCGGCGCGAATGACGACCAGGCGGTCGGGATCCGCATCCTGTCCCGCGCGATCGAGGAGCCGCTGCGCCTGATCGTGGAAAACGCAGGAGAGGACGGCTCGGTGGTGCTGGCCAAGGTTCGCGAAGCCAAAGGCAGCACCGGCTACAACGCCGCGACCGGCCAGTATGGCGACATGATCGAGATGGGCATCCTGGACCCGACCAAGGTCACGCGCCTGGCGCTGCAGAATGCGGCGTCGGTGGCGGGCCTCTTGCTGACGACCGAGGTAATGGTTGCCGAGGCTCCGAAGGAGGAGCACGACCATCCGCCGATGCCGGGCGGCGGCATGGGCGGCATGGACATGTAAGGCCGACCGGCTTTACCGCTCGAACGAAGGGCCCGGGAGGCGACTCCCGGGCCTTTTTCATTGCGGCGACGGCGACTCGTCCGGTAGCAGCAGCGCCGGATCCACCATGGTGCTGTTTAGGCTCACGCCAAAGTGCAGGTGCGGGCCGGTCACGCGCCCGGTCGCACCCACCTCGCCGATCGGTTCACCGGCGCGCACGCTCTGCCCCGGCTGGACATGGATGCGGCTCAGGTGGCAGTACATGGATACGAGCCCGGAGCCGTGATCGAGGATTACGGTGTTGCCGTTGAAGAAGTAGTCGCCGACGTCGCCCACGACGCCGGCGGCGGCGGCGCCGACCGTCGTGCCCGTGGGTGCCGCGATGTCCATACCGGAATGCGGACTGCGTGGTCGGTCGTTGAAAACGCGACGCAGGCCGTAGGAACTCGACCGCGGGCCCGCGACGGGCGGCAGCAGGCGCAGCGTCTCGGGCGGGCGCTCCGTATAGGCGGTCAGCGCTGCGCGGATGCGCTTGCGTTCCCGCTCGACGCGCGCGAGGTCGCGTTTGGAGAGATTCACCTGGTGCGGCGGCACCGCGAGTTTCTGGACCGCGTACTCCTTGGCGGCGATTTCGAACGGAAGCTGACTGGTGACCGCGCCGGACTTCACGTCCAGTTGCTGGCGCCCAGGTTCCGTGTCGAGTGGGATGCCGACGACGGCCAGCCAGCGTGCGCCCTCGCCAAGCACGATCGTGCGGGCGCCGTTGAAGGTGACGATCGGCGGTGCATCCGCGGCTGCGTCGATCGGCAGCACCACGATGCCGCCGGGCACCGCCGCCGTACGCGGCAGCCGGTCGGCCGGGGCGACATCCGCGAGTTCCGCCGGCCAGGCCTGCGCCAGCATCATTGACGTCGCGAGCAACGCGCCCGCTGCCAGCAGCCTTTGCATGTCGCGCCGACGCTAGCATTCCTTGACGGGCCCGGCCACCTCGTGCTTTCTTCCGGCGGCGCCCCTACCCGCGCTGCAGGAGCCTGACATGCTAGGCATTGCGCTTGCGCTCGCCATCACCGGCACCGTCGCCTACCACCTGGTTACGAAAGTCATGCCTGCGGGCGCGCACCCGATCGCGACCTTGTTCGCGGCTTACGTCTTCGGCAGCCTGCTGTGCGCCGGCATTCTGCTCGTGTCGCCGTCGGCCACGGGTTTCCGCGGCCATTTCGCGGAGGTGAACTGGACCGCGCCCGCGCTCGCCGTGTTGGTCATCGTGATCGACCTGGCCTTCATTCTGCTCTACCGCAGCGGCTTCCCGGTTTCCCTCGGCGCGCTCGTGACGCAGGCCGCGGCGGCGATCGCGCTGCTGGCATTCGGCGTGCTGCTCTTCAAGGATCGCCTGACCGCGACGCACTTCGCGGGCGTCGCGCTCTGCCTCGCCGGCCTGTGGTTGCTGAACCGGGATTGAAGGTCGCGCAGGAAGAGCGCGCGGCCGCCGCGCTCTCGCGCTGGCGCGAAGCCGGCGGGGACGCCGCAAGCCTGCCACCGCCGGTCGCCGGGCGCCTCGCATACGTCTTTGGCTGCAGCGAATTCCTAGCGGATGCCGCCGCGCGCGAGCCGCGGATGCTCGCGGAACTCGCGGCCTCGGGCCTGCTCGCTCGCGCGCGCAAGCCCGACGAGATCGCAGAAGAGGCGCGCGCGCTCGGGGCCGGGGGCGACGAGGCCGATTTCATGGACGCGCTGCGCCGCCTGCGCCGGCGTGAGCTGGTGCGCATCGCCTGGCGCGACCTCACGGGCGCTGCCGCGTTGCCCGAGGTCCTGGCCGAGCTCTCGGACCTCGCCGATGCCTCGATCCGGGCCGCGCTCGAGTTCGCCGCAGCCTCGCTCGGCCCGGGCTACGGCACGCCGCGAGGGCCGTCCGGGGAGGCGCAGGAACTGATCGTAGTCGCGATGGGCAAGCTCGGCGGGCGCGAACTCAACTTCTCCTCCGACATCGACCTCGTGTTCCTCTATCCCGAGGGCGGGGAGACCGACGGGCGCCGGCCGATCACGAACGAGGAGTACTTCACGCGCCTCGGCCAGGCGCTGATCCGGCTGCTCGACGCGCGCACCGCGGAGGGATTCGTGTTCCGCGTGGACATGCGGCTGCGCCCGTTGGGCGAGCCCGGGCCGCTGGTCGTCAGCTTCGAAGCCCTTGAGGAATACCTGCAGACGCACGGCCGCGACTGGGAGCGTTACGCCTGGGTCAAGGCGCGCGCGGTCACGGGCGCTGCCGCCTATCACGGCCTGTACAACGAGGTGGTGCGGCCCTTCGTGTACCGGCGCTACCTGGACTTCGGCGTCTACGAGAGCCTGCGCGAAATGAAGGCGATGATCGCGCGCGAGGTCGCGCGACGCGAGCTCGAGGACGACGTCAAGCTGGGCCCCGGCGGCATCCGCGAAATCGAGTTCATCGTCCAGTCTC
>JBQTKI010000100.1:0-5689 GCA_052386275.1 Gammaproteobacteria bacterium
CCTCCACCACCGTGTCGCGGTGAAACACGCCGAAGGCGCCCGACACGATCAGGAGCCCGTTGACCGCGCTCCAGCCGAGCCGGCCGCCGAGGAAGGCGCGCAGGTATTCGACCACCTGCACCAGCGCAAGCGGGTTCCTCGGCAGCCCGACCCTTTCGAGCACGCCGCCGCGCACGGTGCAGCCGTTGATGATGCGCACCGTGCCGCCGCAGGCGACCGTGCGCGGGTTCTCGAGAAAAGGCCGCACCACGTGCTCGAGGCTGTGCGGGTCGAGCACCGAGTCCGCGTCGCCGGCGTAGATCAGCGGATAGCGCGCCGAGTTGATGCCCGCGTTGGTCGCGTCCGCCTTGCCGCCGCCGTTCTCCTTGTCGATCACGCGCAGATTGGGGTGGGTGAGCGAACGGTAGATGCCGCGCACCGGCTTCGTGCGGACCTGCACGCGATAGGCTTCCGGAAACGGCTGGAGCCGGAACTCGCGCTTCAGGACCTCGAGCGTCTCGTCCTGCGAGCCGTCGTTGACGATGATCACTTCGAAGTGCTGGTAGCGCAGCTGCAGCAGCGCCCGCACCGAGGTCGCGATGGTCGCAGCCTCGTTGTAGGCCGGCACGACCAGCGAGATCGGAATCTGGAGGTGCGAGTACACGCGCTCGGCGGCGCTCGCGCCGCGCATGTAGCGCCTGAGGCCGTGCAGCGCGATGAACGCGAGGCTGAGATAGATGAAGTTGAGCACTACGAAGTAGCCGAGAAACAGCCACTGCACGCCGACCAGGAATCCGCGCAGGCTCACGGCAGCTCCGCCTCCGCGATCGCCTGCCGGAGCATGTCGCGCGCGTAGGCGTCGGTGACCTCCGCTCGCACCGTCTCCAGGCGCTCGCCGTCCATGCCCTTGAGCTTCAACAGGCCCTGCGCCGCGCGATAGCGCACCCACCAGACGCGATCCGCCATCAGCCGCGCCATCAGCGCGATCTCCTCGATGCCGCCGAGGCGGCCGACCGCCTCCGCCAGATGCTCGCGCACCAGCGCATTGGGCGCATCGGCGTAGGGCGCGAGTTCCGGCAGCAGTGCCGGGTCCTGCACCACGAGCAGCGCCGCCGCGACGATGCCGTCGTGCCGCGGATTCCGGCGCAGCAGCTCGATCGCGACCTCGCTGCCGAGGATGGCGTCCACGTGCGCGAGCCAGGGCAGGAGCGGCGGCGCCTTGTCGGGAAGCAGCGCGAGCATCAGCGCACGCACCGGTTCGCGCGCGATGGCTGCGCCTGCGTCCACCAGCAGCCGCGCCATCGCCTCGCCGGGCCAGCTCTCGCGTTCGGACAGCTCGCGCATGATGCCGGGCATCGCGCGCGGCGCGTCGATCGCGACCAGCGCCGCCGCTGCGTAGAACGACACCAGCGCATTGTCGGAGACGAGCTGTTCCTGGAGCGCTTTCCACGAGGAGGCGTCGCGCAGATGACCGAGCGTGCGGATCGCCAGAATCCGGTGGCTGACATTGCCGGAATTCAGTTGCCGTCGCGCGACCACGTCGAAGCCGAAGCGCCCGGCGAGCGCATTGAGCCGGCCGGTCGCCTCGCCTTTCAGCGAATCGTGCAGGGCGTTCCATTCCTCCAGCAGGTGCGACAGCTCGCGCCGGCGCAACGGCGGCAGCGCGGGCGGCGCGCCCTCCTCGAGCGCGATGCGCGCGAACAGCGGCCTCCATGCCGCGATCACCGCGTCGCGCAGCTGCTCCTCGCGCCGCTGGCGCGCGCGCACGACGAGCGCAATCGCGAGTATCAGGGCCGAGGCCAGCGCCGCGACCATGGCGCTCAGCCAGGCGATCTGGACGACGAGTTCAGAACCGGTGTTCGAGTCCAAGGCGGAACCGCAGGCGGTCGTAGAGGTCGCCCTGCTCGTACCAGCCCGCCTCCCAGGAGAACCCCCAGGCCGCCGAGCGCCAGTGCACGCCGTTCACGGACACGCTCTTGTTGCGCGTGACCTGCACCACGCCCGGCGCGATGGTCTCCGCTTCCTCGCCGTAGCCGAGGGCGAGCGTCAGGTGACTGCCGTCCTGGTAGTCATGCGCGAAGCGCAGCGTGTGGCCGAGGCTCGTCGAGATGTCCTCCGGCCTGCTCGCCGTGAGCGTGTAGGCCAGGCGAATCAGCGCAAAGTACTGCTCGAAGGTGGCCGCGAGCGAATCCACATCCACCGCCGCATAGCTCGCGTGCCGCAGGCACAGGCCGATGCTGCGGCCGCCCGGCAGCATGCGCCCGAGCTCCGCGACCAGGTTCCATTCGGGCAGGATCTCGGCGTCCGCCGCGCCGTCGAGTGACAGGCCCCAGGACCAGTTCCTGCCGATGCGGTCCACGAGCGCGATCGAGAACTGCTCGTCCTGCGTGTCGAAGCGCTCTTCCACGTGCACGCCCGCGAGCAGGCGGCGCGTGCCGGTAAGCGGATGGTCGAACGCGAGCGTCGCCGCCTGCCAGGACGGGCGGCCGCCGGAAAGGTCCTCGTAGCTCGCGGCGAGCGAGACGCGCGTGCCGCGCTCGAGGAGACGCGCGCGCGCGATCGTGGCCTGCCGGTCGCGCGGCCAGCTGGATTGCGGGAATGCGTGTTCCGCCTCGCGCGCGAGCGCGAGCGCGCGATCGGGATCGCCTGCCGCCTCGAGTGCGGCGACGTTCGCGCGCCACACGTCCTCGTACTGCGGCGAGACCGCGCGCGCCCGATCGAGCGGCGCGAGCGCCTCGCGGGGCCGGCCGAGCGCCATCAGCGACTGGCTCCTGCCGAGAAGCCAGTCGGGATTGTCCGGCGCGACGGTCAGCAGCGCTTCGTACTCGGCGAGCGCCTCTGCGGACCGCCCGGCCCGCGCACAGCTGCGCGCGAGGTCGTAACGTGCGTCGGTGTTCGCGGGCTCGGCGGCGGCCAGCGCACGAAGCGCCTCCTCGCAGGCGATCGCAGGCGCTGCCAGGCAGGCGGCACAGGCGGCGACCAGGACGCAGGCGGCGGGCTGCCCCATTCCCGGGCGCCGGTTCATTTGCGGCCCTGGTTCGGCGCGGGCCCGGCCGGTTTCAGGCGCCGGCGAATGCGCGCGACGAGCTCCGCCGGACTGAAAGGCTTGTTGAGGTAGTCGTCGGCGCCCATCGAGAGCGCGCGCACCGCATCGTGCTCGCGTGTGCGCGAGGTCAGGATGATCACCGGCACCTGCTGCCATCTCGCGTCCGCGCGCAGTTTCGCGAGCAGCTCGAAGCCGTCGGTGTAGGGAAGCATCACGTCGAGCAGTACGAGATCCGCCGCCGGACCCGTCTCGATACGCTCCATGGCTTTGCGCCCGTCGGCGATGGTCTCGACCGTGTAGCGCTCCTTCTCGGCCAGGTAGCCGAGCAGGTAGGCCATGTGCGGATCGTCCTCGACGATCAGCAGACGCTGTGGTGCGCTAGACTCTGCGGCCATGCATGCATTTCCGCTGCGGAGAATACACCGAAAGTGAGCGATTCCGGCGCGACCCGCATCGCGGAACTCGAGCGCGAAATCGCGAAACTGCGCACTGCGCTCGCCCGGGCGCAGCAGGAAGCCGATGCCGCGGGCAGGGCGAGGAGCGAATTCCTGTCGAACGTGAGCCACGAGATCCGCACGCCGATGAACGGCGTGATCGGCATGATTCAGCTGCTCGAGGACAGCGACCTCGACCGGCGCCAGCGCGAGTACGTCGAGGTGATCCGCGCGAGTGCGGATGCACTCCTCGTCGTCATCAACGATTTGCTGGACTACTCCAAGATCGAGGCCGGCAGGCTCGAGCTCGAGCGCATCGAAATGGACCTGGCCGCGCACGTCGAGGAGGTCGCGGCTTCGCAGGCCGCGGCGGCTGCCGCCAAGGAGCTAGAACTGGTCGTGGACCTCGCCCCGGATCTGCCCGCGCGCGTGCTGGGCGACCCGGGCCGGCTGCGGCAGGCGCTCTCGAATCTGGTCTCGAACGCTGTCAAGTTCACCAGGGCGGGAGAAGTCGTGGTCAGCGTCAGAGGCGCCGGCGAGGGCCGGGTGCGGTTCGAGGTGCGCGACACCGGCATCGGGCTCGCGCCCGAGGTGCTGGCGCGCCTGTTCCAGCCGTTCACGCAGGCCGATGCCTCCACCGCGCGCCAGTATGGCGGCACCGGGCTCGGGCTTTCGATCGTCAAGCGCCTCGCCGAACTGATGGGCGGCCAGGTCGGCGCAGAGAGCGAGCCGGGGCGCGGATCCACCTTCTGGTTCACGGCGCGTCTGCCCGCAGCGGCACGCGCGGCGGAGGTCGCGGCCCCGCGAGCCGCCGCCGCCGAGGGCCGCCGTCTGCTGGTGGTGGACGACAACGAGACCAACCGGCGCGTGATCGCCGAGATCCTGCAGGGCGCCGACTACGAGGTGGAAACTGCGGCCTCCGCGATCGAAGCGCTCTCGGCGCTGGAGCGTGCGGCGGAAACCGGTGCCGCATTCCAGGCGGTGCTGACCGATCACCGCATGCCGGGCATCGACGGCCTCGAGTTCGCGCGCCGCATCCGGGCGACGCCCTCGATCGCGGAGTCGCGGCTTGTGCTCTACAGCTCGATCGATGACCGCTCGAACCGCCGGGAGCTGCACGATCTCGGGTTTGCCGGGCACCTGCTGAAGCCAATGCGGCGGAAGGAACTCCTCACGACGGTCGAGCGCGTGCTCGCGCACCAGGGCCAGGAGTACACGCAGCGGCTGCGCGCGATCGTGACGCGCGACTTGATCGTCGAGGAACACCACCGGCGCGGGCGCACGGTGCTCCTGGTCGAGGACAACCCGACCAACCAGCGCGTGGCGCAGATCTTCCTGGAGCGCGTCGGCTGCGACGTCGTCACCGCCGCCGACGGCGTCGAAGCCATTGCGAAGCTCGACCAGGGACGCGCGGACCTGGTGCTGATGGACGTGCAGATGCCGGTCATGGACGGGCTCGAGGCGACGCGGCGCATCCGCGCCGCCGGGCGGCGCGTGCCGATCGTGGGGCTGACCGCCAATGCCATGCCCGAGCAGGTCGCGGAGTGTCGCAACGCCGGCATGGACGACGTCATGGCAAAGCCGCTCGAGCGCACGCGGCTCGACGCGGTACTCGAGAAGTACGCGCCGCCGGTGGGCACGCGCACCGGGCGGCACGTCGTGCGCCCGGCATCCATCGAACGGACGCAGGCCGACAAGCCCGAGATCTCGCTCGCGCGCTTTCGCGAAGTGACCATGGACGACTCGGTACTCGCGCGCGGCCTCGTGGAGACCTTTGTCGCGAGCGTCGGGCAATGCCTGAAGGACGCACAGGCGGCGATCGCGAGCGGCGACCAGGAGCTGCTCACGCGCTCGGCGCATACGATCGCGGGAGCGGCTGCCAATCTCGGCGCGGGCCGCCTGGAGGCGGGCGCGGCCCAGGTGGAGGCGACCGCCAGGCGCGGCGACCTCGCGGCCGCCCGCGATCTGTTGCCTGCGCTGGCGAAGCGCTTCGCAGCCGCACGCGCGGCGCTCGAGAGACTCAAAGGGGGCGCATCCCTCTAGCAAAAGGAGACGCACCCCGATTCTGTCGAAGAATAGGGGTGCGTCCCCTCTTACGGCTTGAAGACCATCAACCAGAAGATGGCGAGCACGCCCGCGAACGCGGGCCAGCCGAGCGCGAACCAGGCGCGGTAGTAGCGGTGATACTGCGCCGGCAACGGCGCGCCGGCATCCGCCGCCTGCCGTGCGA
>JBQTKI010000101.1:0-23951 GCA_052386275.1 Gammaproteobacteria bacterium
GGTTACACGGGCGGCTACACGCCGAACCCGACCTACCAGGAAGTCTGCAGCGGCATGACCGGACACACCGAGGTCGTGCGGGTCGCGTTCGACCCGCAGCGGATCCGCTACGAGGACCTGCTGCGCAATTTCTGGGAATCGCACGACCCGACCCAGGGCATGCGCCAGGGCGCGGACGTGGGCACGCAATATCGTTCCGCGATCTATGCCATCGGCGCGGCGCAGTTCTCCGCCGCACGCGCGTCGCGGGACGCCTATCAACGCGCGCTCGCGGAGGCCGGCATCAGAAAGCCCATCACTACGGAAGTTGCGCCGGCCCCGGAGTTCTACTACGCCGAGGACACCCACCAGCAATATCTGGCGAAGAATCCGGGCGGCTACTGCGAAATCGGCGGCGCGGGCGTCTCCTGCCCGGTGGGGTCCGGTCCGCGCGCGGAACCCTGACTCGCGATGTGCAGTGCGAGCGGCGCCGCCACGGCCCGGGCGGCGGCCGCCGCAGCCGACTGCTCGGCTCCCTTCAGGAAGGGATTGGCGAGCGGCGCACCGCCCTGAAGTTCGTGCGCGGCCAGCATGCCGCCGAGGTACTGGTACACCGGCGTCGGGAACAGCGACTGGGTGACGACTCCCGCGAATTCGCGCGGGTCCACGCCGGCGGCGTGCACGATGCGCATCGAGTCGCGCAGGCTCTCGACCACCGCCGCCATCAGGAAATTGCCGGCCGACTTGACCACGTTCGCGGCCGCCGCGTCCTCGCCGATGTGCTGTACGCGGCCGAGGATCTCGAGCACCGGCCGGATGCGCTCGACCGCGGCGCGCGGCCCGCCCGCGACCACGAGCAGGCGCCCCGCAGCGGCCGCGTCCGGCGGGCCAAACAGCGGCGCCGACACATAGGACTGGCCCGCCGCCTCGTGCGCGGCGGCGAGCCTGCGCGCGAGGCGGTCACTGATCGTGCTCATGCAGGCGTGCATCAGGCCCGGCATGCCGGCCGTGATCAGCCGGCCGCCCTCGAACAGCACGGCCTCGACCGCGGCGTCGTCGGAGAGGACCGTCAGCACGAGTTCCGCCTGGCAGGCCTCGGCGGCGCTCCTGACTGCGATCGCGGACTCGCGTGGCAGCGCCTCGGCGCGGCCCGGGGTGCGGTTCCAGGCCAAGATTTCGTGGCCGGCGCGCGCGATGCGCCGCGCAATCGGCTGGCCCATCGTGCCGAGGCCGATCACGCCGATCTTCACGCCGGCATCTCCCTGGTTCAGCGCATCAACGAGGTTCGGCGCGAGGCGCTTCCTGGTCCGGCACCGGGTAGGTGCGCGGCTCGACCGGCCGCTCGGAGGGCTTGTCCATGGCCTCGGCGTCAGCGGCGCTCACGCGCCCGCCCGCGCCCGCGATGATGCGCGCGAGTTCCGCGACCAGATCGCCGGCGGGAGCCGGCGGCGGTCCCGGCTTCGCCAGGATCGCGGTGGCGCTTTCCTCGGCGTAGAAGCGGCGATTCGCCTTGCGCGCAATGAAGATGCCGTTACCCTCGAGCGAGACGCCGGCGAACAGGCCCTTGGTGCGTGAGTAGGCGTAGACCTCGGAATCGAAGGTCAGGCTGGTCGAGGCGATCGCGGTGCGGCCGACCGGGCCGGCGGCGACCGAGGCGTCGGCGCCGAGCGTCAGCTTGCCGTCGGTGATGCCCTCGATGCTGCGCCGGGTGGTCAGCACCAGCACGATGTCGGCGACCTGGCCGCCGGCCTGGAAGCCCCAACTGCCGCCGGTCGCGGTGACGAACACGGGGTGGCTCCAGTCGCGGTCGGCGTTGCGCACCATCAGCACGCCATTGCCCCAGCGCGCGCCGAAGACCAGACCAACCTTGACGTTCGCCGGCAGGATCACGATCCCCTCGGCGCGCGCCAGCAGCTGGTCGGGGATCCGCTGGTCGGGCATGGCCTGCAGTTCGCGCAGCACGATCATCGAGTTCTGCAGGGTCGCCTCCTCGCGCGTGACGGCGGCCGCGGGTGGCGCGGCGACGGCGGCGGCGAGGGTGGCGGCGGTGAACCAGGCGGAAAGTTTCATGTCATTGCTTCCTGTTCAGGGCCCGACCGGAGAGACCGCCGGGGGAGCGGCGGGTTCCCGGCGGCGCGGGCCGCGGTGCCAAGTGTAGCCATTGTGCGACGGTGCCTCGGGCGGATCGACAGCGCCCTGCGCGATCGCCAAACTGGGAACGTGATGATGCGCCGAATCGCAGCTTGGGTCACGCTGTTCCTGCTGCTTCCGGCAGCCGCCCGCGCGGAATGGCACCAGCGTGAGGCGGCCATCATGGGCACGCGCGTCGCGGTCGAGCTCTGGCACGAGCACCCGGCCGCGGCGGAGGCGGCGATCGACGCGGTGATCGCCGAGATGCAGCGGGTCGACGCGCTGATGTCGCACTACAAGCCCGAGAGCCAGTTGTCGCGCATCAACCGCGAGGCCGCCGACGCACCGGTCCGGGTGGACCCGGAACTGGCCGCGCTAATCGCGCGCTCACTCGAGTACTCGGAACTGACCGGCGGCGCCTTCGACATCAGCTACGCGAGCGTCGGCTACCTGTACGACTACCGCGAGCGCCGCCACCCCAGCGACCAGGAGATCCGGGACGCGTTGCCGGGCGTCAATTACCGCTTCATCGAGGTGAACCTCGCGGCGTCCACGGTGCGTTTCCTGAGGCCCGGCATGCGCATCGACCTCGGCGGCATCGCCAAGGGCCATGCGGTCGACCGCTGCATCGGGATCCTGCGCGCGCGCGGGATCGCGCACGCCGGCGTGACCGCGGGCGGCGATACGCGCCTGATCGGCGACCGCCGCGGCCGGCCCTGGGTGGTCGGCATCCGGCACCCCGATGACCCGGCGCGGGTCATCGCGCGCATCCCGCTGGAGGATGCCGCGATCTCGACCTCGGGCGACTATGAGCGGTACTTCGACGAGGACGGGGTGCGCTACCACCACATCATCAACCCGAAGACGGGCAGGAGCGCGGCGGGCGTGCGCAGCGTCACCGTGATCGCCCCGACCTCGACGCTGGCCGAGGGGCTCACCAAGGGGATCTTCATCCTGGGCCCGGAGCGTGGTCTCGCGCTCGCCGAATCGCAGCCGGAGGTGGATGCCGTCGTGGTGCAGGACGGCAAGGTGTTCTACTCGAAGGGGCTAGAACCACCCCGAGACGAATAGGCGGACCACGTTCGCGTCGAACTCGTAGATCGGCTCGGTGCCGGGCGCGACGCCCGTGCTGCGCAGGTCGCGGAAGTCGTCGTACTGGAACAGGATCCGGTCGTACTTCAGGTTCAGCGTGGCCTTGCCGAAGAAGTCCAGCTTCGGCGGCTTGAACTCCCAGGCGACGCCGAATCCGAGTGTGTGGCTCGTGAGTGTCGCGAGCTCCTTGTCGCGCGCCAGGAAGTTCTGGAAGTTCTCGCGCGGGAACAGGTCCGAGTAGAACTCGGCCGCGTCCTGCGAGTACCACCGGTAATGGACGTCGAAGGTCAGCCGCTCGTCCAGCGGGTGCGTATAGGAGAATTCCGCGGTATGCGAGCGGATGTCCCAGGTATCGTTGTAGAAGCGGTAGTCGCCCTGCAGCGCCGCGCGGTAGGGCAGGTACCAGCGCGCGCGCAGCGCGAAGGCGTTGCCGGTGCGGGTGCGCGGGTAGCGCTCGAACTCGTACGCATAGCCGCGCGGGTCATCCGGGTCCACGAAGCGCACCTGCCGGTACGGGTTGTTGAGGAATCCCTCCTCGGCGATCGCCTCGTACGAAAAGCCGAGGACCAGGTTCTTGGTCGCGATCTGCGTGACGTCCAGGCCATAGATGCGCCGGTCGATCTCGTCCGCGAACACCGCGTCGCCGCGGCGCGTGACGTCGTCCTTGCCGAGCGAGAACAAGAGCGCGACCGTCGTCAGGTCGCCGAACATGTCCTGGCTGATCGAGAAGTTGGCCGTGTCCGCGTCGTAGTCGTTCTCGCTCGAGTGGCTGAAGGAGGCGGCGTAGGTGACCTTGCCGCGCAGGTACTCGAAGCCGACGCCGTACTGGGTGCGCTCTTCGCTGTAGGGGCTCGCAGTCGTCACCACGTCGATGGATGCCGAGGACACCATGTCCATGTAGGCGCTGACATTGACGGCGAACTTCTCGGCGAACTTCTTGCGCACCAGCAGCGACGGGCCGTCGATGGTGACGCCGCCGCCGTCGTAGTAATGCCACATCAGGTCGGCGCGGTCCTCGGGCAGCACGCCGGCGCCCGCGACGGCCGGCAGGAGCGCCAGGGCGAGGAGGGCGGCCTGACGTCTCAGTTGCATCCGCAGCCGCCGCCGGCGGCCCCGCCGCCACCGCGCGCGCCTTCGCGTGACTCATACACGTGGCGCATGTAGGAGGAGGACACCGGGTCGCGGTCCCAGGCCATGATCGGGTCCGCCAGGTTCTCGCGCTCGTAGGGCTTGACCCAGGGCTCGACGCTCGAGCAGCCGGCGGCGCCGGCGAGGAGCGCGAGCACGAATGCAGCTCGCGCTGATTTCACGGCTTCTCCCTGAGCGCCGCGCGCACCTGCTCGATGTACTTGGCCTCGTCGCCCGGCTTGTAGGCCATGTGGGTCCAGCGCAGCCTGCCCCGGCGGTCCACCAGCACGGTCGTCGGCATCGCGCGCACGCCGTAGTCGCCGCTGACCTCGTTCTTCGGGTCGAACAGGATCGGGAAGCTGACCGGCCGCTGGCCGAGGAAGCGCTCGGCGTCCGACTTCTCGCTCTCGACATTGATGCCGACCAGCGTGAAGCCCATCGGCTTGTACTTGCGGTAGATCTGGTCGAGTGCCGGGAATTCCTGGCGGCAGGGCCCGCACCAGCTGGCCCAGAAATTGATCATCACGACCTGGCCGCGCAGCGACGACAGCGTCACCTGGCCGCCGGCGCGGTTCGCGAGCCGGAACTCCGGCGCGGCGACGGGTGCGCCCGCCGTGGTGGCCCCGGAGAGCGGCAGGCTGGCGGCGAGCGCGAGCAGCAGGGCGGCGGGCAGCTTGCGGATCGCGGTCACGGTTCCTCCTCAGAAGAACGCCGTCAGCGACAGCGTCGCTTCGTAGTTGTGGGAAGTCTTGTTGCTTCCCAGCACGTCGATCTCGTGCACGTGGTCGCGCATGTCCAGGTGCACGGCGAGCCAATCCTTCACCAGGACGCGCAGGCCGGCCCCCGCGGTCAGCGTGAACCGGTCGCCGCCGGCAAAGCGCGTGCTGCCGGCGCCGAGCGTCAGGTAGACGGTGCTGTTCAGCGCGCGCCGCCCCCCGAGAAAGATCTCGCCCGGAAGCGCATTCCAGCCGAAGCCGAGGCTGTAATACGTGAAGCGCCTCTCACTGTCGGTCAAAAGCGGCGCGCCACCCGACAGGCGCTCGAAACTCGTCAAACCCGCGTCGCTGGTGCCCACGATTCCCTCGGCGAAGAAGTCCTCGTTGATGTGGTAGGCAACGCGCGCGCCGTAGACGATGTTGACCTCGAAGTCCTCCACCGAAAGCGAACCGACCGTCGTGCCGGCCTCCCAGTTCTCGGTGTCGATCTTGGCGGGCTTGATCTCGCGCCGCTCGACCTGCGGCTCGATCACGACCGGCGTCTCGCCGTTTTCCCCGGCGGCGGGTTCCGGCGCGGCCTCGGGATCCAGGTCGCGCCAGGGCAGCGACGAGCAACCCGCCATCACCAGGGCGGCGCTCAGAAGAAGAACGCGAATCCGATTTTCCATTCGTTGGCTTCCTCGTTCTCGTCGCGGTCCGTGAAGACCACGTACTCTTTGTATTCGGCCCGGATGATGAAACGCCGCGCCAGGTAGGCGCGCACCCCGCCGCCGACGTAGGCGAGCTGGTCGGTGCGCCCGGGCGTCTGCACCAGCGACCCCTTGGGCTGGATGCGGATCATGCCGGTGCCCATCGAGAGAAAGGGCTGGATGCGCCACTCCGGCACCGGCACGTGGGTGACGCCGATCGTGGCGTACTGCCCGTCGGAGAAGTTGCCGAGGATGTGCGCTAGCGCGAGCTCGCCCGACAGGTGCGCGTTGAACGCGTACGCGCCGTAGCCGGTGATCACGTTGGCGCCGCCGAAGTCGCCGAGCAGCAGTCCCACCTCGCGCCGGTGCGCGGTGAAGTCCTCGCGCGCGGGGTCATCGATCTCCATGCGCGTGCCCGCGGGCACCAGCGTCTCCATCATCTGGCTGCGGTGCACCCAGCCCTCGCGGCCGTCGGCGTCCTGCACGCGGAACCAGTCGGTGCGCCGTTTCAGCACGCGCACGCGCTCGCCACGCTCCACCACGTGCACGATCGGAAAGCCGCGACCGGGCCCGGTACGCATCTCCAAGTAGGGATCGACGACGATGACCTCGAGCCCCTGCGCGTGCGCCTGTCCGACCGCCGCGAGGAAGGCCAGCAGCGCGCAGGCGCAGAGCCGCGCCATCGACTCAGTTGACCGGGGCCATGAACGGGTCGTTGTAATACTGCCCACCGATGTCCAGCCACTCGGCGATCAGCCGAAGTTCCGCCGCGGTCAGCCAGCCCGCGTGGGAGCCGCCCGCGTCGAAACGGCTGAAGAACGTCGCCGAAGCCCGGGCGCCCGCCGCGCTCATCGAGGGACTGACGGGCACCGGCACCAGGGTCGGCAGCCCGGTCACCGGATCCGGCGGACCCGGCACCAGGATGTCCTGCAGCGCGCCCATGTTAACTTCCTGCGCGTTGTCCGTGAACAGCAGTTCGCGGTACGAGACCAGATGATCCGCCTCGTCCGGCGACGGGCCGCCCGAGAGATCGAGCTGGCCGGCCGGCACGCGCACCACGCCCGCGGCGTCCGCGGGGCTGTGGCAGGAGATGCAGGTATTGTCGGCGACCACGTTGCCGCCGGCGTCCAGCACCTGGCGCAGCACCGACCACAGCGGATGAATGTGGTTCGGATAGTGGATCGTGATGCGGCAGAGCCCGGACCACAGCGACTGGCAGGTCGCGCTGGTCGGTGCCACAGTCGACAGCTGGTTGTAGCGGTAGCTGAATGGCGCGTCCGCCGCGCGCCCGGCGGCGACCGGGTCGGTCCAGACGTCGTCGTAGAGCACATCGACGGAAGGCCGCTGCGCCGCGCAATCCGTCTGGCAGGAGACGCGCGCGCGTGCCTCGGCCATCGTCTCGCCCTGGTTCGCGAAGATCGCGGGATTCGAGTTCGGGAACGGCTGGCCGGTCGTGGGGGCGCCGGCGTTGACCGAGGCGGTGAGCCCCTGGCGGCCGTGCGACACCGCAGGCGGTGCCGCGGGCTGCGCGCCCGCCGGCACATGGCAGCCGTTGCAGGTCAGCACTTCACCGGCGCGCAGCTGCATCCAGTTGAGGTGGCGCGGCGTGATGCGCCGGCCTTGGGCGTCCAGCACGCCGATCGCGAATGGCACGCCCGCGGGTACCTTGATCTGCACCGAGCCGTCCGGCTCGATCGGCGCGTAGGCGAGGATCTCGCGCATGCCGAGGCCGCCGGCGGCGCCGAAGGCGGTCGCGCGGAAGTCGCGTACCTCGTCGTCCGGCAGGCCGACCGCCTTCTCGACGCGCAGGAAGCGCGCGGGCCGCTCGTCCGCGGTCGTCTGCGCCGGATCGGCGAGCGCTGCGATGCCGCCCGGCGCGACGTCGGCGCCGTCCAGGTCGTAGACGCTCTTGATGTTGAGGATGCCGACGTTCTCGGCGGCGAGCACCGGGTTGTAGTCGATGCCGGGGACGGCGTCGAGGATCACGGCCGGCAGCGGCGTGCGCGGCGCCATGGAGACGATGTCCGAATAGCGCAGGCCCTCCTGCGGCTGCAGCACCGGGCGCTGGGTCCCGTCGCGCGGGTCGTAGACCCACACACCATATAAAGGCGGCGCCGGCGTCAGGGTCGGGTCCGCGAGGTTCGCCGGCGTGCAGGGCAGGGTGCGCCCGACGGCGTCGTTCAGCCGGCACAGGGTCCAGTTGACCAGCAGGCGCCCGGTGCCGTCGCGCAGCGGGAACACGTGCGAGTAGCGCCCGCCCGGCGACAGGCCCGGGTCGGTACGCACGTCCGCAGTCGTGAGACGCGACTGCGCGGGACCCGGAAGCCCCGCGTTCGCAAGCACCGGCTGCGTGATCTCGACGAAGGCCGCGGCGTCGATCGAGACCGGGTCGCCGCCGAGGTCCGAGTCCTGGAACGGACGCAGCAGCGCGACGACGCGGCCGGTCTCCGTCTGGCGCGGCGCCAGGAACTGCACCGGCGTCGTGCCCGTGCCGTTCGCCCCGGTCCCGGTCAGGTGGCTGTTGGCTCCGTACAGCAGCTCGAGGCCGCTGCCGTCGGGATTGACCGTATAGAGGTGTATGGAACTGCCGCTCGCGTTCTCCCAGCGGCTGAACACGATGCGGCCGTCGTCGAGCACCGACGGGTCCAGGTCGTGGCTCTGGTTGAACGAGATCTGGCGGATGCCCGACCCGTCCGCATTCATCACGTGCAGCACATAGGCGTGCTCGTTGCGGTCCTCGTCCTGGGCCGCGAACTGCGGCTTGCCCTCGTCGATCAGCACCGCCTTCGACTGGCGCTGGCGGGTCGACGAGAACACGATGCGCCCGTCCGGCAGGTAGTGCGGCGCGACGTCGTTGCCTTCCTCGGCGACCAGGTCGGAGGCGATCACGCGGCGCAGCAGGTCGGTGCTGCGGTCGTACTCCCAGATGTTCCAGGTCGGCTGTTCGCTCTCCAGGGCGCCCGGGATCAGTGGCATGCGCATCGCGAACACCAGGCGGTTGCCGTCGTAGGAAGCGTCCACGTCGCGCATGCTCCACAGCCCGCCGGTCACGCGATCGGTGATGTTGCGCTCCGGCACGTCGGGCGCCGCGCGGTCGCGCAGCCACAGGTCGGAGCCCTCGTTGACGGTGCCGAGTTCGCGCACGTCGATGTCGTCCAAGTCGGCCGGCAGCGGCACCGGGCCGCGCACGTAGGCCACCGGGATGTCGAGCACCACCGGATCAGGCGACTGACCGCCGCCGAGATTCACGTCGCCGTCGTGCCCGGTGGCGCACGCGGCGAGCAGCGCGGCCGAGAATGGCGCCAACCATGATTTCGGATTCGTGACACGCATCTCAATTCACTCCGGTCTCGCAGGTATGTTCTGCACGACAGAATCTGGCGTTGCGGCCGCGTGACGCCGTTCCCGCGCCGCAGCTGACCCCTTGGTTACTGGGGAATTGCGACATTTGACACGGGCTTGGCCGTCACGGTTGCAGCGTACCCCGCTGTGCAGCTCTGGTGAATGTCGCACTTCAGAGACATTACGGGGCCACCGACCCGCCGATATATTCGACCGCAGCCTCGGAATCTGCGAGCGAGTGGAGCACGGAAATGCCCTGGTCGCAAAGTTCTGCCAGTTCGATCGTGATGCGCGTCACCGCGCTGGCCGCGGCCGCCTTGTTCGCCGCCGGCGTGCACGCCGGTCCGCGCGAGCAGGCGCGGCGCATGCACGACCGCATCGCGGGCGTGCCGCCGACCGACGCGGTGCTGTCTGCGATGGAAGCGGAAATCGCCGCCGGGCGCAGCCAGCAGGCCGCGCTGATGGCGATGGACAACCCCGCGTTCTACTCGGTGACGCTCAGGAACCTGGTCACGCCATGGACCAACCGCGACCAGACCGTGTTCGTGCCGCTCAACGACTACACCGCGACCGTGATCGGCATGGTGCGCGACGACCTGCCGTTCGACGAGCTGCTGTCGGCCGACGTGCTCTACGTCGGCGCCGGCGGCCTCGGCCTGCCGGCGGTGTCGGCCACGAGCAACACACACTACGAGCAGATCGAGTCGCGCAACCTCGACCTGCGCACCGCGCTCGTGCAGAGCACGCAGTCGGGCGTGTACGGCACGCCGCCGGCCGCGACCGCGGGCGTGATGACCACGCGCGCCGCCGCGCAGTCGTTCTTCGTCGCCGGCACCAACCGCGCGATGTTCCGCTTCACGCTGCTGAACCACATGTGCCGCGAACTCGATGAGGTCCAGGACACCTCGCGGCCGCCGGACCGCATCCGGCAGGACGTCAGCAGGAGCCCGGGCGGCGACGCGCGCCTGTTCCTGAACAACTGCGTCGGCTGCCACGCGGGCATGGATCCGATGGCGCAGGCCTTCGCGCACTACACCTACGACGACACGCAGGGCCGCATGGTCTACACCGGCGGCGCCGTGCAGGCGAAGTACTTCCTGAACGCGGATACTTTCCGCCCCGGCTTCGTGACGCCGGACGACCGGTGGGAGAACCGCTGGCGCCGCGGCCCCAATGCGCTCCTCGGCTGGGACTCGTCGTTGCCGGGATCGGGCAGCGGCGCGAAGTCGCTCGGCGAGGAGTTCGGCGCGAGCGACGCATTCGCGACGTGTCAGGTCGAGAAGGTGTTCCGCAACGTGTGCCTGCGCGCGCCGCAGAACGCCGCCGACCGCAACCGCATCGCAACCATGACGAGTTCCTTCCGCGCGAGCGGCTACCGGCTGAAGCAGGCCTTCGCCGACGCCGCCGCGTACTGCATGGGCCCCTGAGGTGCCGCCGATGAATCGCAGCGCAAGTCCACGGATGCGGATCTTCCCGGCGCTCGCGCCGGTCTTGCTCGCGCTCGCGGTCGCCGGCTGCGGCGGCGGCGCGTCCACGACCCAGAACCCGGTGACCACGCCGCCGCCCCCGGCCGGCTACACGGGCCCGCCCCCGGCGAGCCAGGACGTGCAGGCGTTCAAGCTCAACGTCTGGGACAACCTGATGGCGACCAACCGCTGCGGCCAATGCCACGGCACCGGCGGCCAGGTCCCGAGCTTCGTGCGCAGTGACGACATCAACCTGGCCTACGAGGCCGCGAACGGCGTCGTCGACCTGTCGAACCCGTCGGCCTCGATGATGGTCACCAAGGTGGGCGGCGGCCACAACTGCTGGCTCGCGTCCGCCTCGGCCTGCGCCGACCAGCTGACGGTGTGGATCCGCAACTGGGCCGGACAGACGCTCGGCGGCACGCGCAACATCGCGCTGCAGCCACCGCCGATCCGCGACGTCGGCGCCTCGAAGTCGTTCCCGGCGAGCAGCGCGCTCTTCGGCTCGACGGTGTATCCGCTCCTGACACAGTACTGCTCGCGCTGCCATTCCTCGGGTGCGGCGACACCGCAGTCACCGTTCTTCGCCGAGGGCGACGTGGACGTCGCCTACGCCGCGGTGCGCGCCAAGATCAACCTCGACACGCCGGCCGACTCGCGCCTGGTGGTGCGCCTGCGCGACGAGTTCCACAATTGCTGGACCGACTGCGGCACCGCCGCGAACACCATGCTGGCCGCGGTGCAGGCCTTCTCGAACGGCGTGCCGCTCACGCAGGTCGACCCGACGCTGGTGCTGTCGAAGGCGCTCACGCTCTATGACGGCACGGTCGCCTCCGGCGGCAACCGCTTCGACAACGCGGCGATCGCGATGTACGAGTTCAAGACCGGCACCGGCACGGTCGCCTACGATACCTCGGGCGTCGAGCCTGCGCTCAACCTGACGCTGTCTGGTGCCGTCACCTGGGTCGGCGGCTGGGGCATCGACCTGCGTGGCGGCAAGGCGCAGGGCACGACCGCGGCCTCGCGCAAGCTGCACGACCTGATCCGCGCGACCGGCGAGTACTCGGTCGAGGCCTGGGTGGCGCCGGCCAACGTGGTGCAGGAGGACGCCTACATCGTCAGCTACTCGGGCGGCACCACGGTGCGCAACTTCACGCTCGGCCAGACGATGTACAACTACGATTTCATGAATCGCAGCACCACGACGAACGGCAACGGCGCGCCCGCGCTGTCGACGCCGGCCGCGAACGAGGTGCTGCAGGCGACCCTGCAGCACGTGGTCGCGACCTACAGCGCGGTCGACGGGCGGCGCATCTACGTCAACGGCGAGCTCGCGACCGGCCCCGACCCGGTCGGCGCGGGTCTCCTGACCGACTGGAACGACACCTTCGCGCTGGTGCTCGGCAACGAGGTCAGCAGCGACCGCACCTTCCAGGGCGTGCTGCGCATGGTCGTGGTCCACAACCGCGCACTGTCGCAGACGCAGATCCGGCAGAACTTTGACGCCGGCGTCGGCGAGCGCTTCTACCTGCTGTTCTCGGTCGCGCACCTGATCAACGTGCCACAGAGCTACCTGCTGTTCGAGGCCAGCCAGTTCGACAGCTACTCGTATCTGTTCAACAAGCCGGCCTTCATCAGCCTCGACGGCAACCAGGACCCCGATCAGGTCCGCATCCGCGGCGTGCGCATCGGCGTCAACGGTGCCGAACTCGGCGTCGGCCAGGCCTACATCCCGCTCGACCAGAACGTGACCTCCGCGGTCTACGAGCCGGCGACCGGTTTCCCGCTGTCCGGCATCGGCACGGTGGTCGCGCTCGACAAGGGCCCGGCGGCGGACGAGTTCTTCCTGACCTTCGAGCAGATCGGAAGCAACACGCGCGCCTATGTGGAGCCGGCGCCCGATCCGCTGCCGCCGCCGCCGGATTCCGGCCCGTCGTCCGAGATCGGGCTGCGCAACTTCGCGGAGATCGCGGCCTCGATGTCGGAAATGACCGGCGTGCCGGCCACCAACCCGGCGGTGCTCGCGACCTACGACCGCGTGCGCGAGCAGCTGCCGACGGTGGAGAACATCGAGGGCTTCCTGTCCTCGCACCAGATCGGCGTGGCGCAGCTCGCGATCGAGTACTGCAATGAGCTCGTTGACGACACTGGCCTGCGCGGCAGCTTCTTCCCGGGCTTCAACTTCGGACAGCCTGCGGCCTCCGCATTCGACACGGCGGCCGAGCGTGCGCAGATCACGGGTCCGCTCGTCGCACGCGCGGTCGGCACCGGCCTCGCAACCCAGCCCACCGCGGGCGAGGTCAGTGCCGAGGTGGACGCGCTGATCGGGCGGCTGGCCGCCTGCGGCGCCGGCTGCGCCGCGGATCGCACCTTCGTGATCGTCAAGTCGGCCTGTTCGGCCGTGGTCGGCAGCGCCAGCACGCTGCTGCAATGAGGAACTGGCACCGATGAAGAGAAAATCGCGCCGCGGCCCGCTGCATCCGGACGCACCGCTGTACCAGCCAGACCACCCGCGCCCGGTCACGCGCCGCCAGTTCGTCGCCCAGGGCTTCATGAGCGGTGCGGCGACCGTGGTCGCCCCGTCGGTCTTCGGCCTGTTCGCAAACCCGCGCGCGGCGCATGCGGCGCTGTCGCCGGACCTCGAGGCGCTCAAGCAGGCCTGCGGCATCGCGGTGCAGGGCGCGGGCAAGATCCCGTTCATCTGCATCGACCTGGCCGGCGGCGCCAACATGGTCGGCTCCAACGTGCTGGTGGGCGCGCAGGGCGGGCAGCGCGACTTTCTGTCGGTCGCCGGCTATGGCCGCCTGGGGCTGCCCGGCGACATGGTGCCGAACGCGCCAAACCCCGGCAGCCCGACCAACGACTTCATCGAAAGCCGGCTCGGGCTCCTGTTTCACCTCGACAGCGCGTTCGCGCGCGGCATCCTCGAGCGCGTCTCCGTCACGACCGCGGCCAACATCAACGGCGCCGTGGTCCCGGCGCGCTCCGAGAATGACACCGGCAACAACCCGCACAACCCGATGTACGGAATTTTCCGCGCCGGTGCGGACGGCGAGCTCTTGACACTGATTGGCTCGCAGAGTTCGGAATCGGGCGGCAACTCGATGGCGCCGGCCTACCTGGTCGATCCATCCGTGCGCCCGACCAAGGTGGACCGCACCAGCGACGTCACCGGCCTGGTGGACACCGGCAGCCTGGTCACCCTGCTCAACCAGAGCGACGCGGTGCGGGTGATGGAATCGATCCAGCGCCTGTCGGATCGCAAGCTCGCGCGCGTGGATACGGGCATCACCCGCGACGCAGTCATCAAGGACCTGGTGCGCTGCAATTACGTGAAGTCGGCGGATCTGGCGGACCGCTACGGCGACCCGTCGGCGCTCAACCCTGAGCTCGACCCGGACATCGTCGGCGCGGCCGGCATCTTCACCCAGGCCGAGTTCAACGGCGACGGCGAGTTCCGCAAGACCGCCGCGGTCATGAAGCTCGTGATCAACGGCTACGCCGGCGCCGGCACCATTACGATGGGCGGCTACGACTACCACGGCCAGGGCCGCGCGACCGGCGAAATCCGCGACCTGCGCGCCGGGCGCTGCATGGGCGCCTGCCTCGAGTACGCCGCGCGGCGCGGCGTGCCGCTGATGCTCTACGTATTCAGCGACGGCTCGCTGTCGGCGGACGGCGTGGTGGACAACACCGTGGACGGCCGCGGCAAGTTCATGTGGACCAGCGACAACCAGCAGACCGCCGCCTCGTTCTTCCTGGTCTACAACCCCGCGGGCAGGGCCCAGCTCTACACCGGCGACAACCGCCCGCCCGAACAGCACCAGCAGATCGGCTGGTTCCGGAGGGACGCGTCGGTAGAAACGGCGTCGACCCCGGCCGCCAACAACGTCAACCTGCTGGTCGAGACGCTGCTGCTCAATTACATGGCGCTGCACGGCGAGCAGGGCCAGTTTTCGAACCGGTTCCCGGGACACGGGCTCGGTTCGGTCGCGCTGCGCGACAGCCTCATCGCCTTCAACCCGATCGTCAACGGCACCATTTCGTGACGTGCGCCAAGACCCGCGCGACCGGCTGAGTAAACATATACCCAGCCGGCGGCGCCGGCGTTATGTTACATAGCCTTCGCGTGGATGGCCGTCCAGCGCCGGCCCTCGGGCGCTGCCGATAGGGACGAGATGGAACACCACATTGAACGCTGCCGGCCGGGCCTGCGCTCGGTCCTGGCGATGGCACTGGCCGGGCTTGCGCTCGCGGCCGCGGCCGCCGACGCTCCGCCCGCCCCCGATTTCGCGCTCCGCTCTTCCGCTGGCGCCAACCACCGCCTGTCCGAGCATCGCGGCGAGGTCGTGGCCCTCGTGTTCTGGGCGAGCTGGTGCGGGGCCTGCCGCCGTGAACTGGAGCGCTTCGAGAGGCTGCGCCGCACTTACGGCAGCACCGGGCTCGTCGTGCTCGCCGTCAACCTGGACAAGGACCCCTCCCAGGCGCGATCGCATGCGGCAGCCGCCGGCATCGGCTACCCGGTGCTGTTCGACGCGTCCAAGGACGTGAGCAGGGCCTACCGCGCGGACGAGCTGCCGCTGGTGGTGCTGATCGACCGGCACGGCGTCGTCCGCTCGCGACACGATGCGCTGGACGAGCGTGAAGAGCGCGGGCTAATGGTCACGTTGCGCGACCTGATCGACGAATGAACGGGATGCACAAGATGAGAACGACATTGATTGCGCTGCTGGCGGGAGCTTCGATGATCGCGGTGCCGACGCCCGCCATCGCAGAGGACCCGGCTCCGCCCTCCGCGGAGCGCTCGACGCTCGATGCCGAGGTCCAGGACCTGCGCCGCCAGGTGGTGGACCTGAACCGCGACCTGTTCATGCTCGAGGAGGACCTGCTGTTCCCCGCGAGCACGCAGGTCGCCGTGTTCGTTTCCATGGACATCGGCACCTTCTTCCAGCTCGACTCGGTGCAGATCAAAGTGGACGACAAGGAGGTCGCGAACTACCTGTATACGGCGCGCGAGCTCGAGGCGCTCAAGCGCGGCGGGGTGCACCGCATCTGGCTCGGCAATCTCAAGGCCGGCGAGCACGAGATCGTCGGCTTCTTCACCGGCCAGGGCACGCATGAGCGCGACTACAAGCGCGGCGCCACGCTCACGATCACCAAGGGCGTGGGCGCACAGTATGTCGAGCTCAAGATCAGCGACCGCCGGCGCAAGCTGCAGCCAGAATTCCTGGTCCGCGTCTGGGAGTGAGCCTCTTGCTTGCCCCGGCGCTGATGACCGCGCTCCTGGCCGCCGTCGAGGCGCCGAGCCCCGGCCCGGTGGCGGGCGGGCTGCCGCCGGTGAAAGTGCAGGACCTGCACTACGGCGACGTGTTGTTCCATTTCTACCAGCACGATCACTTCGATGCGCTCGTGCGCCTGGCCGCCTACCGGGACCAGGGCCGCCTCGCGGCGCATGCGCGTGACGCGGAGTTGCTGCGCGGCGGGCTGTACCTTTCGCTGGGCCAGCACCGCGAGGCCCGCGAAATCTTCGAGAGACTGCTCGCGGACAAGGCGACGCCGCCGCCGGTGCGGGATCAGGCCTGGTTCTGGCTCGGCAAGGTGCTCTATGCCTCCGGCCTGTTCGCGGACTCGGAGCGCGCGCTGCGCTCGATCGCGGGCTCGCTGCCGGTGGCGCTCGAGCCGGAGCGTCGCCTGCTGCTGGCCCAGGGGCTCATTTACCGCGGACGCTTCGACGAGGCGGTGGAGGTGCTCGAAGGCTGGACCGGGGCGCCCGAGTGGACGGCCTATGCGCAGTTCAACCTCGGCGTGGCGCTGGTGCGCGCCGGCCGCGAGGCGGCGGGACTCACCCTGCTGGACGCCGTCGGATTGCTGGTCACCGAGCACCCGGAGCTGATCGCGTTGCGCGACAAGGCCAACGTCGCGATTGGCTATGCGCACCTGCAGGCGGGGCGGCCCGCAGCCGCGCGGCTCGCGCTCGACCGCGTGCAGCTCGCGGGATCGCAGACGAGCAAGGCGCTGCTCGGCGCCGGCTGGGCGGACGCCGCCGAGGGCGGCTACCGGCAGGCGCTGGTGCCCTGGCTGGAACTGCACGGGCGCGGGGTGCAGGACGGGGCGGTGCAGGAGTCGTACCTCGCGGTGCCGTACGCCTATGCCGAGCTCGGCGCGATCGGCCAGGCCGTGGAGTACTACGAGCAGGCGATCACATCCTATGACGCCGAGCGCCTGCGCATCGACGAATCCATCTCCGCGATCCGCGCGGGCCGCCTGCTGGCGGCCGCGCTCGCGACGGAAGGGGACGGCCGCCAGGGCTGGTTCGCCCAGCTCGCGGACGTGCCCGATTCGCCTGAGTCCCGCTACCTCTACCTGCTGATGGCGGGGCATGAATTCCAGGAGGGCCTGAAGAGCTACCGCGCGCTCGATGCCATGTCCAGGAACCTGTCTCGCTGGCAGGACAGCCTGGGAGCATTCGGCGACATGGTGGAGACTCGCCAGCAGGCCCTCGCCGCGCGACTGCCGGGCGCCGAGTCACGCCTCGCCAAGGTGGACGTCGGCGAACTCAATGAGCGGCGCGACGAACTGCGCGCGCGCCTCGAGGCGGCGGTCGACGCGCGCGACGTGACCGCGCTCGCGACGGATCAGGAACGCGAATGGCTGGCGTTGCTCGACGGCGTGGACGCCGAGCTTGCCGCCCTGCCGGGCGACGCGGGTCTCGACGACGCGCGCGACAAGGCCCGGCTCGCGCGCGGCGTGCTCATGTGGCGCCTGGACGAAGCCTGGAAGGTGCGACGCTGGCAGGCGGAGCGCTCGATGCGCGAGTTGGACGCCGCGGTGTACGAGGCGCGCACCCGCCAGACCGCGTCGTCGCGTGCGCGGCAGGGTGCGCCGGAGCGCAATGCCGCGCTGGGGAACCGGGTCGAAGCCGTTGCGCCGCGGGTGGCGGCGCTCGCCGCACGCATTGATTCCGCCAAGGCCGCGCAGGAACGCTACCTCGCCCACATCGCGCTGGGCGAGCTCGAATCACATCGGCGCCGCCTGGACGAGTATTCGGTGCAGGCGCGCTACGCCATCGCGACCATCTACGACCGCGCGAGCGCACAGGGGCCGGCGCCGTGAGCCGGGCCGCCTTGCTGGCGACGCTCCTGATGCTCGCCGCGCCTGCCGCGCCTGGGCAGACGGTGGGCGACCTGCGCAAACGCGAAGCGCCGGTGCAGACCGGGCCTGCCACGCCGGTGGACGCGGCACGCGTACGCGCCGCGTACCGCCACTTCCTCGAGCTCAAGGCCGGCGACCCGCAGCTGCGTGCCGAAGCCCTGCGGCGCCTCGCCGATCTCGAACTCGAGGCCGCCGATGCGCTGCGCGGCGACGGCAGCACGGCCTCAGCGGGCGTGCTCGAGACGCGCGCGGCGATCGCGCTCTACGAAGAGCTGCTCGCGATGCAGCCCGACCACCCGCGCATCGATTCGGTGCTGTACCAGCTCGGCCGCGCCTGGGAAGCCGAAGGCGACCCGGCGAAGGCGCTGTCCTACCTCGACCGTGTGGTCACCCGGTTCCCGAACAGCCGGCACGTCGACGAGGCGCAGTTCCGCCGCGGCGAGATCCTGTTCAGCGCCCAGCGCTGGGCCGATTCGGAGCGCGCCTACGCGGCTGTGATCGCGTTCCAGCCGGAGTCGGCATTCCACGAGCAGGCGCTCTACAAGCACGGCTGGGCCCTGTTCAAGCAGTCGAACGTCGAGGCGAGCGCGAAATCGCTGCTCGGCGTGCTCGACCGCAAGCTGATGGGGGCGGGCGGCGCCGAGATCGGCGACATTTCCGCGCTGTCGCGCGCGGACCGGGAACTCGTGCTCGACACCGAGCGCGCGCTCGGCATCCAGTTCGCGGCCGACGACCCGGCGGGCGCGCTCGAACACGCGCTCAAGCGCCACGGCTGGCCGGGCTACTCGTGGCGGCTGCACGTCTCGCTCGGCAACCTGCTGGTCGACAAGGAGCGCTACACCGACGCCGCCGACACCTACCGCGCGTTCGCATCGCGCCGCCCGGATCACCTGCGCTCGCCGGACCTGCAGTCGCTCGCGATCGAGGCCTACCGCAAGGGCGGCTTCGCCGAGCTCGCGATGCAGGGCAAGAAGGAATACGTCGAGCTCTACCGGTTCAGCGGGCCGTTCTGGGCGACGCGCAGGCGCGAGGACGCGCCCGAAGTGGTCAAGCAGCTCAAGGCCCACCTGCGCGACGTCGCGCAGCACCAGCACGCGGGCGCGCAGGCGAGCAAGAAGCCCTTGGACTACCAGCTGGCGGCGCGCTGGTACCGGGATCTGCTCGAGTCGTTCCCGGACGAGCCGGACGCGGCCGAGACCAACTATCTGCTGGCCGACGTGCTGTTCGAGAGCGGCCAGTTCGGCGAGGCGGCAATCGAATACGAGCGCACCGCCTACGTGCAGCCGCCGGGGCCGCGCAGTTCCGCCGCCGGCTACGCCGCGCTCGTCGCGCGCGAGCGCCACGAGGCCGCGCTCGCGGGCGCGGAGCGCGCCGGCTGGCACCGCCAGAGCATCGACAGCGCCATGCGCTTCGCCACCGCCTGGCCGGAACACCCGCAGGCCGGGCCGATGTGGCTCAGGAGCGCGAAGCAGCTGTTCTCGCTGGCTGAGTTCGAGGCCGCGGCAAAGGCCGCGGACCAGGTCGTGACCCGCATGCCGCCGATGGGGCGCGAGGACGAGCGCACGGCCTGGAGCGTGATCGCGGATTCGAGCTTCGAGCTCGGACGCCATGATGAGGCCGAGGGGGCATACACGGAGGTGCTGGCGCGCCTCGATGCCGACGCTTCGGCGCGCGGTGCGGTGACCGAGCGCCTTGGCGCCTCGATCTACAAGCAGGGCGAAGCGCGCCAGCAGGCGGGCGACACCGCGGGCGCAGTGGCCGATTTCCTGCGCGTCGCGACCGCCGCGCCCGGCTCGAAGCTGGTGTCGAATGCGCAGTTCGACGCCGCAACGCTCCTGCTGCGCGCACGCGACTGGAACGCGGCGATTCCGATCCTCGAGGCGTTCCGCCGCGACTTCCCGGATCATCAACTCGCGCGCACCGTGCCGCGCAACCTCGCGGTCGCCTACGCCGAGCTGGGCCGCCACCACGAGGCGGCAGTCGAATTCGAGCGCGTGGCCGATGACGCGGCGGAAGAGGCCCCCGTGCGCCGCAGCGCGCTCCTGCAGGCCGCCGATTTCTACGAGAAGACCGGCGACCGGCCGGCGACGGCGCGCGTCTGGGCGCGCTTCGTCGAACGCCACCCGGATCCGCTCGACGAGGCGATGGCGGCGCGCCAGAAGCTTGCGGACCTCGCCCGCGACATGGGCGACGGCGCCGCCCGCACGCGCTGGCTGCGTGAGATCGTGGATGCCGACCGTGTGGCGGGCGCCGGCCGCACAGACTCGAGTCGCCTGCTTGCCGCGCGCGCATCGCTCGAGCTCGCGGCGCCGCTGCGGTCGGCGTTCGAGGCAGTGCCGCTCAGGGCGCCGCTCGCGCAATCGCTCAAGGCCAAGCGCGACGCGATGGAGGCGGCACTCGCCGCCTATCGCGCCGCGGCCGACTTCGGCGTCGCCGAGGTCGCGACCGCCGCGACCTATGCAACCGCCGAAATGTACCGCCGCCTCGCGGCGGACCTGCTGGTGTCGGAGCGCCCGCGCAACTTGGGCGCGGAGGAGCAGGAACAGTACGCGCTGCTGCTCGAGGAGCAGGCCTATCCATTCGAGGAGGAGGCGATCGAGCTGCACGAGGGCAACGCGGCGCTCGCGCAACAGGGCATCTACGACGATGCGGTGCGCGGCAGCTTTGCCGCGCTCGCCGAACTGAAGCCCGCGCGCTATCGCAAGTCCGAGCGCCTGCCGGATTCCGCGGCGCAGCCGGAAATCGCGCCCGCGCTTGCTGCGCTCGCGGCGGGACGGTACGCGGAGGCCGAAGCCCTGCTCGGGACCGCCGAGCCCGGACCCGCGGCCTGGACCGCGATCGGGGTCGCGCGCCGGCAGCAGGGCCGGATGGCCGAGGCGCAGGAAGCCTATGAAGGCGCGGCGATGCTGGCGCCGGATGACCCGCTGCCGGCGCTCAACATGGGCGTACTCCTAGACCTGTACCTGGGCCGGCCCGGCGCCGCGCTCGCGGCGTACGAGCGCTACCAGGCCCTGGCCGGGACGCCGGACGTCCAGGTCACCGCGTGGATCACGGAAGTGAGGCGGCGCGCGGGCCTCGAGGAACAGAGCGCGGAGGCCACGCCATGAAACGCGTACTGGTGCCCGTCCTGCTCGCTTTCGCGGCGGCGGCATCGGGCCAGGAACAGCAGCCGCAGGCGGCGGCGCCGGCCGCAACGGCCCCGGCGGCTGCACAGCCCGCGCCGCGCGCCGAGACGCCGTCGCCATCTCGCGACACCCGGTTCAAGACCGTGGACCGCCTCGAGCTAGGCACCACCTCGATCACCGGCAACCAGGAGCTGCCGAAGGTCATGTACGTGGTGCCCTGGAAGAAGGCGGATCTCGGCGACCTGTCGGGCAAGCCCGCCCGGTCGCTGATCGACGAGATCCTCGCGCCGGTGGACCGCGACGTGTTTCGCCGCGAAATCGGCTATTTCGAGACGCTCAGCGAGGGAATCCAGGGACAGGCATCGCAGGGCGAGAATCCGGTCACGCCGGAAACGGCGCGGCCATAGCATCTTGGGCAACTGAACGGGAGACACCAGGAGTCACGCCATGGACACATACACGACGATCGTCAAATTCTTCCAGGAGGGCGGAGTCTTCATGTACCCGATCGCCCTCGTCGCGGCACTCGGGGTCGCGGTCGCGCTCGAGCGCTGGTTCTACCTGTGGCACACCGAGGGCGCCAACCGCCGCCTGTGGGGCGAAGTCGCGCCCTTCCTGAAGACCGGCGACTACAAACGCGCCGCGTCGGCGACTGCGACCTCTGGATCGGCGGTCGGCCAGATCCTGAGCTACGGCCTCGCGCGCGTGCAGACCGCGAAGCGTCGCGATGACGTCGAGAAGGCGATGGAGGAGAGCCTGATGGAGGTGGTGCCCAAGCTCGAGAAGCGCACGCACTACCTGGCCGGTTTCGCGAATATCGCGACGCTCCTGGGCCTGCTCGGCACCATCATCGGCCTGATTCAGGCGTTCCAGGCGGTCTCGAACGCGGCCCCGGCCGAGCGCGCGGACCTGCTGTCGGCGTCGATTTCGGTCGCGATGAACACCACTGCCTTCGGCCTGATGGTGGCGATCCCGCTGCTGCTCGTGCACTCGGTGCTGCAGTCGAAGACCACCAACATCGTCGACAGCCTCGAAATGGCATCGGTCAAGTTCCTGAACACGGTCGTGGAGCGCAAGCCGGAGGTCGCGTGAGCGTCACGACGCGCGCCGCCCGCCGCCACCGCCGACACCAGTCGGAGGAGCTCACGATCACGGCCTTCATGAACCTGATGGTCGTGCTGGTGCCTTTCCTGCTGATCACAGCCGTGTTTTCGCGCATGACCATTCTCGAGCTCAACTTGCCGAGCTCAAGCCAGTCGCTGCCGGAGACGCCGCAGGCGATCAACCTGGAGATCGTCGTGCGGCAGTCCACGATTGAGACGGCCGACCGCGGCACCGGCCTGCTGCGCGCCTTCCCGGACAAGGACGGCAAGCGCGACTACGATGGCCTCACGAAATTCCTGGTGGACGACATCAAGTCGCGCTTCCCGACCCTCGAGGCAGTGACGATCCTAGTGGAGCCCGACGTCCCTTACGATACGTTGGTGCAGGTCATGGACCTGGCGCGCGTGCGCACGGTGACCGACGGACCGCGCGCCTACCAGGTCGAGCTGTTCCCGGAGATCTCGATCGGCGACGCGCCGATGCTCGGGGAGGGAACATGAGTCACTCGGCACGCGCCAAGCGCATGGCCCGGCACCACGAGCGACAGAAGCCCGCGGCGCTGTCGCTGGTGTCATTGATGGACATCTTCACGATCCTGGTGTTCTTCCTGCTGGTGAACTCGGCCGAGATCCAGACCCTGGAGCCGCCGAGGTCACTGACGTTGCCGGAATCGGTGGCGCAGGACAGACCGCGCGAGACCGTCATCGTGATGGTGACGAAGGACGTCGTTTTCGTGCAGGACGACCCGGTCGTGAGCGTCGCGGACGTGGACCGCGCCAACGGCGTGATCATCGCGCCGCTCAGGCGCGCGCTGGCCGCGAGGAAGGACCGCGCGCTGCAGCGCGCCTCCGCGACCGACCCGAGCGCGCGCGAGATCACGATCCTCGGCGACAAGGACGTCCCGTACCGCGTGCTCAAGAAGGTCATGGCGACCTGCACCGACGCGGATTTCGGCAAGTTGTCGCTCGCGGTCGTGCAGAAGGAAGAGGCCATGCACGTCAGTGGCGTGATCGAAGGCTGACCTGGAGCACCCATGCCGGCACTCATCACCTTCTACTATCGCAGCTACGAGCTCCCCTGGGATGTCGATCCGGACGAGCGCGAACGCTTCCGCAAGATGTGGCGCAGCGCGCTCGGGGTGGTGCTCTTGTTCTCGATCGCGATGCCGTGGCTGCCGGTTCCGGAGCGGCCGTTCGACGCCCCGCCCGCGATCCCGCCGCGCATCGCGCAGCTGGTGCTCGAGCGTGCGACGCCGCCGCCCCCGCCGCCGCCGCCGGAACGCGCGGAAACGCGGCCGCGGCCCGAGCAGAAGCCGGTGCCGCAGCCCGAGACCGACCTCGCGCGCACGCAGCGCGCGCGCCGGAAGGCCTCGCAGGCGGGTCTGCTGCCGTTCGTGGACCAGCTCGCGGACCTGCGCGACAAGTTCGACGTCAAGAAGGATGACCTCAAGCCGCTCGCGAGCGCGAAGGGCGACGGCGCCACCCCGCGCGCCGAGCGTTCGCTGATCACGGCCCGCACCGGTACCCTCACGGGCGGCATCAACACCGCAGGCGTCAGCCGCGGCTTCGGTGCCGGCACCGGCACCTTGGATGGACACGGCACGACGCGCATGCAGGTGCCGTTCGGCGGCTCGGGCTCCGGCAATGCGCTCTCGGGCGCCGGCGACAATGTCAGCCGCAGTGGCGGCGGCAAGAAAGCCTCGCGCAGCCAGGAGGAGATCGAGCTCGTCTTCGACCGGAACAAGGCGGCAATCTACGCGCTCTACAACCGCGCGCTCAGGGACAATCCCGCGCTGCTCGGCAAAGTCGTGTTCGAGCTGACCATCGCGCCCTGGGGCGAGGTCACCGACTGTCGCATCGTCTCGACCGAGCTCAAGGACGCGGATCTCGAGCGCAAGCTGATCGCGCGTATCCGCATGTTCCGCTTCGCCGACAAGGACGTCGAGGCGATGACGACCACCAAGCCGATCGAGTTCTTCCCGGCCTGATTTCGCGCCGGAATCCGCCTTGATCCAGGTCAATGCCGGTG
>JBQTKI010000102.1:0-8614 GCA_052386275.1 Gammaproteobacteria bacterium
GCGCGCGCGGCTACGAGGCGCTGGTCGCGGCGTTCCAGGCGGGCCTCTTGATGCGGACCACCGGCGACACCATCGCGCTGTCGCCGCCGCTCATCATCGAGCGCGCGCAGGTGGACCGGATCGTCGAGACGATCGCCGCGATCCTCGATCGCCTGCCGTGAAAAAAGCCGGGCCGCCTCGCGGCGGCCCGGCTGGTTCGCATCGATTCCGTTCCGGAAAACCGTTCAGCCCCTCACTCCTCGCCGCCCCACGGGAACGTGGTGGAAACCGAGAATACGACGCGCGGTTCCGGGTTGAACACGTCCGGGAAGCTCGAGATGCCGAAGTCGTCCTCGTCGAGGTCCGTGCCGGTGAACTTTAGTTCCAGGTCGAAGTTGCCGACCGTCTTCGCGACGCCAATGGCGAAGTCGAAATACTCGTTTGAACTAAAAATCTGACCGTAGTTGTAGCCGAGGTGCAGGTTGAGCCCGAAGTCGGCGGGCAGCTCGAAGCCGTAGTTCATCTCGGTGTACAGCTCGTCGAGGTTCGATCCGGCGTAGTCATCGGTGTACCACTGCTTGATCTCGACCGGACCGAAGCTGACGCCGGCATAGATTTCAGGGTAGTCCGCGATCGCCGGGATGTCGCCGAGCACGGGATCGGTATAGCTCGAGCTGTCCGGGTAGGTGTACCAGACGATGCCGGCGTCCCAGCCGACCCCGCCCCCGGTCTCGCCGGCCCAGCCCAGGTACAGGTCCAACTCGATGTCGCCGTCGATGATGTCGTAGTCGATGTTGCTCGCCCAGGCGCCGGCATAGAAGCCGCTGTCGTGCGCGTAGTCGATGCTCGCCTGCAGCGCCGGATCCTTGGCCGAGAGCGACACGCCGCGGAAATCGTAGTCGGACACCGCCGTGACCGTGCCCGTCACCTCGCCCGCGTTGGCCGCCCCGGCTGCGCACAGGAGGGCCGCCGCGATCGCTGTTGGGTACCTCATGGATTCTCCTTCGTTTGGGCCGGGCTCCCGCCGAGCCATGGCATCCGGGCATTGTAGTGCAAAGCCGCCGCCCCCGCCGCGCGGCACCCTCTCAGCCTGCCGGTTTCGGCTCGAAGATCGCGTAGCGCTTGCGCGCGGGTTCGACCGTTTCCCAGGTGCCGCTGAAGCCCGCGGGGATGACCCAGGCGTCGCCGGCGTTGAACTGCCAGCGTTTCCCGTCGGCGGAGGTGATCACGACCCTGCCTTCCAGCAGGTGGCAGAACTCGTGTTCGGTGTACTCGACCTTCCACTTGCCGACCGTGCTCGCCCAGGTGCCGGCGAAGAACTGCCCGCTGGGGTCGCTGAAGTAGTTGCGCACCGAGGTCTTCGGCTGGCCCTCGAGGACGCGTTCCGCCGCGGGCGCCGATTCCTCGGTCTTGCGGCTGCGCCGGAAGTCCACGATCGCGGGTGTCGTCATCGCTCCCTCCGCGGCCCGCGCGGCCGCCCGACAGACCGCCCATTGAATCGCATCGCGCCCGCGATGTGAATGGCTGGCAGCGGCGGCACGCCGGGCGTACGATCGCCGCATGACCAATCGGCTGCCTCCGGTGGTCGGCGCCTGGTACTCGCATCGCGACAAGGGCGAGATGTTCCAGGTGGTCGCGCTCGACGAACAGTCCGGCACGATCGAGATCCAGGAGTTCGACGGCGGGATCGACGAGCTGGACCTGGAGGAATGGCGCGAGCTCGCGGTCGACTCGGCCGCTCAGCCCGAGGACTGGGGCGGGCCGCTCGACGACGTGGAACCCGACGAATTCGGCTACACCGACCTCGAGGCGGAAGCCGGGCCGGCCGGCGCCGGGGACATCGCCACGAACTGGGAGCAGATCGTCGAGGACGATGACCTCGACGAGATGCCGATCCACTAGCCGCGCTTCAGATCGGGGGCAACACCACCGGCCGCAGGCTGCCGCGCCGCGGCACCGGCGTGCGGAATCCCGCGGGCTTCAGCACCAGCACGTCGCAGTTGAGGCGGTCAATCACGCGCTCCGCCGTGTGGCCCACGAACAGGCGCTTGAGCCCGCTGCGAGAGATCGCGCCCATCACGACGATGCCTGCGCCGATGCGCTCGGCGATCGCGACGAGCTCGAGCGCCGCGCTGCCCGCGCGCAGGTGCCGGCGGGCTTTCGGCAGGTCGTAGGCCGCGATCAGAGCGTCGAACTCCGCGCGGATGCGCCGGAGCTGGCCCGTGGAAACGTCGACCGGCAGCGGCACCGGCTCCAGCAGCACGCCGGATGTGAATGGCGTGGCGAGCCGGTAGACATGGGCGGCGTGCAGCCGCCCGTCGAACGAGCGCGCGAGCCATTCGGCCGCCGCCAGAATGTCCGCGTCGAGCGCGGCAGGCTTCGCGTGTGCATGCATCGGGTCGACGGCCGCCAGCACGCGCGCACGGTCGTAGGGCCGCGCGGTCTTGACGAACAGCACCGGGGCCGGACATAAGCGGATCAGCTGCCAGTCGGTGTTCGACAGCACGACGCGCGCGAGGCTCGTGTGCCGGTGGCTCTCAACCACGATCAGGTCCGACTTCTCGCGCAGCACTTCGCGCACGATGCTCTCGTGCACGGGGTAGTCCCAGCGCACGCGCAGCCGCGTGCGGATGCCGTCGCGCTCGAGCGGCGCCGCGAGCCTCCCGAGCTGCTCCTTGCGCGCGCGGACCGCGGCCTCGATGTCGCGCTCGAGGGTGTCCGGGCCAAATAGTCCCTCGCCCGCGATCTCCGGATTGTAGAGGCTGTGGAACAGGGTCACGGTGGCGCCGCTGCCGCGCGCGAGCGCGGCCGCCTTGGCGAGCGCCGCCGTGGCGCGGCCCTCGCAATCGGCGATGGCGACGAGGATGCGTTTCAATTCCATCGCATGCGCGCGCCTCCGTAACAATGCTGCGCCGGCCGGCGTGGCGGCACAATAAGGAGTCGCCGCAGCGGCGGGACTCGGGCCCCGCCGCGCAGCGGGAAGGCTCAGCCCGCCTTGCGGGAGACGATGTAGTCGTTGACCAGCTGTTCGAGCAGCGCCAGCGGCACGGCGCCGTTCTTCAGCACCACGTCATGGAAGTCGCGGATGTCGAAGCGCTCGCCGAGCGCCGCTCTCGCCCGCTCGCGCAGGTCGAGGATGCGGATCATCCCGATCTTGTAGGACAGCGCCTGGCCCGGGGTGTCGATGTAGCGCTCGACCTCCTTGGTCGCGTCCTCGGGCGTCATCGGGTTGTTGGCGAGCATGTACTCGATCATCCGCTCGCGGCTCCACTTTTTCGCATGCGCGCCGGTGTCGACGACGAGGCGCGCCGCGCGCAGCATTTCGTTCTGGAGCCGGCCGAAGTCCTGCAGCGGGTCGCTGAAGCGGCCCTGCTCCTTCGCGAGGCGCTCGGAGTAGAGCCCCCAGCCCTCGATGTAGGCGCCGAAAAACGCGAAGCGCTGGAACATCGGCACGCCCTGCAGCTCCTGCTGGATCGCGATCTGGAAATGGTGCCCCGGGGCGCCCTCGTGGTAGGCGACCGTCTCCATTTCGTGCTTCTGCTTGGACGACATGTCCTTCAGGTTGACGTAGTAGATGCCGGGTCGGCTGCCGTCGGGTGTCGGCGGGTTGTAGAAGGCGATCGGCGCGGTAGCCTCGCGCCAGGCCTCGACGCGGCGCACTTCGAGCGGCGCTTTGGGCAGGACATTGAAGTACTTGCCGACATCCGCGTAGATCGCGTCGATGTAGGCCTTGGACTGGTCGAGGTAAGCCTGCCGGCCCGCATCCGTGTTCTCGTAGAAGTTGGACGCGTCCTTGCGCAAGTGCTCGAAGAAGGCCGGCAGGTCGCCCCTGAAGGCGACTCTCTGCATGATCGCCTCCATCTCGCCGCGGATGCGCGAGACTTCGGCGAGACCGGTCTCGTGGATCTGGTCCGCGGTCAAGGTCGCGTCGCTGGTCCAGAAGTCGATCTGGTTGCGGTAGTAGGCATCGCCGTCCGGCAGCGCCCAGACGCCGTGCGGCCCGGGCGACTTGTCGCGCTGGCTCTCGATTTTCGCGATCGCGGCCTCGGTGCCGCGGCGGAACGGACCCGCGAGCGCCACGGTCCCCGCGGCGAGCAGGCGCTCCTTCTCGGCGTCCTCTGTCTTGAGCTTGCCCACCTTGGCGCGGAAGTCGGCGAGGATCGCCGAGTCCCTGCCGCTGTCGTCGAATGGCGCGCCGGTGAGCACTTTGCGCGCATCCTCGAGCACCGGGTCGAACGAATAGGAGGTCGGCACCACGCCGCGGGTGGCGGCCATGTCGAGGCCCTCGATGAACTGGGCGCTCACGGTCTCGACGCCCTCGAGACGCGACACATAGGCCTCGGCGTCCTTGACGTCGTCCACGCGGTGGATGTTCTGCATGAACGTCACGAGCTGCGTGATCGGGTTCTGCATGGTGGTGAACGAGTAGCCGTGGAAGCGCCAGGGGAAGTTGCGCAGCGAGCGCTCCTGCAGGTACTCGAAGATGCGGTAGCTGATGCGCGACGGCTCCGAGAGCTTGGCGGGGTCGAACTCGGCGCGCAGCCGCTGGAGGTCGCCCTTGACGAGCTCGTTGCGACGGATCGCCTCGGCGTCCGAGAAATCGTTCCACTTGCCGTAGTCCGGTCCCTTCATGCCGAGCTGGGCCTGCAACAGCGGACTGTCCTTCAGGTCGCGCTCCCACACCTCGTCGAAGAACCCGGCGAGGCGCTGGTCCTCGGTGGGTGCGGCGGTCTGCTCCTGCGCGGTCGCGGGCGCCGCGAACGCGAGCATCAGGGCGGCGATCGCCGCGGCGGCGGCGGGGACTTTCCGCATCGACGTCGGCATTCCGGTCTCCTTGCGCGGGATTCGCGCCAAGCTATCGGCGGGCGCTGTCCGGCACTGCGGCGCCGGTCGCAGCATCCTCTCGGTTGGTCGCATCGGAACCGGCCTGGGCGGACACCTGCGGTGAATAAATGGTGGCTAGGGAGAGAATCGAAACTGCGGCTATTTCGGCCTGTTTTGCCGGGTTTCGGCGCGTCAGCCGGTCACGATACCCCGTCCCATACCCCGCCGCCCACGGCGTCTAACCGTCGGGCGGCGGGCCATCATTCTACCAAGGAGATCCAACATGCAGACTTCGACGCCAACAGCCGCCAGCGCCCCGCTGCCGCCGACGGTGGCCGTTCACTTCACGCTGCGCGAGGGCGAGCCGGCCGTCGAACGGCTCGTGGCCGGCCTTTCGGCCGTCTGTCACACGCTCGACTACTGGCAGGTCAACACGCGCGACTGGGAGTGCATCAACCGCATGACGGAGATGGTGACGGCTGCCGCCGTCCTGGCCGAGACGTTACAGTCACGCTTGGCGGACTCGCCCCCCAAGCCGCGCCGGAAGCTGCAGGCGGTGCCGGACGGTGCAGCATGAGCGCCGGCGGCGACGGACGCGGAAACGTCACGCCAATCCGACCGGGACCGCCGGAACCGCCGGCGCCGCCCACGATCGACCCGCAGCTCGCCCAGCAGATCTCCCAGGCCCGCGAGGGCGTGATCCAGGCGATGTGCCTCGTAAGCGTCGTGGCGGCCACGCTCTCGTATGACGTGCGCGTCGGTCAGCCTGAGCGCCGACAGGTCCTGGACCGCGCGTATAACGATCTCGATCAGGTCGCGGCGAAGCTGGAGGAAGCCGTGCCCGATCCGCCTTCGACGCCAGCGGCAGGTGACGCATGAGCGCCTCGACAAGCTGGCGCGTCGTCATCGACCGCCGGGACGCCGAGGGCCGGCTGCACCAGTGTTACCCGCTGGCTCCGGCGCGCCGGCGGAGAGCTGAGGCGTGGGGCGACCTGCGCCGGATGCGCGAGCTCTATCCTGCGTGCCGCCTGGTCCGCATCGAGGACGAGCCCGCCGCGTTCGCCTGACCGCTGCCACGCTGATCGAGGCCCAGGTGCCGCAAGGTGCCGGGGCTTTTTCGCATTCACCGGCTGAGCGCATCATAGGCAAGTGCCAACAGTACTTGGACCAGCCGCCCGCAACCCGATTCTCCGTCGCCACGTGGGGCTGGCTTTGATTTTGCTTGTCGTCGCGGCGATTGCAGCCGCAATCCTGCGAGAGTGGGGATTCCTATCGATCGGCGGTGCCTTAATGGCAAGCCAAGGTGCAGTATTGACAGCTAGCCGCCTGTTTCGGCTGGGGCTAAGTCGTGCGGATGATCCAGCTCCACCGATCACAGGCGCGCAAGGTCGTGTCCAAATCGATGCGTTTTTCGAACATGGCCAGCGCGCCGAAGATCACTTCAAGGTCGCGATCGGCATCTGGCTAATTGTCATTGGAACTTCAATCTCCGGAGCCGCGGTATTCGTATTGAACTACGTGGCGCCTTGGTAATTGACGCATGGATCCTGCCTGGCAGGCAGCACTAAGCATCGCGACTTTCGCCGTCGGCCTGTGGGCAGGCGATCGCCTCGCGCTCAGTCGTGACCGCCGCAAGGAATTCAACGACGCCGCACTGCCCATTCGCGAGTGGCTGATTCGTGAGATTGAGCGCCCGAGTGCTTTACGTGCATTCCCAAGTCTGACCGAGCTGGACCTATTCGAGAGCTACCTGTCGAGATGGCAACGTCGCAGATTTCGGGCAGCTTGGAATCGAAATCTTGAAGCCCGGTGAACTGCATCGACGCGCAACTCGCATGGCGAAGTCTTGTTCTCGGACACGGCTCGCATCATCGCCGCGATGAACGTTTGCCTCGCATTCACACGGCGACGCTGATCGTTCGCGGAACCTGAAATCGCATCCGCCGCGGACTCGGCCGCCGCCACCAGCCTGGACGGTGCCAGGCGACCACGACGCCGACGATTCGGTGCGCGGCGGCGGATACCGCCCCTTCCGAACAACAAAGGAATTGTTCGCCGTTCACGATTCGCAGCTGCTTGATCGCCTCGATCGTCACGATCGAGGCATCGCCGAGCAGTATGGCTCCCGCGCGCCGGTAACGCGCCTCGACCAGGACCAAGTCGCCATCGGCCGGTGCGCGATCAAAGTCGATCATCACGGCATCGTCAGTCAGAAGCCACGGTCTCAGGCAGTCCTCGCGAATCACCCGCCAGCGTTCCGGCTCGAGTCTGCCGGCGCGCTTGACCTGGTACGCAGCTTTGCGATCACGGTAGCGGATGAACGGGACGACAATCCGGACCGCCTCAGCCATCAGCGACCCATCGCTCGCCGTCCTCGTCCACGAACTCGAAGCTGCCGAGCGCAACATTGACCAGGATCGTCGCGACGAGTTGGCCGACTGTGATTGTGCCGACGGCGTAGCCGAGGACCGCTGGAATGGCTGGGATGACCTGCGGCATTCAGACACTCCTCGCGAGCTCGGGGCTGCCGGCGGCGGGAGACCGCATAGTTCGCACTGATGGCCGCTTCCACCATCCTGGCCTGTACCAGGCCGTCACCGGGCCGAGGATCTCGATCTCGTCGGCCGGCAGCCGACCCTCGTTGCAAACGAGAAACGGGCGGCCATCTACGAAGCGGAGCTGCTTGACGGCTTCGCGCTCTTGCCAGCTCTGAACCGTCGTCTCGCGCGCGTACCAGATCCGAGCGAGGACCAGGTCGCCGTCCCGAGGCTCAAGTGTGCGATCGAACCACACGACGTCGCCGTCATTCAGGTACGGCGAAAGGCAATCCCCAAGCACGCCGCGCGCTTCGGCCGTAGGCGTGAACCTCGCCGTCGGCCGCACGCAAAGCCCGATGCGGACTCGCCGTTGCCGCGGTTGGTCCGGTTCAGTCCGCCGGGCCGGCCCGCTGCGAATCGTTGCGCCACGCATCGCCCCGAGTGAATTGCCCCTGCGCGATCGCGCAACCCAGTTCGACCGCGCCGAGTCGCGGAAACTTAGACCGCCGAGCGTCATCTGGATGAGCACCTGTCGAACGATGACGCCCCACAGCGCCTTGGTCGTGAAGACGACCTTGACGACAGAGACGACTGCTTGGATGACCTGCGGCATCAGCGTGTCCTGATCCGATCAGCGCGGTCGAGCTGCCGCGCCAGGTCCTGAAAGTACCGCCGAACCTCTGGCAGCGTACCGTGCGCCTCGATCTGGAACCGCTCGACTGAACGACCGACGCCAGTGTGCGGGTCGTACTCGAAGTCAATGCGCCCGCAGCCGCTTTGCAGGCCGACGCGAATTTCGCGGCCCTTCACGCTGCCCTCATCGGGCAAGCCGGCAGAGGCCCATCCTCGTGCCGGCCGCCCCTTGCGGATCTCGCCCCGCCTTGCGACCTGTCACGCCGCTGCAAGAACGGCGCCAGGCTGCCGGTGTTACACGCGACCGCCGGCTGCGCGTGAGCGACGGCTGAAAAGCGTCGCCATGGAATTGTGGCCGGATATCCCACGCGCCGGCCCGCGTCGAATGGGCGGCAGCGAGGCCGTGCTGCAGCCCGGGATTCATGCGAATCGCGCCTTGCCGAGATGAACGAGCCCCTGGGCGATGTCGGCGTCCATTGTGTAGCGCGCGCCGACTTCGGCAGGTTGGCCGCTCACGTGGAAGGTCGCGGCCAAAGCGACGATCTTCACCGGCTTCGGGTTGGACGCCAGCACGCGAGCCGTCTCGCGCGCGTCTCGGCCACGAGCGCGCCAAACTCCCTCGTCTACGATCCGATACCTTT
>JBQTKI010000103.1:0-29327 GCA_052386275.1 Gammaproteobacteria bacterium
TGGTCCGTGACGTCGAAGGCGACCGAGGCGAAGATGGCCTGGTCCGTGTCCACGCGGTCGAAGCTGTTGAGGTACACGTAGTTCGCAAACCGCCCTGGGCCGCCGGGCGTCGTCCCATTCATCTCGCGGATGTCCGCGAGACCCTCGATGAGGCCGAACGGCTGATAGAAGTCGTGCTCCTGCTTCTGGTAGAAGAGGCCGAGCAGACCGCGAACGCGATTGTCCTGCGGTGTGCTGATCCGGACCTCGTGGCTCTGCTTGGTGTAGTAGTCGAAGTTCATGAACGCGGCGTCCGGGTTCAGCTGGTTGCCGGCGTTGTCGACGAACAGGCGCGCGAAGTATCCGGTGTAGTAAAGGTTGTCGTACCAGAATGAATAGTCTGAGTAGTCGAAGGCGCCTTCCACGTCGCGACTCAGGTAATTGCCGGCATAAACGACGTCGAAATTGCCGATCTTGCCCTCGATGGTCAGGCCGGCCTGCCACCATTCATCGTCCGTGAACTCATCGCGGAAGTGCGCAACGGCGTAGTCGCCGCTGGCCAGGACGTTCCTGAGGTCGTCGCCCCAGGAGCCTTCCTGCTCGGACTTCTGATACATGAGCTGGGGCGTGACTGCCCAGTCGTCGTTCAGGTCAACGCGCAATGCCGCGCGCGCGCCGATCGTGTCGACCGTGTTGTAGTTGTCCTCGACGAACGACGTGTTCGTCGTGGTGAAGTCGTCGGTCGGGTCCTCCTGGTCGATCAAGTAGGTGCGCGAGGCGAGCTTGTTGTCGACCCAGCCTGCGTCATGGACCGCCCAGCCCACGACGCGCAGCGCCGCGTTCCCGCCGACGGGAACGTTGACGAAGCCCTCGGCAACGTAGCCGGCGTCGTCGCCATCGACCAGGTTGCCCTCAAGGGCATAGCCCGCGGCGAAGCCGGCCGGGTCCGGCTTGTTGGTGATGATGCGGATGGTGCCGGACTGTGAGCTCGCGCCGTAGAGCGTGCCCTGGGGGCCGGCGAGCGCCTCGACGCGTGCGACGTCGTAGAGATGGACGTCCAGGTTACCCTGGATGGTCGTGATCGGCTGCTCGTCGAGGTACATGCCGACGCTCGGCTGCGATGTCGTCGCCTGGCCGTCGCCGCCGGTTGCGATGCCGCGCATGTATACGGCGTTGAAGCCGGAGCCTGCGCCGATCGATGGCGCCATGGTCACGCTCGGCAGGAACTGGACGTAGTCCTTGAAGTTCTGGACGTTCAGTTCCTCGAGCTTCCGCTCGCCGAGGGCGTCGATGCTGATCGGCACGCTCTGCAGGCTTTCCGAGCGCTTCTGCGCCGTCACGACGACTTCACCGAGCGTCGTCGTGTCCTGTGGGTGGGCGGCTGGACTTCCAAGCGCCAGCAGAACTGCGGTCGCAACTGGAGTGCGTCTGAGAACGGACATGGTTAACCCCCTGCAAAGGCCCGTGCGCCGAAGACTACGCCTAATGTGGATTCATTACAAAATCCGGACCCTGGAAGTCGCGCCGGCGCAACAGCTAGTCGAACCGCGGGACCCCGGGGTAGACGTCCAGAATCGGGCCCAACGCCTCCTTGAGCGGACCGAGCCACTCATCGAAATGCCGCCAATAATCCATCCCCTCGCGGTAAATGGGCTGGCGGACCTGCTCGGAGCTGGCGGTCTGGACCGGGCGTTCATTTTCGAAGAAGCGCAGGCAGCTTTCCTCGAACGGCAGGCCGCAATAGTCGAGCAGCCGGCGTATCTCGGCCTCGGTGTCCTCGACCATGCGCTCGTAGAAGACCCGGTGAATACGCCCCGGCAGGACCTCGTCGAAGTGGGCCATCAGTTCGACGTAGTCGCGGTAGTAGCGACTCATGTCCGACAGGTCGTAGCTGAACCGCTGGCCCCTGGCGTAATGCTGCTTGAAATTCGAGAAGCAGCAGGCGACGGGGTGACGGCGCGCATCGATGATCTTCGCCCTGGGCAGCGCGAGCTGGATCATGCCGATGTGCAGGAAATTGTTGGGCATCTTGTCGATGAAGAAAGGCCGCCCGGTCTTGCGGTGAATGCGGGTGCCCTCCAGGTAGCGTTCCCCCAGTTCGCGCAGTGCCGGCCCGTCCGTCGCCGCCAGCACCTCGATGTAGGAGCCGATCGCTTCAGTCTCGCCGAGCGTCCGCAGGCCCCGGGCCAGGCCGATGATCTCGGGGAGTTCCGCCGTACCCTCGACGGCCGAATGGCTGGAAAGAATCTGCTCGAGGAGCGTCGAGCCCGCGCGCGGCATGCCGACGATGAAGATCGGTTCCGGTGACTGGCAGCCGGACCCTTCGCGCTCGCGAAAGAACTCCCGGGCAAACGTGGCCTTCATGCGCTTCATGCGCTGCGTGTTCAGGTCCGCCTGGTAGCGGAGCCCGGCGTGGTGCAGGGCATTGGCCCTGGCGTAGTGCTCGAAGGAATTCCGGTAGTCGCGGGCGTCCTCGTAAGCCTTGCCGAGCGCAAAGTGAAAATGCACGCGGTCGGCGTCGGTGAGATTCGCCTCGCCGAGGCGTCCGTTCATGGCCGCGAAGTCGGCCTCCTCGAACCGGAATGTCTTAAGGTTCGCGAGGCTCCAGTACGGCTCGCCGAACGAGGGTTCTCGCACGATGCTCTTGCGGTAGGCGGCGATGCACTCGTCCGTGCGACCCTCGGTCTTCAGCACGTGGCCGTAGCTGAGCCAGGCCTTGGAATTGTTCGGGTACTCGGCGAGGAGCTCCGCGTAGATCTTGCTCGAGCGCGCGTACTCGCCGATCCGGCTGAGGACCACGGCGTGGAGATTGCGGTACGAGGGATTGCGCGGCTCCACGGCCAACAGGCGCTCGACTTCCGCCAGCGCCCGGCCGGCGTCATTGGTCCGGTGCAGCAGGATGGCGTAGTTGTAGCGCGCGGCGGCAAAGCCGGGCGCGAGCTCCAGGCAGCGCTCGAGGAGCTTCCGCGCGTCGCCGTCCCGGTCGCAGCGCGCCGCGACCTCGGCCAGCATTCGGATCGCAGCGACGTCGGTCGGCGCCTCCTTCAGGTAGGCCTTCAGGAGCTTCTCGGCCGCCGGGACGTCGTTCCGCAGCATGGCGACCGCTGCGCGCTGGAGATCCGGATTCGTCGTCGCGGCCTTGACGTGGCTGTTGTAGGCCGCGGCGGCGCCGGACGCGTCGCCCACGGCGAGCAGATGATCGGCGAGCTGCCGCCAGGCCTCCGGGTGATCCGGCTTCAGCGCGACGGTATTGCGCAGCGCCGCGATGGCCTCGTCACCGCGGCCCGCGCGGGCGAGCGCGCGGGCCAGCAGGTACGCGGCCGGCGCGTGGTTCGGGACCACTTTCAGGATTTCGCGTGCCTGTTCCGCGGCAAGCGCCGGCTCCGCTTCGAGCAGGCGCGTCGCGTGCTCCATCGCGACCTCCAGCGTCCCCAGAGGCTCGGTGGTCGTACTCACTTGCGCATCGCCTTGCCGAGCCGCGCGACGCCTTCATGGATGTCCGCCACCTGGTAATGCGCGAAGCTGAGCCGCAGGCACTGCTTGAAGCTGCCGGTCGTGGTGCAGGCCTCGCCGCGCAGGAAGCCGGTGCCGGCGTCGCGCGCTGCGGCCGCGAAATCCGCGGCATCGGCGCCATCCGGCAGGTTGAGCCAGAAGAAATAGCCGCCCTGCGGCTTCTGCCAGCTCGCGATGCCGTGGAGATGCCGGCGCAGTGCCTGCTCCATCGCGTTGGCCCGCGCTGCGTAGCTTGAGCGGAGCTGCGCGACGAAGCTCGCGAGCTCGCCGGTTTCCATGAGTCCACTCACGAGGTGCGACGTGAAGCGGTTGAAATTGCCGCCGCTCACCAGCGCGCCGCTCGCGCAGAGCCGGCGCATCAGTTCGGTGCCGGCCTGGATCCAGCCGAGCCTCAGGCCCGGGGCGAGGATCTTGGAGAACGAGCCGAGCGAGAACACATTGCCCTGTTCGGCAAGCGTCCCGAAGGAGGGTGGCGGCGGCGCGCTGTAATACAGAAGCTGGTACACCTCGTCGGCGACCATGATGAAGCCGTGCTCGCGGGAGAGCGCGACGAGCTGGTCACGCCGTGCCTTGCCGAGCGTGCATCCCGTCGGGTTGTGGAACGTCGGAATCGTGTACACGAGCTTCGGGCGATGCGCCGCAAGCAAGCGCTCGAACAGCGCGACGTCCAGGCCGTCGGCGTCGAGCGGCACCGGGACCAGGTTCAGCCCGTGGTCGCGGAAGATCGGGAATGAGTACGGATAGCTCGGCTCCTCAACGAACACCGTATCGCCGGGGCGCGTGAAGATGCCGCACAGGAAATCGAGCGCCTGCGAGATGCCGCCGGAGAGCATGAGCGACTGCGGCGTCGCGGCACAGCCGGGCGCGGCGTTCAGGAAGGCGGCGAGCGCCGTGCGGAAGCGCAGGTCGCCCTGACGCTCACCGTAGTTCAGCTCAAGCGGCTCCGCGTCCTTGAAGTAGCGCTCGCTCGCGCGGGCGAGAAGCGCAAGCGGAAGGAGGTCGGCCGACGGCTGGCCGACGCCGAAATTGATCGTTCCGCGCTCCGGTGCGCCGTCGAATGCCGCCGCCGTGCTCATGCCTCGCCTCAGGCTGGTGTGACCAGCCGAAATACCTCTCCCGGGCGCCCGTCGAGGAAGGCCCGGATGTTCCGTGCCGAAATGCGGCGCAGGTCGGCCAGCGCCGACTCTGAATAGAATGCCACGTGCGGCGTCAGGAGCACGTCGCGGCGTCCGGCGAGCGGGTGCCGGGACAGGTCCGGCGAGTCTTCGCAGAGGACGTCCAGCCCCGCGCCCGCGATCTGGCCCCGGTCGAGCGCCTGTACCAGGTCGGATTCGACGACCAACGCGCCGCGCGCGACGTTGAGGAGCAGTGGCTTGCGCCGCATCCTGGCGAACGCGGCCCGATCGAGAAGCCCGCGGCTCCCGGCGTCGAGATTGCAGTGCAGGCTGACGATGTCGGCCCCGGCCAGGAGTTGGTCGAAGTCGGCGGGCTTCGCGCCGTGGTCCGTGATCGTCGCCGCGTCCACCTGCGGATCGTGTGCAATGACGTCCAGGCCGAAGCCGATTGCGCGGCGGCAGACGGCCCGGCCGATGCGGCCGAAACCGACGATCCCCAGCGTCTGGCCGGCGAGGCGCTTGATCCCGGTGACCTCGTTCCAGCGGAAGCTGTGCCGAAACTGCACCTGCTCGTGATACGCGATGATCTGCCGGTTGAGCGCGAGCAGAAGCGCGAGGGTATGGTCTGCGACTTCGTCGGTGCAGTACTCGCCGACGACACTGACGGCGATACCGTGCTCGCTCGCCGCGACCGTGTCCACGCAGTCCCAGCCGGTCGCGGCGACGGAAATAATCCGGCAGCGCGCGATCTTGCCGATGACCGCACGCTCGAAAGGCACGTAGTCGGTCAGGATCGCGTCGGCGTCGCGGCAGGCAGTGGCGAGCGCGTTCCGGTCGCCGCGGTAGGTGAAAACGCCGATCCGCGCGTCGGCAGGGAGTTCCTGCTTCTCGATCGACAGATCGCGGCCTTCCGCCTCCGGCATCTCGGCGAAGACAACGAGTGGCTGTGCGCTCAGGCGGCAGCTCCCGCGGGGCGCCGATCGCCCAGGACCGTCAGCACGCCGAGCAGCAGTGCCGAAACCAGCAGGCCCGGCCACAGCGGATCAATCGTGAAGATGCCACCCGCGCCCGCATCCGCCGCGAGTCGCCAGCCGATCACGGTGACGAGCGCGGCGGTCGTGCTCCAGAACGCGGCGCGCTCCGGGACGCGGCTCCACAAGAGCGCCGCGATCGTCGGCAGGAAGAGTCCCGCGGAGTTGATCGTGAAGCCGAATTGGAGGACGTCGATGATGTCGGTCATCTTCCAGGCAAGCAGCATGGAGAGCAGGCCCACGACCAGCGAGGCGACCATCCCGAGCTTCACCATCTCGCGCGGAGCGATGTCGGGCCTGAGGTAGCGCTGGTGGATGTCTCGCGTGTAGTTCGTGGACGCTGTCAGGATGCAGATATCCGCCGTCGAGGTGATCGCCGCCAGGATGGCGATCACCATCACGCCCTTGAGGCCGACCGGGAAGGCATCGAGCACGAAGGTCGCGAGAATGCTCGCATCGGACGGTGGCGTCGGATACAGCACCTTGGCGGCCATACCCAGCCAGACAGCGGCGACTGCGACCGGCAGGACGAGCGCGGCAGCGATGAGTGCGCCGTTGCGCGCGGCAGCGGGATCGCGCGCGGCAAAGGTGCGGGAGAAACTGTCCATCGCGACAAAGAAGCTGAGCACGATGGAGACGACGAGCGCCGCAACCTTGTCCCAGCCCTGGGCGCCGAAGTCGTAGTGCGAGTCGGGCAGCACCACCTGCATGTCGCCCCAGTTCCCGGCCTGCATGATCGCCACCGGGATGCCGACAGCTGCGAGGCCGATCAGGAACAGCGCCACCTGCAATCCGTCGGTGTAAGAGAGCGCGAGGTAGCCGCCGACGGCGGTGTAGAAGATCACGACCACGCCCGCAAGCAGCAGCGACGTCTCGTAATCCCAGCCGATGATGGCCTGGAGAATTGCGGCGGCTGCGACGAGCTGGCCAGCGGAATATGCGGTGAAGGCCAGCACCGTCGTGATGGTCGCGACGATGCGCGTGCGGTTTCCGCAGTGCTGCTCGATGAAGTCCGGGTAGGTCAGGTGCTGGTGGCGGTCGCCCAGCGACTTGATGCGCGCGGCCACGAGGAGGCCGAACAGGATGCAGCCGATGGCCTCCGCTACGACGTACCAGACTCCGGTGACGCCGTAGTCGTAGGCGCGCGTGGCGCTTCCGACGACCGCGGCGCCGCCGATCCAGGCGCCGGTCCACAGGCAGGCGATCGTGAGCGGTCCCATGCGCCGGCCCGCGACGAAGTAGTCGTCCGCGTTCTTCTGGCGGGACTTCGCGTAGAAACCGATGCCGACCAGCACCGCGAGGTAGCCGAACAGGACGGTGTAATCAATCGCGCCCATGCGAAGACCTGCGGCGGCGGCGCGCGCCGCCCGGCGCCGCCGGTTCGCGGGCAGCCGGCAGCGTGACCTGCTTGCAGAGCTCGGGATACGGGGCGCGCTGGTGTGGAATCGCCATGGCCTCGATGAAATGCGTCTGGAAGCGCGGCTCGATCGCGGTCTCGATCTTTTCCACGCGCCGCACCAGCTCTTCGATCGCCGTGCGCGCCGTCGCATCGAGGAGCGCAATGCGGGCGCCGGCGCCCGCGGCATTGCCGACCGCGGCAACCGAGTCGAGCGCGCAATCGGGAATCATGCCGAGCACCATCGCGTACTTCGGGTCGATGTGGCTGCCGAAGGCGCCGGCCAGGCGGATCCGGTCGACGCGCTCCACGCCCATGCGATCCATCAGCAGGCGGATGCCCGCGTGCAGTGCCGCCTTCGCGAGCTGGATCGCGCGCACGTCGTTCTGCGTGATCGCCATCGGCACGTCGCCGCGGTGCAGGACATAGGAGAAGGTGCGATCGCTGGCGACGATGCGGTCGCTGCGCGCGCGGCACGCGCCGTCGATGACGCCGTCCCGGGTGACGATGCCGGTCAGGTACATTTCGGCGATGAGCTCGATGATGCCTGAGCCGCAGATGCCGGTGACGCCGGTGGCCGCGGTCGCCGCGGCGAATTCCGGGTCGTCCGACCATCGCTCGCTGCCGATCACCCTGTAGCGGGGCTCGAGCGTCGTGGGATCGATGCGCACGCGCTCGATCGCGCCGGGCGCGGCCCGCTGGCCGCAGCTGATCTGCGCGCCCTCGAACGCCGGGCCGGTCGGGCTCGAGCAGGCAAGCAGGCGCTCGCGGTGGCCGAGCACGATCTCGGCATTGGTGCCGACGTCGACTAGGAGCGTGATCTCGGAACCGCGGTCCGGCCGCTCGGCGAGGATCATGCCGGCTGCGTCGGCGCCGACGTGTCCGGCGATGCAGGGCAGGACGTAGATCCTTGCGTTGGGATGTACGGCGATCCCGAGCGACGCGGCGCGCAGTGTCAGCGAGTGATCGACCGCCAGCGCGAATGGCGCGCCGCCGAGCTCGGTCGGATCGATGCCGAGCGCCAGGTGATGCATGATCGGGTTGCCGACCAGCGTCAGTTCGAGGATGTCCGTGAGCTCGATGCCGGCTGCGCGCGCGAGCTCGGCGGCGAGATGGCTCAAAGCGCCCTGGATCGCGTCGCTCATCAGCCGCGCGCCGCCCGGGTTCATCATCGCGTAGGACACGCGGCTCATCAGGTCTTCGCCGAAGCGGATCTGGGGATTCATGATGCCCGCGGCCGCGAGCAGTTCGCCGCTCTCGAGATCGCACAGGTGCGCGGCCACGGTCGTCGATCCCACATCGACGGCGATGCCGCATACCTTGTCGTGGAAGCCCGGCCAGACGGCGATGATCTGCGAGCCGGCGTGCACGGCAACCGTCACCTTCCAGCCGCCCTTGCGCAGCGCCGGCTGCAGCTCGCGCAGGACGGACAGGTCGCAGGCGAGGCGTTTCAGCTCCCACTCGCGCTCGAGCGCCTCCATCAGGCGGCGCAGGTCTCCGGACGGGTCCTGCATGTCCGGCTCGCGCACCTCGACGTAGTGCAGGCGCACGACGGGATCGAGCTCGATTTCGCGCGCATCGGCATCTTTGCGCACGACCTGGCGGTGGACCTGGCTCTCGGGCGGCACGTCCACGACCACGTCGCCCACGACCTGCGTCGAACAGGAAAGCCGGTGGCCGGCGGGCAGCCCGCGGCGGCTGGCATAGCGCATCTCGACCGCGCCGGCCGGCGTCACGCTGGCCGCCCCGGATCGCACGCCGTGCTTGGCGAACTCGCCCTCGGCGATCAGCACCTGGCAACGACCGCAGATGCCGCGCCCGCCGCAGACGGAGTCGACGTCGACGCCGAGCGCCCGCGCCGCCTGGAGCAGCGGCGTGCCGACCGGGAAGCGCCCGCGCTTGCCGGAGGGCATGAACACCACGAGCGGCGACGGGTCGGCCATGGTTTCGCGCTCAGGTCCGGGGCCCGCTACGCCCGCGGCCTCCGGCCCCGTTCACGCCGGCCGCGCCCGACTTCGCCTTCCGCGCCCGCCGGCTGTGCCTCGCGGAAACGCCGGATCCAGCGCTCGCAGTGCGGGTCGTGTCCCATCATGACGTCCGCGCCCAGGCAGGCGCGGACCGTCTCGACGTGCAGCGGATTGGTGATCGCCGAGGTGAGGCCCGAGGCGATCGCCATGGTCAGGAAAGCGCTGTTGATGCCGTCGCGGTTCGGCAGACCGAAGCTGACGTTCGAGGCGCCGCAGGTCGTGTTGACCTTGAGCTCCTCGCGCAGGCGGCGCAGCAGCCGCATCACCTGCACGCCGCCCTGATTGATCGCGCCGATCGGCATGACGAGCGGATCCACCACGACGTCGCGCGCCGGGATGCCGTGGTCCGCCGCGCGTTCGACGATGCGCTTCGCGACCGCGAAGCGCACATCCGGGTCCTGCGAGATGCCGGTCTCGTCGTTCGAAATCGCGACCACCGCCGCGCCGTATTTTTTGATGAGCGGCAGCACCGCTTCGAGGCGCTCGTCCTCGCCGGTGACGGAGTTGACGAGCGCCTTGCCCCGGTACACCGCAAGCCCCGCTTCCAGCGCCGCGACGATGGACGAGTCGATCGACAGCGGCAGATCGGTGATCGACTGCACGAGCTGGATGGCTTTGGCGAGGATCGCGGGCTCGTCGGCGAGCGGGATGCCGGCATTGACGTCCAGCATGTGGGCGCCCGCCTCGACCTGCGCGCGCGCATCGGCCTCGACACGACTGAAATCACCTGCCGCCATTTCCGCGGCCAGCAGTTTCCGGCCGGTGGGATTGATGCGCTCGCCGATGATGACGAATGGCCGGTCGAAGCCGATGACGACCTCGCGGGTGGCGGAACTGAGGACGGTCTCGGTCATGGAGCTGCCTTGTCGGTTTGTGGCCGGGCATCGCGTGCCGGGTACCAGGGTACCCGGCCGGCCAGGACGCGCGAGCGCCCGATCACCTCGGCGACGGCCTCCTCCTGACGATAGGCCATCACGTGGATGCCGTGCACGCCGCGGATCGCGCGGATCTCCTGGATCAGTTCGATGCAGAGCTCGCGCCCCTCGCGCGCCTGGTCCGGGGCGCCGGCGAGGCGCCGGACGACGGCATCCGGGATGTGGAGCCCAGGCACATGGGTCCGCATCCATTCCGCGGCCCGCGCGGAGCGCAGCGGCCCGACGCCGACCAGCAGGTAGGCCCGGTCGAGGAATCCGAGGTCCTCGATCTGTGTCATGAACTGACGCAGGCGCGGAACATCGAAGCAATATTGGGTCTGGACGAACTGCGCGCCGGCCTCGATCTTCTTTGCCAGCCGCGGCGCGCGCCAGTCGAGCGGCTCCGCGAACGGGTTGGCGGCGGCACCCAGGAACACGCGCGGCGCGTAGCTGATCCTGCGGCCGCTCTGGAATCGGTGTTCGTCGCGCTGCATGCGCGCGATCTCGAGCAGGGTGACCGCGTCCAGGTCGAAGACGCCGCGCGCCTGCGGGTGGTCCCCGGCCTGCACGCCGTCTCCGGTCAGGCACAGCAGGTTGCAGACGCCCATGGCGGCGGCGCCCAGGATATCGCCCTGGATCGCGATGCGGTTGCGGTCGCGGCAGGAGATCTGCATGACGGGCGCGTATCCGACGCGCGTCAGCAGCGCGCAGACGCTCAAGCTCGACATGTGGCAGTTCGCGCCGCTGCCGTCGGTCGCATTGATCGCGTCGGCATGGCCGTCGAATACGCGCGCGCGCCGGTAGACCTCCTCGGGATCGGCCGAATCCGGCGGCGCGAGTTCGACGGTCACCGCGAAGCCCCCCGCGCGCAGCACGCGCTCGAAGCGCCCGGGCGACACGTGCCCGGGCAGGATCGGCAGCGGATAGCCCGGCACCGGCTCGTCGTCGAATTTCATGCGCCGGCTCCGGTTTTCTCCCGCACCACGGCGAGCCAGGAAGAACTCCCCTCCAGGCGCCGGTCCACGGCGACCTGGATCGCCCGCATGCGGTCGATGCCGCCCGGGATGCGCCCGGCGCCTTCCCAGGCCGCGACCCAGACGCATCGCATCGTCGGGATCACCTCGCAACCGCCATCGTCGCGCACGCCGCCGCAGGGGCCGTTGCGCAGCTGCTTCGGGCAGTTCATCGGGCAGGACATGCCGGTCGAACCGAGCACGCACTGCCCGCACATGCGGCAGTCGAACAGCAAGCCCTTGAGCCCGCGCTCGACCGCGGCCATCGGCCGCTCCATGCGCCGATGCCCGATCGCGCGCCACAGCGGCGCGAGAGCCACGAGCAGGCGCTCGAATCCGCGATAGCAGCGGTCGAGCCCGCGCGCGTGGCGCACCGACCATTGCCGCATGCGGTACATGGATCGCCCCTCAGCCGGCCACGCCGTGCGCGCGGACCAGTCGCTCGAGATCCTCGTCCGTGTACCTGGCTTCGATGCGGGCGGCCTCGGCGGCGGCTTCCTGCTCGATGTCGTCGCCGCAGGCGATCGCGTCGCTGCGCCGCCATTCCGCGAGGTAGAGATTCGAGCTGCCCTTGCCGGCGCGCATCGCGGCGCGGTCGATCGCGTCCAGGAAGCGCGCCGTCAGTTTCACCGTGGCGGTATCGCGGCCGCGCCGCACCACGACCTGCGCCGGGATGTCGCGCCAGCAGATCAGGCTCAGGCTCGCCATGATGCCGCCGCCGCGGCGCGGCGCTCGGCCAGCAGCCGTTTGGCGGTCTCGACCGCGATCGCCGCATCGCGGCAATAGGCGTCGGCGCCGACCGCCCTGCCGAATTCCTCGTTGAGCGGCGCGCCGCCCACCAGCACGATGTACCGGTCGCGCAGGTTCTTCTCCTTGAGCGCGTCGATTACGACCTTCATGTAGGGCATGGTCGTCGTCAGGAGCGCCGACATGCCGAGGAAATCGGGCTGGTGCTCCTCGAGCGCGGCCAGGTACTTCTCGACCGCGTTGTTGATGCCGAGATCGATGACTTCGAAGCCGGCGCCCTCCAGCATCATCGACACCAGGTTCTTGCCGATGTCGTGGATATCGCCCTTGACGGTGCCGATGACGACCTTGCCGATCGGTTCGACGCCCGTCTCGGCGAGCAGCGGGCGGAGGATTTCCATGCCGGCCTTCATCGCATTCGCCGCGAGCAGCACCTCGGGCACGAACAGGATGCCGTCGCGGAAGTCGATGCCGACGATGCGCATGCCCTCGACCAGCGCGTCGTTCAGCACGCGTTCGGCCGGCCAGCCACGCTCGAGCAGGATGCGCGTGGCTTCCTCGACCTCGGCTTTCAGGCCGCTGTACAGGTCGTCGTGCACCTGCTCGGTGAGCTCCGCGTCGTCGAGCGAGCGCAGGTCGAATTCGCCTCCCGCTGCGTCGTTCATCTGCACAGTCTCCGCTGCCGCATGGGGAAATGTTAAGGGCCGGCCCCCGGGCGCACTGATCGCTTCGCGACCGCGGCATGTCCGAAGACGACATGCCGGGGGAGAATTGGGACGGCGATCCGGGCCTTACCGGCGGACCTGCCGTTCGGTACTCGGGGGATGGCCGAACTGGCTGCGGTAACAGCGCGAGAAATGCGGCGGCGACTTGAAGCCGCAGGAGGTGGTGACGTCCATGATCGGCATGGCCGTCTGGAGCAAAAGCTCGCGGGCGCGGCGCAGGCGGAGCTCGAGATAATAGCGCTTCGGCACGCAGTCGAGATGCCGCCGGAACAGCCGTTCGATCTGGCGCCGCGACAGCCCGCTGCTCTGGGCGATGCGGTCGAGCGACAGCGGCCTCTCGATGTTCTCCTCCATGAGCTGTGCCACCCGGATCATGCTGCGGTGCGACGCGCCGACCTGGGCGCGCAGTGGAACGTACTGGCGATCCTCCGCGCTGCGTACGCGCTCGAGCACGAACTGCTCGGACACGCGCTGCGAGATCCGCGGGCCGTATTCGAGCTGGATCAGATTCAGCATCAGGTCGAGCGGGGCGGTGCCGCCGGAACAGGTGTAACGGTCGCGATCGATGCTGAAAACCTGGTCGTTGATCTGCACGCGCGGGAACTCCTCGCGCAGCGCCGGCAGGTTTTCCCAGTGGATGGTGGCGCGATGGTGGTCGAGGAGCCCCGCGCGCGCGAGCGCGTAGCCGCCCGTGCACAGCGCACCGAGCGCGACGCGCCGGTCGGCGAGGCGGCGCAGCGTGGTCAGGAGCGGCGCCGATACCGCGTCGCGCACGTTGATGCCGCCGCACACGAACAGGATGTCCACCCTGCCCATCTTGTCGAGCGCGACCGTCGGCGCGAGGTCGAGGCCGCTGCTCGCGAGTACCGGGCGGCCGTCCAGGCTCACGATCGACCATTCGTACACGGATTCGCCGATCACGCGGTTCGCCATGCGCAGCGGCTCGACCGCGTTCGCGACTGCGATCAGCGAGTAATTGCGCAGCGTCAGGAAGGCATACCGCTTCCGGTTCCGGGCGGGGGCGGGGACGGCAGTTTCGTCTGCTGCGCGCATGCGGAATCCAGTATCGGCCGCGTCGCCCGGCATGTCCAATTCCGACATCAATCGGTCGCTTTTTGCGCTGCCGCCGGCCGGCGAGCGGCTACACTGCCGAGGGTCGAACGAGGGGATAGCGGCCGATGAAGAGCCATGCGCGCGTGGTCGTGATCGGGGGCGGCACGGTCGGGGTCAGCACGCTCTATCACCTGGCGCACAAGGGCTGGTCGGACGTCGTGCTGCTGGAGCGCGCGGAACTGACGGCGGGTTCCACCTGGCATGCCGCCGGGTTGCTGCCGCTCTTCAACATGAGCTACACCGTCGGCCAGCTGCACAAGTACTCGGTCGACCTCTACAAGCGGCTGCCGGGGGAAACCGGCCAGGAGGTCAGCTTCCACGTGACCGGCAACCTGCGTCTCGCGACCTGCCGCGAGCGCATGGACGAGTACCGGAAGTACTGCGGTACGGCGAACACGATCGGCGTCCCGTTCCAGGTGATCGGGCCGCAGGAAGTCAAGGAACTCTGGCCGCTGGTGGAACTCGGCGGCGGCGACGATACGCCCGCGATCATCGGCGCCCTCTATCACCCGCATGACGGCCATATTGCCCCTGCCGACCTGACGATGGCGCTGCGCAAGGGCGCGCGCATGAAAGGCGCCGCGATCCACGAGCACACCGAGGTCACCGCGGTGTCGCAGAGCCGCTCCGGCGAATGGCAGCTCAAAACCAGCAAGGGCGATATCGCCGCCGAGCACGTGGTCTGCGCGACCGGCAACTACGCGCGCCAGACGGGACGGATGTTCGGGCTCAACGTCCCGGCGATCCCGGTCGAGCACCAGTACATCGTCTACGACGAATCGCCGGAACTGAAGGCCTACCGCCACGCCGGCGGGCGCGAACTGGCGGTACTGCGCGAGTCGGACCAGTCGTACTACCTGCGTGAGGAACGCCTCGGCTGGATCCTCGGGCCCTACGAAGCGGGCGCACCCGCGCGCTTCGCCGACGGAGTGCCGGAGGGGTTCGGCAAGAGCCTGTTCGAGGGCGACCTCGATCGCCTGCTGCCGCACGTCGAAGCTGCGCAGCGGCGCGTGCCGGCGCTCGCGAACTGCGGCATCAAGGACATCGTCAACGGGCCGATCTCGTATACGCCCGACGGCAGCCCGATGGTCGGCCCGGCCTGGGGCCTGCGCAATCTCTGGATCAACGAGGGCCACAGCTTCGGCATCACCGCGGCGGGCGGCTCGGGCTGGCAGCTCGCCGAGTGGATAGTCGAGGGCGAGCCGGGGATCGACATGCTGGCCGTCGATCCGCGACGCTTCGGGCCCTATACGAGCAAGCGCTACGTGGTGCAGAAGAACGAGGAGACCTACCGCAACGTCTTCACCATCCATTTTCCGGACGAGGAGCGGCCGGACGCGAGGCCTGCCAAGACGAGCCCCGTCTACGACAGACTGAAGCGGATGGGCGCCGTATTCGGCCAGCGCTACGGCTGGGAGCGGGCGAACTGGTTCGCCCCGGCGGGCGTCGTGGGGAAGGACGACTGGAGCTTTCGGCGCACCAATTACTTCGCGCACGTCGGCAACGAATGCCGCCGCCTGCGCAGCAGCGTCGGCGTCATCGACCTGACGCCGTTCACCAAGCATGAAGTGACGGGCCCGGGCGCCGAGGCCTGGCTCGACCGGCTGGTCGCGAACAAGGTGCCGGTGAAGGTCGGCCGCATGGCGCTCGCGCACGCGCTCACGAAGCGCGGCGGCATCCGCTCCGAGTTCACGATCACCAAGCTCGCCGAACAGCATTACTACGTGGTGAGCGCCGGCGCCGCCGAGCGCTACGACAGCGACCACCTGCACAGGATGATGCCGGCCGACGGAACGGTCGCGCTCCGGAACGTCACGACCGCTCGCGGCTGCTTCGTGCTGGCCGGGCCGCGCTCGCGCGAGGCGCTCGCGAAGCTCACGGACACCAAGCTCGACAACGCCGCGTTTCCCTGGCTCACGGGTCAGGTCGCCGAAGTCGGCCTGGCGACGGACGTCTATCTGCTGCGGGTGAACTTCGTCGGCGCGCTCGGCTGGGAGCTGCATTTCCCGATCGAGTACGCGCATCACCTGTTCGATGCACTGTTCGAGGCCGGCAGGGAATTCGGCATCGGCATGACCGGCATGCGCGCGATGGAGTCGCTGCGCCTCGAGAAGTCCTATCGCATGTGGGGCAGCGACATCACGCGCGACTACACGCCCTTCGAGGCGGGCATGGACCGATTCGTGCGCATCGACAAGGGCGAATTCATCGGCCGCGAGGCGCTCCGGAAACAGCTGGCGGCCGGCGTGCCCAACCGCTTCGTGACGGTCGAGGTGCACGGCGTCGCCGACGCGGATCCGCTCGGCAACGAGCCGCTGTTCGACGGCAACGGCAGGATGGTCGGTCGCGCGACCTCGGGGTACTACGGCCACGTGCTCGGCAAGAGCCTGGCCATCGGCTACGTAGAGCCCGCCTTCGCGACCGTCGGCAGCCGCCTGCGGATCGAGATCCTGGGCGAGCGCAAGGACGCGACGGTGCTGGTCGATTCGCCGTATGACCCCGAGAACAGGGAACTGCGCGCCTGAAGGATCCGTCCGCGTGAAGCGCCAACACTGGTCCGGGCTGTCGCTGCTGTGGCGCAGCCTTTCGCGCCATCGCGGCTGGCGCGAGCAGTGGCGGCGCGCGGAGCCGAAGCCGGCCTACGACGCCGTGATCGTCGGCGGCGGCGGTCACGGCCTCGGCACCGCCTACTACCTCGCGGCCGAGCACGGCCTCACGAACATCGCGGTGGTCGAGAAGGGCTGGATCGGCGGCGGCAACACCGGCCGCAACACGACGATCATCCGCTCCAATTACCTGTACGACGAGAGCATCGCGCTCTACGACCATGCGCTGAAGCTCTGGGCCGACCTGTCGCAGGTCCTGAACTACAACGTGATGTTTTCGCCGCGCGGCGTGATGATGCTCGCGCATTCGGTGCACGACGTGCAGATGCTGAAGCGCCACGTGCACGCCAACCGCGCGAACGGCGTCGACAACGAGTGGCTCCAGCCTGCCGAAGCCCGCGCCTTTTGCCCGCCGCTCAACATCGGTTCGGATATCCGTTACCCCGTGATGGGCGCGGCACTCCAGCGACGCGGCGGCACCGCACGGCACGACGCCGTCGCCTGGGGCTATGCGCGCGCGGCGGACGCGCTGGGCGTCGACATCGTCGAGAACTGCGAAGTCACCGGCATCCGCCGGGGCGCGGGCGGGGCGGTCGAGGCGCTCGAGACGACGCGCGGCCTGATCCGTGCGCCGCGGATTGGCGTCGTGGCGGCGGGCCACTCAAGCGTCGTGATGCGCCTCGCGGGCGTGCAGCTGCCGATCGAAAGCTTCCCGTTGCAGGCGCTGGTGTCGGAACCGGTGAAGCCGGTCTTTCCCTGCGTCGTCATGTCGAACAGCATCCACGCCTACATCAGCCAGTCGGACCGGGGCGAGCTCGTGATCGGCGCCGGAACGGATGCGTATACCTCCTACACGCAGCGCGGCGCGCTGCACGTCAACCTGCACACGATCGAGGCGATCTGCGAGCTGTTCCCCTGCTTCCGGCGCCTCCGGATGCTGCGCAACTGGGGCGGCATCGTGGATGTGACGCCCGACCGCTCGCCGATCATCGGCAAGACGCCGGTGCCGGGGCTGTACGTCAACTGCGGCTGGGGCACCGGCGGTTTCAAGGCGACGCCCGGATCGGCGCAGGTGTTCGCCTGGACCATGGCGAAGGACGAGCCGCATCCGATCAATGCGCCCTTCACGCTCGAGCGCTTCGAGCAAGGCCGCCTGATCGACGAAGCGGCGGCTGCGGCGGTCGCGCACTGAGACTGGCATGCTGCTGATCGACTGTCCCTGGTGCGGCAAGCGGCCCGAGATCGAGTTCAGCTACGGCGGGCAGGCACACCTCGCGCGGCCGGAGCGCCCCGCGGAACTCACCGACCGGCAGTGGGCGGAATATTTGTACATCAGGTCGAACCCGCGCGGCCTGCACGCGGAACGCTGGCGCCACCTGCGCGGCTGCGGGCGATTCTTCAATGCCCTGCGGGACACCACCACCGACCGCATCGCCGCAACCTACCGGATCGGCGAAAGCGCACCCCGGCAGGGCGCGGCATGAATGCCTTTCGCACCGCGACCGGCGGGCGCATTGACCGGTCGCGGCCGCTGCAATTCACTTTCGACGGCAGGCGCTACCAGGGTTTCCAGGGCGACACGCTCGCCTCCGCGCTGCTCGCGAACGGCGTGCACCTCATCGGCCGCTCGTTCAAATACCATCGGCCGCGCGGCGTCGTAACGTCCGGGGCCGAGGAGCCGAATGCGCTCGTGACCGTGCGCCGCGACGCGGCGCGCGTGACGCCGAACCTGCGCGCGACGCAGCTCGAGCTCTACGACGGGCTCTGTGCCTGGTCACAGAACCGCTGGCCGAGCCTTGCCTTCGACCTCGGGCGCGTGAGCGACTGGCTCGCGCCGCTGTTTCCCGCCGGCTTCTACTACAAGACTTTCATGTGGCCGCGCGCGGCCTGGGCCGCGCTGTACGAACCGCTGATCCGCGCGGCGGCCGGTCTCGGCCGCGCGCCCGGGCTTCCCGACCCCGACCGCTACGCGCAGCGCTACGCACATTGCGACGTCCTGGTCGTCGGCGGCGGGCCTGCGGGGCTCGCGGCCGCATCGGCGGCAGCTGACGGCGGCGCGCGCGTGATCCTCTGCGACGAACAGGCCGAGTTCGGAGGTTCGTTGCAGGACGGCGGGCCGGCTCGCATCGACGGTGAGCCGGTCGCGGCATGGCGGGAAGGCACGGTTGCTGCTCTCGCGCGCGGCCCGAGGGTGCGTTTGCTGGCACGCACCACGGCCTTCGGTTACTTCCCGCACAATAGCGTCGCGCTGGTGGAGCGCCTCACGGATCACCTGGCGGACCCGCCGGCCGGCGCGGCGCGCGAACGCCTGTGGCAGCTGCGCGCGCGCGAGGTCGTGCTCGCGACGGGCGCCATCGAGCAGCCGCTCGTGTTCCCGGCCAACGACCGGCCCGGGATCATGCTGGCTGGTGCGGCGCGGAACTACCTCCATCGCTACGGCGTGCACGCCGGTTCGCGCGTCGTCATCGTCACGGCGACGGACTCCGCGTACGAGGCCGCGCTCGAGCTGCATGCCGCGGGCGTCGAGATCGCCGCAATCGCCGACCTCCGCCCCGGCGCCGACGGCGCGCTGCCGCAAGCCGCGCGGCGCGCCGGCATCGAAATCATCGCGGGCGCTGCCGTGACCGGCACGCGGGGCAGGCGCCGCGTGAGCGGCGTCGAGATCAGTGGCCGCCATCTGTACTGCGATCTCGTGCTGATGTCGGGGGGCTTCGCCCCGTCCGTGCATCTCTTCTCGCAGTCGCGGGGCCAGCTCGCATGGAGCGAAGCGGCGGGCGCCTTCGTGCCGGCAGTTTCCGCCGAGCGCGAGCGCTCGGTGGGCGCCTGCCGCGGCGAGCACGGTCTCGCGGCGGCGCTTGCGGACGGCGCGGCGGCGGGCGCCGCCGCCGCACGAGACTGCGGCTTCAGCGCCAGGGCGCATCGCTACGAAGTCAGCGGGGAGAACATGGCTACCCGGACGATGCCGGCCGCGGCGCCGCTCGCGCCCGCCGGCCGGGGGTCGAAAGCATTCGTGGACTTCCAGAACGACGTGACCGCGAACGACCTGGCGCTCGCGGCGCAGGAAGGTTTCCGCTCCATCGAGCACGTCAAGCGCTACACCACGGTCGGGATGGCGACCGACCAGGGCAAGACCTCCAACCTGAATGCGCTTGGCATCGTCGCCGGGCGCGTCGGCAGGACCATCCCGGAAGTCGGACATACGACGTTTCGGATGCCGTACACGCCGGTCACTTTCGGCAGCCTCGCGGGCGCGGCGCGCGGCGAGCTGTTCGAGCCGGTGCGCACGACGCCGATCCACGAATTGGCGGTCGCGCGCGGGGCGGTGTTCGAGGACGTCGGCCAGTGGAAGCGGGCGCGCTACTTTCCAGAGGCCCACGAGGACATGGCGGCTGCCGTCGCGCGCGAGTGCCGGGCCGTGCGCGGGGCCTGCGGCATCTTCGATGCCTCGACCCTCGGCAAGATCGCCGTCGTCGGCCCCGACGCGGCCGAATTCCTGAACCGGCTCTACGTCAACGACTTCTCCAATCTGGCGCCCGGCCGCGCGCGCTACGGCGTCCTGTTACGCGACGACGGCTTCATCTACGACGACGGCGTGGTCGCACGCCTCGCGCCCGACCGCTTCCACGTGACGACGACGACCGGCGGCGCCGCGCGCGTGCTCGCGATGATGGAGGACTACCGCCAGACGGAGTGGACCGACCTCGCCGTGTGGCTCACCTCCGTCACCGAGCAGTGGGCGGTCATCGCCGTGCAAGGACCGCGCGCACGGCAGGTGCTCGCACCGCTCGTCCCGGAGATCGACCTCGCATCCGATGCCCTGCCGCACATGGCCGTGGCAGAGGGCCGCGTCGGCGGCGTGCCGATGCTGCTGTTTCGCGTGAGCTTCACCGGCGAGCTGGGCTACGAGATCAACGTGCCGGCCGCGCACGGCCGCGCGGTCTGGGAGGCCGTGTGCGACGCAGGCGCCGCGCACGGCATCAGGCCCTACGGCACCGAGACGATGCACGTGCTGCGGGCCGAGAAGGGCTACATCATCGTCGGCCAGGACACCGACGGCACGGCGACGCCCGACGACGCGGGCCTCACCTGGGCCATCAGCCGCCGCAAGCCGGATTTCGTCGGCAAGCGCGCGCTCGCGCGCGCCGCGATGCAGGCGCCGGATCGCAGGCAGCTGGTGGGACTGCGCACGCGCGATCCTGCCGTCGTGCTCGAAGAAGGCGCGCAGCTCGCGGACCCGGCGCACCGCAAGCCGCCGATGCGGCCGCTGGGTCACGTCACGTCCGCGTACGCGAGCGCGGCGCTCGGGCATTCGATCGCGCTCGCGATGGTGGCCGGCGGACGCGCGCGGCTCGGGGACACGCTGTACGTGCCGATGCCCGGGGGCGACGTCCCCGTCGAGGTGACCTCGCCCGTGTTCTACGACCGAGAGGGGGCGAGGGCTCATGCCTGAACAGGCCGCCATTCGTCAGTTGCCGGCGATCGCGCGCTTCGTCTTGCAGGGCGGGCCGACCGCGCGCGCGGCCGCGGGCACGGCGTTCGGCGTGGCGCTGCCCGAGCAGGCCTGCCGCGCGAATTCCCGGGACGGCCGCGCCGCGCTATGGCTAGGCCCGGACGAGCAGCTGCTGCTCGCACCGGCCGCAGAGGCAGAGGCGGTCGCCGCGGAGCTAGCCGCGGCCCTTGCGGGCATCCCGCACTCGCTGGTGGACGTCGGCCATCGCCAGGTCGCGCTGACGGTCGCGGGCCCGCAGGCCGATGCCTTGCTGAACAGCGGCTGCCCGCTCGATCTCGAGCCGGCGGAGTTCCCCGTGGACATGTGCACGCGTACGCTTCTGGGCAAGGCGGAGGTCGTTTTGTGGCGACGGAGCGCCCAGGAGTACCATCTGGAAGTCGGGCGCTCCACCTCCGGCTATGTGCTGGGGTGGTTGCGGGAGGCGGCTCAAGGGGAGAGTGATCATGCGAATGAACCAGCCAGCTGATGTCCGGAACGCGATCCGGTGCGCGCTTTGCGCGGCCCTGCTGGGCGGCGGATCGCAGGCGGCCATGGCGGAGCAGGCGGAAACTCCGCCCGCTTCGGCGCGTGAACCGACGCCGTTCGGCGAAGTGGTGGTGACGGCGCAGCGCCGCGAACAGAATATCCAGGACGTCGGCATCGCGGTGACGCCGCTCGGCGAGGATGCGCTGCAGAATCTCAACATCACGACCGCGACGGATATCGTGAAAGCCGTGCCGAGCCTCAAGATGAACGCCTATTCATCGGCGCAGGTCGTGTTCAGCATCCGCGGTGTGGCGCAGAACGATTACGGTGACCAGCAGGAACCGCCGGTTGCCGTCTACCAGGATGACAGCTATTCGAGTTCGATCAACCTGGCGAGCTTCCCGGTTTTCGACCTCGCCCGCGTCGAGACGCTGCGCGGGCCGCAGGGCACCCTGTTCGGCCGCAACGCGACGGGTGGCGCGATCCAGTTCATCTCGCGCAAGCCCACCAGCGAATTCGAGGGCTACACCGACCTGACGGTCGGCAGCTACAACCAGGTCATCGTGAACGGCGCCGTCTCGGGTCCCTTCAGCGACCGAGTGCAGGGCCGGCTCGCCTTCATCTACAACGAGGACGACGGCTGGATGGAATCCATCATCCCCGGAATCCCCGACCGCGGCGGTATGAACCACTACGCCGTGCGCGGCACGCTGGCATTCCAGCCGAGCGACGCGACCGACGTCAACGTGATCCTGCGCTATCTGGAGGCGGACGGCGAAACGCAGGCCGGGCTCTATTCGCACGAGCCCGCCTGCCCGAATGGGCAATTCCAGGGTGAGTTCACGCCGCCGACGCTGGCCTGCCCCTTCTGGGGCACGGGCCCGGGCGAGAGCGGCACCGGCTTTCGCAACGACGCCATCATCCCGAGCCGCGGCGGTGATCCGTTTGCGACTGCGGAGACGGAGCCGTCTTTTGTCGATCGTGAAATCTTCGGCGCGCAACTGCGCGTGGACCACGATTTCGGCGGCGCCACCCTCACGTCGATCACGGATTACCAGACATCGGAGAAGTTTTACATCGAAGGCGGCGATTCCTCGCCGGACGACGGCGTGTTCTTCTTCCAGGGGAGCGATCTCGACCAGATCTCGCAGGAATTCCGCCTGTCGTGGGCTGCAGGCCAGCACGAGATGGTCGCGGGCGTGTACGGGATGACCGTGGACGGAGAATACATCGGCAAGTTCGCGGATCCCTTCTACGGCTACGATCCGGACGTCGCGTTCACGCAGGAGACGACTTCCTACGCGGCATTCTTCCAGGACGAATGGAGTTTCGCAGAGCGCTGGAAGCTGATCGGCGGACTGCGCTACTGGCACGATACGCGCGAAGGCGCGTATTTTGGCTCCGCCCCGGCGGTCCCGGGCCTCACACCGGCCGTCACCATCATCTTCAACCGGAACCAGATTTCCCCGAACAATGCCGCAGTCCTCGTCACGCCAAGCGACGCCGAGAAAACGTTCGATGACGTCACCGCACGGCTCGAGCTCGACTTCCGGCCGAGTGACGCCATGCTCTGGTACTTGAGCTACAACCGTGGCAGCAAGAGCGGCGGCTACACATTCTCGACGGGGACGCCCTACAACCCCAACGAAGAAGAGTTCCTCAACGGCATCCCGTTCGAGCCCGAGGTGCTCAACGCCTTTGAAGCCGGCGCGAAAGCGAACCTGACCGGCAACACGACGCTGAACGTCACCGCGTTCTACTACGATTACGAGGACTACCAGGCCTTCGCACAGGTCGGACCGGTACAGTCCGTCATCAATCTGGACGCCGAAGCCAGGGGAATCGAGGCGGAACTGAACTCACGCCCGCTCGACGGGCTGACGCTGCAGGTCGGCGTGTCGTTCATGGATAGCGAGGTCAAGAACATCCTGCTGCCGGATCTGTCGACGGTCGTGAACCACGACCTGCCGCAGGCTCCGAGCTTCTCCGGCAATGCCCTGGCGCGCTACGAATTCCCGCTGGGCGGCGGCACGGCCTCGATCCAGGGTGACGTGCAGTACTCGGACGATTTCTGCTTCACCGTGCTGTGCGCGCCGGTCGAGGCGGAGGAATCTTATGCGGTTGCCAACGCACGCATCGGCTACGGAGCGGAAGACGGCCGCTGGGAGATCGCGGCCTTCGTCAACAACCTGTTCGAAGAGGAGTACCGCGTCTACGCCTTCGACAGTTCGCTGTTCTCCGGAGTGGTCGCGGGCGTGTACGGGAAGCCGCGCACCTGGGGCCTGACGGCGTCCTGGCGGTTCGGAGCCGGATACGACTGAGCGGCATCGCTCCGGCAGGGCGTGAAACTCGCACGGCATTTCTACCGGCTTCCGCTCCGGTTCGACGTCGAGCGGCTGCGGGCTGAAGTCGAGGCATTGCCGCAGGACGCCTGGTCGCGTCACCCGGCGGAGTACGAAGGCAACACCGCCGCGCGCCTCATCAGCGTCGGCGGCGCCCAGAACGATCTCGTCGCCGGCGCAATGCAACCGACGCCGGCGCTCTCCGCTTGCCCCTACATTCAGCAGGTGCTGGCGTCATTCGGCACGGTCTGGTCGCGCTCGCGCCTGATGCGCATCTCGGGCGGCGGGTCGGTACCGCCGCACAGCGACATGAACTATCACTGGTACTATCGCGTCCGGGTGCACATTCCGGTGATCACCCGCCCCGAAGTCCGCTTTCATTGCGCCGAACAGAGCGTGCACATGGCGGCGGGCGAGGCCTGGGTGTTCGACAACTGGCGCGAGCACAAGGTCCTGAATCCGGCGAGCGATGCACGCATTCACCTGGTCGCCGACACCGCGGGCACTTCGTCTTTCTGGCGTCTCGTCAGCCAGGGACAGTCGGAGAATTTCGAGCGGCGGATTCCGGACTCACGGCTCATCGCATTCGATCCCGCCGCGCAGCCGCGGCTGCTGATCGAGCGGTTCAATGCCGCGCCGGTGATGCCCCCCGCGGAAGTCGAGCATCTGGCGTTCGACCTGCTGGCCGATCTCGCGCCCGCGGACGAGCGCCCGGAATCCAAAGCGGCGGTCGGCCAGTTCGTCGGCCTGATGCTCGATTTCTGCCACGACTGGCGCTCAGTCTGGAGCCTGCACGGCGATGCGCCCGAGTCGCGGGCCCCTTATGAACAACTCGCCGGCCTCATTCGCCGGAAGATGAGCCAGCTGCCGCCTGTACGTATCGCGAGCACCGGCTTCAGTGCGCAGGCGGTACTCAACGCCCGGCTGCTCGCGCAATTGCTCGGCGGCGCGGGAAGCGCGCGTCGCGAGGCCGCCGAATTCAACGTCGCCGCGGCGACGCCCGACCGCGTGGCCGCGGCCGGCGAGCTTCCCGTCATCGAGCGCCCGATCATCATCCTGAGCGCCCCCAGGGCCGGCAGCACCCTGCTGTTCGAGACGCTGGCGCAGGCGGCGGGCATCCACACGATTGGCGGCGAGAGCCACAAGCTGATCGAAAGTATCGGGGCACTCCGCCCCGGCGGCGGCGCCGCGACTTCCAACCGGCTGACGGCAAAGGATGCGACGCCCGCGATCGTCGCGGAATTGCGCCGCAGGTTCGCAGCCCAGCTGCGCGATCGCGAGGGGCTTCCACCCGCACCGGGCGCGGGCGCCAGACTGCTCGAGAAGACGCCGAAGAACGCGCTGCGCGTGCCGTTCCTGCTGGAGGTATTTCCGGACGCGCAGTTCATCTTCCTGCACCGCGAGCCGCGCGCGAACCTCAGCAGCATGATCCAGGCTTGGCGCTCGCGTGGCTGGGTGACCTATCGCAGGCTGGCAGGCTGGAACGGCCCCTGGTCGCTGCTGCTGCCACCCGGCTACGAGCGCCTGCGTGACCGGCCGCTCGAGGAAATCGTTGCATTCCAGTGGCAGGCGGCGAACGAGACGATTCTCGACGACCTCGAACCCCTGCCGCGCGACCGCTGGACGAGCGTTCGTTACGAGGACCTGGTGCGGGATCCGATGGCGGAAATCGCGAGGCTCCTGGAGTTCGCCGGGCTTTCCATGGATCCGCGGCTCGCCGCCTACCTGTCGAAGCCGTTGCCGCTCTCGCGCCACACGAAGGCACCACCGCACGCCGATAAGTGGAAACAGGATGCGGCGGAGATCGAGCGCGTGATGCCGGCAATTGCGGCCGTCAGCGCGAGGATCGGGGCCTAGCGCAGCGCCGCCCAGCGCGCGCTCGTGTGGGTGATGTCTCACCACACGAAACGCGCGCCGACCGCTGCATCGCATTGCCAGGCATCACGACCTTGCCTGTTGGAGCAAAGCGATCAGCCGGTCCGTTTCGGCGACGCTGAGCGGCATGCCGTTCATGGAGGCGGCAAGAAGTGCTCGGGAGGACTGCTCAAGCACGATTTGGCCATTTTCCAAGACATGCACCCGCAGCGTGGTCGTTGTACCCATGCGACGTCCCAACTCCACCTCCCCGATGGTTCTGGCGACCGCGGAGCCGTAGAGCATCCCACGTAAGCCGCCGTGTTTGAGAAAGCGATAGAGGAGAAATGCGGCCACCGCGGCAAAGGGAACCCAGAAGAAGTTATCGAGTACTTCCATACGAGCTCCGAGTGATGCCTCACTGCAATTGAACGTCACTGCTGACTGTTTGTTTTGCGTCATATCGGCCCGCTAATCACCTGATCGCGTCGCAAGTCGTTGAATAATTGAAATCGGCTATCGCTGTGACATTCGCCAGTTCAGTGCGGCGTAGTAAGGCATTTCGACTGCCGGCAGGAGCGACCTGCCCCGGATGTGATCCGCCAGTTTCTCGGCAAGCATGATGGTTGGCGCATTGATATTGCCGCTCGTGATGGACGGCGTGATCGAGGAATCCACGACGCGCAGGCCCTCGATGCCGATGACGCGTGCCTCGGGATCGACCACCGCCATCGGGTCATCGCGCCGGCCCATCCGACAAGTGCACGATGGGTGAAAGGCGCTCTCGACCTTGTCCCGCACGAAGGCGTCGACCTGTTCGTCGGCTTGAACATCCGCGCCCGGCTGGATCTCGCGGCCCCGGTAACGATCGAACGCGGCCTGCGCGAAGATCTCCCGCGTGAGCCGCACGCAGGCGCGCATCTCCGTCCAGTCCTCGGCGTGGCTCATGTAGTTGAACCGGATCTTCGGCTTGTCGAGCGGATTTGCCGACGACAGTCGTACCCAGCCGCGGCTCTTCGAGCGCAGCGGTCCGACGTGCGCCTGGAAGCCGTGCTCCTGCGCGAGCGAGGAGCCGTCGTAGCTGACGGCGAGTGGCAGGAAGTGGAACTGGATGTCGGGATACGGTACGCCGGCGCGGCTCCTGATGAAACCGCCGGTCTCGAAGTGGTTGGTGGCGCCGAGCCCGTTCTTGAAGAGCAGCCAGCGCGCGCCGATGAGTGCGCGCGAAAACAGCCCGATGGATGAATAGAGGGTGACAGGCTGCGTGCAGGCCACCTGGAAGTAGAACTCGAGGTGATCCTGGAGATTCTCGCCGACGCCCGGCAAGTCCCGCACTACTGCGATGCCATGCTCGCGAAGTTCCGCCGCCGGACCGATTCCCGAGAGCTTGAGAAGCTGTGGCGTGTTGATCGCTCCGGCGCTCAAGATTACTTCGCGCCGCGCGCGTACGTCGTGCGTGGCACCGCCGCGGCGATAGCGCACCCCGACCGCGCGCCTGCCGTCAAACAAGATGCGTGTCGTGAGTGCGTGCGTGTGAACGACGAGGTTTGCGCGCCGCATGGCCGGGCGCAGGTAGGCGTTGGCTGCGCTCGAGCGGCGTCCGCCTCCGACCGTCATGTCGAGGCGCCCGAAACCTTCCTGCTGGTAGCCGTTGATATCCGCCGTGTGCCGGTAGCCCGCCTGTTCGCCCGCCTTCAGCCAGGCCGCGTGCAAGGGATTCTTCAACGATCCGCAACGAATCTGCAGCGGGCCCGAGTCGCCGCGGTATTCGTCGCCGGCCTCGGCGCGGGTCTCAGCGCGCCGGAAGTACGGCAGCACGGCGGCGTAATTCCAGCCGGTGGCGCCTTCCTGCTCCCAGCGCTCGAAATCCTGCGCATTGCCGCGCACGTACACGAGACCATTGATCGAGGACGAGCCGCCGAGCACCTTGCCACGCGGCGTGTGCAGGCGGCGCCCGCCGAGCCCCGGCTCCGGCTCGGTGTAATAGCGCCAGTCGTACTTTTCCATGCCCATCGGGATCGAGAGCGCCGAGGGCATCTGCACGAAGATCGAGCGATCCGAGCCGCCGTATTCGAGCACGAGCACACGATGGCGGCCGTCCTCAGTCAGCCGGTTTGCGAGCACGCAGCCGGCGGACCCTGCACCGACGATCACGTAGTCGAAGGCCTCGAAACTCACAGCCGCGGCGCCTCAGTAGGGCGCATCGATGTCGCCCTTGGCGACGTAGACGCTCTTCAACTGCGTGTAATGCTCCATCGCGGCGCGGCCGTTCTCGCGCCCGAGCCCGGAGAGCTTCACGCCGCCGAACGGCAGCTCGATCGGGGTGACGTTGTAGTGGTTGATCCAGCAGGTGCCGGCCTCGAGCCGCGCGATCACGCGATGCGCTCGGTTCAGGTCATGGGTGAAAACGCCGGCCGACAGGCCGAACTCAGTCGCGTTCGCGCGCGCGATGACCTCTTCCTCGTCCTCGAATTCGAGCACCGACATCACCGGGCCGAAGATCTCCTCGCGCACGATGCTCATATCGTCGCGGCAGCCGTCGAAGACGGTCGGCTCGACGAAGAAACCCTGCGCGAGCGCGCCGTCGGTGCGGCGATTGCCGCCGACCAGGACGCGCGCGCCCTCGGCTCGCCCGCGCGCGATGTAGCCGAGCACGCTCCTCATGTGCTCCTCGGAGATCAGCGAACCCACCTGGGTCGCGGGATCCATCGGATCGCCGATACGCAGGGCGGAAACGCGCGCCACGAGGCGCCGCAGGAACTCGGGCCGCACGCTCTTCTGCACGAAGACGCGCGTGCCGTTCGAACAGACCTCGCCGGCAGAATAGAAGTTGCCGAGCAGCGCGCCGGAAACCGCCTGGTCGAGCTTCGCGTCCTCGAACACGATCAGCGGCGACTTGCCGCCGAGCTCGAGCGTCACGGCCTTGACGCTGCTCGAAGCGTCGTTCATCACCGCCTTGCCGGTACCGACTGAGCCCGTGAGCGAGACCTTGCGAATTTCGGGGTGGCGCGCGAGCAGCCGGCCGGTCTCGGAGCGGCCGTGCACCACCCGGAAGACGCCTGCCGGCAGGCCGGCCTCGCGGTAGGCCTTCTCGAGCTCAAGTGCGGAGAGCGGCGTGAGCGAAGCCGGCTTGAAGATCATCGCGTTGCCGAAGGCAAGCGCGGGCGCGGACTTCCAGCAGGCGATCTGGAGCGGATAGTTCCAGGCGCCGATGCCGGCGGTGATGCCGAGCGGCTCGCGGCGCGTGTAGGCGAAGGCCGCGGGGCCCAGGTCGATGTGCTCGCCCGCCGCGCTCTGTGTGAGCGCGGCGAAGTACTCGATGCACTCGGCGCCCGAGATCACGTCGACGACGCGCGTTTCCTGGATGGGTTTGCCGGTGTCCCGGGTTTCGAGTGCCGCGAGCTCGTCGTTGCGCGCGCGCAGGAGTTCGGCCGCGCGGCGCAGAATCCTGGCGCGCTCGGCCCCGGCGAGTGCGGCCCAGGCGGGCTGCGCCTCGCGCGCGGCGCGTACCGCGGCCTCGATCTCGGCCGGGCCGGCCACCGCGACCTCGCCCAGGCGTTCTCCGGTCGCGGGATTGAAGGATGTCAGGCGTTCGTTTGCCACGGTCAGGGCTCGCGCATCTGCATCGCGATGTTCGCGACAGTTGTGCCGGGATCAGCCAGTTCTGCGACACTATCGCGGGTTGCCGCGAGATCGCCTACGTGTCCAACGAATCCCCTGCCGAGCGATCATTCGATAGCCGGTCGGGCAGGTCAAGGGCAGCAAGGGCCGGCCTCTCCGTGTGCCTGGCGCTCCTCGCCCTGCTGCCGGGCGCCGCACCCAGGGCGGCGCCCCAACCCCCGTCCGGCCGCCCCACCTGGGGCGGCGCCCGAACCCGAGTCCTGCCGCACCGTGCGCTGTTCCGACCTCGGATGGACCGATGTCACGGCGACCACCGGGCTCGCGAGCCAGCTGGTGCGGATGCTGGGCTACCGGCC
>JBQTKI010000104.1:0-26165 GCA_052386275.1 Gammaproteobacteria bacterium
TGACAGGCGCGAGCGTCCCGCACCCTCACGGCCGGCACGGCCGCGGGTGAAGAGATAGTCCGCGCCCGCCGGAAACGGCGGGATCACGCGAATCCCTTGGTCCCGGGTTCGAATCCCGGCGGGCCCACAATCGCGCTTCGCCTGATGCCGCCCGTCCAGGCGTTGTTTGGCCCCAACAACCGTTCGAGCTTGCAAGAAAAACTCTTTGCGGAGAAACTCTTATGTCACACCGCGCCCGCAACTGCCGGGCGCCAGCCGTGGGGAACCTTATGAACAGCATTGCTCGGGCACGACCGATATCTCTGGTGGCGACGGCGGTGGCGCTGGTGTTGGGCCAGGCGGCGTTGGCTCAGCCGCAGTCAGAACTGTCCGAGGTTGTGGTAACCGGCACCCGCAAGGCAGGCGTGTCGCCCACCGAATCCTTGTCGCCGGTCGATGTGCTGGACGGCAGCGCGCTCACTCAGCAGGCCGCTTTCGACCTCACTGATTCGCTGACCAGGATCAGCCCCTCGCTGAACACGCAACGCTATCCCATTGCGGATGGCACGTCGTTCATCCGTCCCGTCAGCCTGCGGAATCTGTCGCCCGACCACACGCTGGTTCTGACCAATGGTGCACGCCGGCACCGTTCGGCGCTCGTCAACCTGCAATTGGCGCCATTGGGAACTGTCAATCAGGGTTCTCAGGGTGTGGACTGGTCCATCTTTCCTTCCGCCGCCATCGAGCGCGTCGAAATACTGCGCGACGGCGCCTCCGCTCAGTACGGATCCGACGCAATCGCCGGCGTGGTCAATGTCATTCTGAAGAGCGCAAGCGACGGTGGCTCGCTGTCGGCGCAGTACGGCGAGTATGGAGAAAGCGACGGCGAGCGATTTTCCGCCAGTGGCAATATCGGCTTGCCGATGGGCGATGCAGGATTCGTGAACCTTTCCGGCGAGTATTCCACCTCCGACGAAACCTCGCGAGGTGCTGCCCGGCCGGACGCAGAGGCCGTCGGAGCAATCGTTGGCGCGAGTCTGGTACCGGAGGAGGGGCTCGGACAGCGCTGGGGCGACCCCAATGTCGATGCAATGAAATTCTTTGTCAACGCGGGGATCACGCTGAGCGACCGGCTGGAGCTGTACGGCAACGCCAACTTCATGGAAGCCGAGGTCATCTCCGACTTTTTCTATCGCAGGCCGGTCATGCCAACAGCAGCCAACCAGCTGGCAGTGGGCTCGGCGCGCACCACGCTGCAGATCGACAATGACGGCGATGGCCTGCCGGATAACGCGACGGCGGCGCAGGTTGCCGTCATTACCGGCCAAGGGCTGAATCCGGCCGACTACCTGACGGCCAGCGCCGCCAGCCCCAGCGGGTGGGTACTGCGCAATCCGATTCACACCTTGTTCCCCGGGGGCTACAACCCGGATTTCGGTGCGGACCTCACCGACATCGGGGCTGTCATCGGCCTGCGCGGTGATATGACCGACATGCTGAGCTGGGACGCTCGCGTTCGTTATGGCGAGCACGAAGCCGATTACACGCTTGCTTCGAGCATCAATCCGAGTCTTGGGCGCCTCTCCCCGACCTCTTTCCGCCCGGGCACGCTGACGCAGGAGGAGAGTGGATTCAATCTCGATTTCGTCAAGACCTTCGCCAACTCGCCGCTCAACCTTGCCTTCGGCGGCGAGCTGCGTAACGAAACTTATAAAATCGACGCTGGCGACCTGGCTTCGATCCAGGCTGGCCCCACGGCGGCCATTTTCGGTGTCGGATCAGACGGCTTCCAGGGCTTCCCGGTGGAATCGGCGGGCAGCTTCGATAGCGACAGCTGGGCCGCCTACGTGGATCTGGAGACCGACCTGACCGATGCCCTGTCCGGCGCCATTGCGCTGCGCTACGAGGATTACGACGAATTCGGCGATACGACGGACTGGAAGCTGTCCCTGCGGTACGCGTTCACCGATGACTTCGCCGTGCGTGCGACGGCCAACACGGGTTTCCGCGCGCCGACTCCGGGCCAGGTCCATACGCTCAATGTGACGACCACGTCGGATTCGGCCGGCAACCTGATTCCCAATGGCACCTATCCGGTATCGCATCCGATCGCGATGGCGCTGGGCGCGAGGCCGCTGGTTCCGGAAGAGTCCGAGAGCTTCACCGTCGGCATGGTATGGACGCCGACCGAAAGGACCAGCGTCACGCTTGACTACTATCACATCGAGATCGATGACCGCCTGGCGTTATTGAACAACACCATCGGACCGGCCCAGGTCGCGATCTTGATCGCGGCAGGGATTCCTCCGGCGCAAGCCAACCTGCTGCTGGGCAGCAACGCCAACTTTTTCGTGAACGGCTTCGATTCGGAAATCGACGGCGTTGACCTCGCCATCACCAGCCTGTTCTCCGTGGCTGGCGGCGACCTGCGGGTCGATCTGCGGCATAACCACAACCGGCAGAGTGTTTCCAATGTCAGCCCGGGCACGATCAACGCTTCGCGGGTTTTCGACCTTGAGAACCAGACACCCGAAAACCGCTCGCAGCTGAACTTCGATTACTCATCCGGGGGCATGTTCTCCGGCCTGCTGCGTTTCAATTACTACGGTGATTGGACCACGACGGCTGGCCTGTTCAGCCCGGGGGACGCTTCGGATCAGTACAGCTATGGCAACAAAATACTGGTCGACTTGGAGGCGCGCTTGAGATTCGGTGAACGCTATTACTTCACGATTGGCGGCGAGAACATCTTCGATACCGAGCCCGACACCGAGCAGGATCCGACCTCGCTTTTCCTGGGCGTCCGGCCGTCTTTGACCTCGCCCTTCGGCGTCAACGGTGCCTTCTGGTACGCGAGGGGCTCGATCAACTTTTAGCGATAGTTCAGCGTTTTGTGATTGCAAGGGCCGATGGGGATCGGCCCTTCTTTTTGGTCTGCTGTACTGGATTTGGCCACGCAGACTTGCAGGAATTCCGCATTGCGGGGAAACTTCCGTGTACAACACGCCCGCGGGAACGGGCACAACCAGGGGCAGGATCATGAACAAGACTCTCCGGCCGCGTCCGGCATCACTCGTGGCAGCCGCGGTGGCGCTCGCGATTGCAAATGGCGCACAGGCAGAGACTACGGTACTCGGCGAAGTGCAGGTCACCGCGCGCAAGCGCGCCGAGTCGATCCAGGACGTGCCGTTCGCCGTCAGCGCGCGGACAGGGGACGCCCTGCAGGAGGCGGGCGCGACCAACATTGAGGACGTGTCAAGAAACGTTGCCGGCTTCTCGGTGCAGAACCTCGGCCCGGGCCAGAGCCAGGTCGGCATCCGCGGCGTCTCGGCCGGCAAGACCGACCGCGACCTGCCGGGCGTGAAGGAGCAGGTCGGTGTGTACCTGGACGAGTCCGTGATCTCGCTGTCGCTGTTCACGCCGGACCTCGACCTCTACGACCTCAACCGCGTCGAGGTGCTGCGCGGCCCGCAGGGCACCCTGTTCGGTTCTGGCTCTTTGGCGGGGACCGTCCGTTACATCAGCAACCAACCGGACCTCGAGGATGACTACGGCAGTGTCGAGTTGGGCGCCAGCGCGACCGACGGGGGCGACTACGGCGGCAACGTCCGCGGCATGATCAACATGGCCATGGGCGACAGCGCGGCGCTGCGCATCGTCGGCTATTACAACGAGATTCCCGGTTTCATCGACGCGATCCGGCCCGGCGGCTCCGTGGACAGCGACGTCAACGGTGGTACGCGCCAGGGCGCACGCGTGGCGCTCAGGATCGAGCCGAACGAGGTTTTCTCGATCACGCCGCGCGTGATCTACCAGGAAATCGACATGGACGGCTACAACCGCGAGGACCACTGGAACATTCTCGCGAACCCGTTCACGACGACTGAACCGCGCATCACGATCGGCGAGCGCCAGCAGTACACGCAGCTGACCGAGAAATTTACCGATGACTTCCTGCTCGCCGACCTGAATCTTGAGCTTGACCTTGGCGGTGTGGTGCTGACCTCGATCAGTTCATTCACCGATCGCGACATACTCGTGATCCGCGACGCGACGCAGCTGACTGGCAGCGTGACCTTCGACTTGGGGAACCACTGCCTTACTCCCCCAGGCACCGTCAGCCATCCCTGCCCACACTCTGGCCGCACCTTCACCAATCCCGCAACGTCCGTGGAAATCCGCAGGGACTCGCCGCTTTTCGACGCGACGACGGTCGAGGTGTTCACGCAGGAATTGCGCCTCGCGTCGGACACGGATGGCCGCTTCCAGTGGGTCATCGGTGGTTTCTACAGCGACATTCAGCGCGATTACGGCCAGCAGCTGCCGACAGCGGGCTACGACGCGATCATGCAGCGTACATTTGCGCCGGACGCATGCCCGCCGGCGAACCAGACCTGCCTCAACAGCGTGAACCTCGGCTCGCCGGTAGCGGACATGCCGTTCTTCTCGGACATCCCGTACGACTTCAAGCAGATGGCGTTCTTCGCGGAGGCTTCATTGGACCTGACCGAGAGCTTTTCGACTACGGTCGGCGGCCGCTACTACGATTTCGACGAGGATCGCGTGCTGCTGTTCGGCGGCGTGTTCTCGGATCCGAGCGCAGGGCCGGGCTCGGCGAGCGACGACGGTTTCCTGCCGCGCGTGCTGTTCTCCTATGACCTGAACGACAACGTGCAGTTGAATGCGCAGGCGTCACAAGGCTTCCGTTTGGGCGGTATCAACGACCCGCTCAACGTTCCGCTGTGCTCGCCGGAGGACCTGATCACCTTCGGCGGCCGTCCGAGCTTCGACAGCGAAACACTGTGGAACTACGAGTTAGGCGCGAAGATCGGGTTCGCAGGCGGCCGCGGGCAGTTCAACATCGCCGCGTTCCGCGCCGAGATCGACGACCTCCAGATGCCGGTGGTCGCGGGCACCTGCTCGTCCCGCATCGTCGTCAACGTGCCGGGCGCTCACTCGACCGGCGTCGAGATGGAGCTGGTTGCGCAGCCGACCGACCGGTTCGATTTCGGGATTTCCGCGAGCTACGTGGAGGCGGAGATCGATACGAGTGTCACTTCAACCAGCGGTGGCGTCACGACGATCGTCTCCGGCATCGCCGAAGGCAATCGCCTGCCATCGGTGCCGGAGTTCCAGCTGTCGGCCAATGCGACCTATACCTGGCCGATGACCGATAAGCTCGAGGGATTCATCACGGGGACCTACCAGCACATGGGCAGCCGCTTTACCCAGATCGGCGACCAGGCGGTCGGATTCGGGACCTTCAACGTCAGGAGTTTCGGCGCCCCGACGATCACGTCGTTCACGTTTGACCCGCTGCTGCCGGCCTACGACATCGGCAACCTGCGCTTCGGCGTGCGCGGCGACGACTGGGAGGCCGCGCTCTACATCAACAACGTCGGCGACGAAAACGCGAGGCTCGGCCTCGATCAGGAGCGCGGGCGCGTGGCGCGCGTCGGCTTCTTGACCAACCAGCCGCGCACCATCGGCCTGAGCTTCCGCAAGGACTTCGGCGGAGCGGAGCCGGCGCCCGCGCCGCAAGCCGCGCCACCGCCCCCGCCCCCGCCCCCGCCGGCGCCACCTCCGCCGCCCCCGCCGCCGCCTCCGGCGCCGGTGGACAGTGACGGTGACGGCGTGACCGACGACAAGGACCGCTGCCCGAACACGCCCCGCGGCACGCAGGTGGATCGGGACGGCTGTTTCCGGGAGATCACCCTGCGCGGCGTGCTGTTCGACACGAACTCGGCCGAGTTGACGGCCGCCGCAAGCTCGCAGCTCGACACCGTGATCGCGGACATCAAGGGCCTGCCGGCAGACATCGCGGCGAACTTCCGCGTCACGATCGAGGGCCACACCGACAGCACCGGCGCGGATGCCTATAACCTCGACTTGTCGAACCGCCGCTCCGGTTCCGTACGCGACTACCTGGTCGCGGGCGGCCTGCCGGCGTCCATTCTGACGGCGACCGGCAAGGGCGAGGCGGAGCCGGTGGACAGCAACTCGACCGCCGGGGGCCGCGCCAACAACCGGCGCGTGGTGATCCGCGGCTCGCGCTGACCGGAGTCCCTGAGACCGGGGCCGGCCCCTCGCGGGGCCGGCCCTTTTTTCTGCGCCGTGGCGCCCGCTTGCCATATTTTTGCGCCGCCCGTCACGCCTCCGGACCGTGCGCTTTGTCACTGTAGAGCGTCATGGCTGCATTCCCGATGGCCGCAGGCGGCAACGCCTATGCGGATTGCCTCGAGGCGATCCGCCACCGGCTGGCCGCGCGCGGCAGCCGGCTGTTCGGAATCGCGGTGCTGGTCGTGCACGTGCACCAGGTCGAGCGCCTCATCGAGGGCGGCGGTCGCGAGGTGGCCTGCCGCATGCTGGACGAGTTGCGCAACCGCCTGTCGCAGGTCGCCAAGCAGGGCGACTACTTCGCGCGCCTCGGCGAGCGCAAGTTCGTGTTTGTGCTGTCGAACCTGCGCAACGAAGGCCACGCGATGCTCGCCGCCGACAAGATCCTGCGTACCGGCGCCGAGCCGCTCACGGCCGGCGGCCAGCAGGCGGGCGTGCGGCTCTCGATCGGCATCGCGATGTTTCCGGGCCATGCGCGCACGCCGGAGGCGCTGATGCAGTGCGGCGAGTTCGCGCTGCTCGAGGCCTGGAAGACTTCGCAGCCGATGGCGGTCTATGCGCCGCGGCGCACCGACGAACTGGTCTCCGGCTGGGACCTCGAGACCCAGCTCGCCGCAGCACTCGAGCACGGCGACCTCGTGCTCGCTTACCAGCCGAAACTCTCGCTGCCGGAGCTGCGCGTGGTCGGCGCCGAGGCGCTGATGCGCTGGAACCGGGCCGACGCGGGCAATGTGCCTCCCGAAGTCTTCATCGACCTCGCCGAGATGACCGGGCAGATCGACCCGCTGACGCGCTTCGCCTTCCACCGCGCGCTGCGCCAGCTTTCCGAATGGCCGAAGTCGGTGGGCGCGATCGGCATCTCGGTCAACGTCACGCCGTCCATCATCGGCAATCCCGACCTCGTGGACGTGATCCGAAACGCCGCCGGCCAGTGGTCGGTGGACCCGTCGCGGCTCACGGTGGAAGTCGGCGAGAATGCGCTGCTCGTGGATCGCGAGCGCAGCCACGACGTGCTGGCCGCTTTGCGCGAGCTCGGCGTACGCGTCTCGATCGACGATTTCGGCACCGGGCTCACCTCGCTCGCCTACCTCAAGCAGGCGCCGGTGGACGAGCTGAAGGTGGACCGCTCGTTCGTGATGAACATGCAGAAGGACAAGGGCGACCGCAAGATCGTCGAGCAGGCCATCGCGCTCGGCCACGCCTTCGGGTTCGAGGTCGTCGCGGAGGGCGTCGAGGACGAGGGGGCTGCGGAGCAGCTCGTGACCATGGGCTGCGACTTCGCGCAGGGCTTCCTGTTCACGAAGCCGCTGCCGCCCGACGAGTTCACCGCCTGGCTGCAGGCCTGGCGCTCGGCTCCGAAGCCCTGATTCCCCGCCGCCCGCGCCCGCGGGCGGGTATCCGGCGACTCGGCTAGACTTCCCGCCGTGGACAAGCGGCGGAAAACCACGCGCTTCCGCGCACTGCTGGAGAGCCCGGAGCTCGAATTCCTGCTCGAGGCTCACAACGGCATCAGTGCGCGCATCGCCGAGGAGGCCGGCTTCAAGGCGATCTGGGCCGGGGGCCTCTGCCTGTCGGCGCAGTACGGCGTGCGCGACAACAACGAGGCGAGCTGGACCCAGGTGCTCGAGATGCTCGAGTTCATGGCGGACGCCACCACCGTCCCGATCCTGCTCGACGGCGACACGGGCTACGGCAACTTCAACAACGTGCGCCGCTTGGTTCGCAAGCTCGAGGACCGCGGCATCGCCGCCGTCTGCATCGAGGACAAGCTGTTCCCGAAGACCAACAGCTTCATCGACGGCGACAAGCAGCAGCTCTCTGACATCGGCGAGTTCTGCAGCCGCATCAAAGCCGGCAAGGACGCGCAGCGCGACGACGACTTCTGCCTGATCACGCGCACCGAGGCCTTCATCGCCGGCTGGGGTCTCGATGAGGCGCTCCGGCGCGCCGAGGCCTACCACGCGGCGGGCTCGGACGGGATCCTGATCCACAGTGCGCTATCGCGCCCGACCGAGGTGCTGGCGTTCAAGAAGGAGTGGGGCGACCGGCTGCCGGTCGTGATCGTGCCGACCAAGTACCACTCGACTCCAACCGAGATGTTCCGCGAAGCCGGCTTCTCACTCGCGATCTGGGCCAACCACCTGCTGCGTGCGGCCGTGACCGCGATGCAGGAAGCGGCCGCCACGATCGCCCGCGAGCACAACCTGCGCTCGGTGGAGGACCGCATCGCGCCCGTCAAGGAGATCTTCCGCCTGCAGGGCGCCTCCGAGTTGCAGGAGGCCGAGGAGCGCTACCTGCCGCGGCGCCAGGCGCGCGCCCGCGCCCTGATCCTGGCCGCGTCGCGCGGCGCCGAACTCGGCGAGTTGACCGAGATGAAGCCCAAGACCATGGTGAGAGTGCGCGGCCGGCCGCTTCTGTCGCACATCGTTTCGGCCTACAACGCCGCTGGCATCAAGCGCATCAGCGTGGTGCGCGGATGGCACAAGGAGGCGGTGGACCTGCCGTCGCTCGCCTACGCCGACAACGCGGAGTACGCCGACAGCGGCGAGCTGATTTCGCTCGCGAAAGGGCTCGACTCCGACCCCGACGATTCCATGGACCTCTTCGTCTCCTACGGTGACGTGATCTTCAACCATTACATCCTGGACGCGCTCAACGAGGCCGGGGACGAGATCGTGATCGCGGTGGACACCGATTGGCGCGAGTCCGCCAACCGCGGCCGCGCGGCCGATTACGTGGCCTGCACCCAGGCGCATTCACGGCGCAACTTCTACCAGCAGGTCTGGCTGGAGTCGGTGGGTGAAGGCCTGCCGGAGGACCGCATCCACGGCGAGTGGATGGGCTTCCTGCGGGTCGCGGCCGCGGCGCTGCCGCGGTTGCGCGAAGTCGTGAGGAAACTCGCGGCCGATCCCGCGAACCGGCACGCCAAGATGCAGGCGGTGCTGGCGGAACTCATGCGCCGCGGCGAGAAGGTGCGCGTCATCTACACCACGGGGCACTGGCTCGACGTGGACAGCCTCGACGACGTGCTGGCGGCGAGCGAGTTCGGATGATCGAAGCCCGGGCGTTTATCGCGGCCGCGCGCGCGCGCGGCATCGGTCTTTACTCGGGCGTGCCCTGTTCCTACCTGACGCCCTTCATCAACACTGTCATCGGCGCGCCGGGCCTGCGCTACGTGCCGGCCGCGAACGAGGGCGACGCGGTCGCGATCGCCGCGGGATCCGCGCTGGCGGGCAAGATCGCGGTCGCGATGTTCCAGAACTCGGGCCTCGGCAATGCGGTGAGCCCGCTGACCTCGCTGACCTACACCTTCCGCATCCCGGTGCTGCTGGTCGTGACCTGGCGCGGCGAGCCGGGTGGCGCCGCGGATGAACCGCAGCACGCGCTGATGGGCGCGATCACGCCGCGCATGCTCGAGCTCATGGAGATTCCCTGGCAGCCGTTCCCGTCGCGGGAGGAGGAGATCGCGCCCGCGCTCGATGCCGCGTTCGCGCATTTCCGCGCGGAGCGGCGGGCCTATGCGTTCGTCATGCAGAAGGGCAGCGTCGCCGACGCGGAGCTGGGCGTCGCGGGCCCGGCGCCGGTGCCCGTGCCCGCCGCCACGGGCGCCCGGCTTGAGCCGCGGCACAGGCGCCGCGAGATGCTGGCGGCGATCCAAAGCGCGGCCGCGGGCGATGTGCTCATCGCGACCACGGGATACACCGGGCGCGAGCTGTATGCGCTCGGTGACGCGCCGAACCAGCTGTACATGGTGGGTTCGATGGGCTGCGCGGTGAGCCTCGCGCTCGGCATCGCGCTTGCCCGCCCCGACCGGCGCGTGATCGCGATCGACGGCGACGGCGCCGCGCTGATGCGGCTCGGCGCGCTTTCGACCGTGGGGTTCGAGCGGCCGGCGAATCTCGTGCACGTGCTGCTCGATAACGGCCTGCACGAGTCCACCGGCGGCCAGGCGACGGCGTCGCCGGCAGTGGATTTTTGCGCGATCGCGGCGGGCAGCGGCTATCCGGCGGTCTCCGCGGTGGGCGAGGCCGGCGCGCTCGCTGCGGCGGTCGCCGAGCGGCGCGCGGGTCCGCACTTCATCCACGTACCGATTCTGCCCGGCGTGCCGGACAAACTTCCCCGCCCGACGATCACCCCGCCCGAGGTTGCGGCGCGGCTCACGGCCTGGCTCGCCTCGTGATCCTCCTGAACCCCGGCCCGGTGACGCTCTCGGCGCGCGTACGCGCGGCGCTGGCGCGCGGCGACTGGTGCCACCGCGAGCCCGAGTTCGCGCGGCTGATGCAGGAGATCAACGCGCGGCTCGCGGCCGTGTATCCCTCGCTCGCGGGATTCACCGCGGCAACGCTCGCGGCCTCCGGCACCGGCGCGGTTGAGGCCATGCTCGCGACCTTCGCGCCGGCGGATTCCGCGACGTTGGTCGCCGCGAACGGCGTCTATGGCGAGCGCATGGCGAAGATGCTCGCGGCGCTCGGCAGGCCGCACCGGGTGCTGGCGAACGACTGGATTGCGCCGGTGGACGCAGGCAGGCTGGATGCCGCGCTCGCAGCAGACGCCTCGATCACCCACGTCGCGGTCGTGCACCACGAGACGACGACCGGGCGCCTGAATGACCTCGACGCGATTGGCGCGGTCTGCCGCAAGCGCAAGGCGACGCTCCTGCTCGATGCGGTCAGTAGCTTCGGCGCCGAGCGCATCGAGGCCGCGGCCTGGAATCTGGGCGCGCTCGCGGGCACCGCCAACAAGTGCCTGCACGGCGTGCCGGGGCTCTCCTTCGTGCTGGCGACTGCGGAACTCTGGGCATTGAAGCCCGCGGCGAACGGCAGCGTCTACTTCGACCTGCGCCCCTACCATGCCGGCCAGCACGGCGACGGCTATTCGCCGTTCACGCTGCCGGTGCAGGTCGCGTTCGCCCTGCACGAAGCGCTCGCCGAGCATGCGGAGCAGGGCGGCACGCCGGCGCGGCTGGCACTCTTCCGCGCGCGCGCCGAGCGCGTCGCGGCGGCGCTGCTCGCGGCGGGCGCGAAGACTCTGCTCGATCCCGCGGACTATTCGTCCGTGCTCTGGTCCTGGCGCCTGCCGGCCGGAAGGACCTATGCGGCGCTCCACGATGCGCTCAAGGCCGAGGGCTACGTGATCTACGCGGGGCAGGGCAGGCTCGGGCCCGGGATCTTCCGCATCGCGCACATGGGCGAAATCACGCGCGCGCAACTGGACGGGCTCTGCGCGGCGCTCACCCGCATCATCGGTGTGCACGCATGAGCGCGGTGACGACCGCAGTCATCCTCGCGGCAGGACGCGGTTTGCGCATCGCAGGTGAAGTCACGGACCGGCCCAAGGGCTTCATCCAGTTCGGCGAACTCCCGATCGTCGAGGAATCCATCGAGCAGCTGCGCGATGCGGGCATCCGCGACGTCATCATCGTGACCGGCCACCTTGCGGGCTGGTACGAGGCGCTCGCGGCGCGCATGCACGGCCTGGTGCGCACCGTGCACAACGCGCGCTACGCCGAGTCCGGGAGCATGTACTCGCTCTGGTGCACGCGCACGCTGGTGCAGGGGCCGTTTCTGCTGCTCGAGTCCGACCTCGTCTATGAGCCGCGCGCGCTATCGACGCTGCTCGCGGGCCCGGCGCAGGATGCGATCCTGCTGTCCGGGCCGACCGGCGCGGGCGACGAAATCTGGGTGCAGGTCAAGGACGGCAGGCTCGCCGACATGTCGAAGCGGCGCGCGGACCTCGGCGGCCGGCCCGCGGGCGAGCTCGTGGGCATCACCCGCGTCTCGGCGCCGCTCTATGCGCTCATGTGCACGATCGCCGAGCGCACTTTCCGCAACACGCTGCACTTCGACTACGAGACCGGCTGCCTGGTGGCCGCGGGACGCGAGCGGCCGATCGCCTGCCCGCTGGTGCGCGACCTGGTCTGGGGCGAGATCGACGACCCCACCCACCTCGCGCGCGTGCGGGAGCGCATCTATGCCGAGGTTCGCAGCCTGCGCGAGGGCCCGGTTGCGCGGCCCCGGCGCTGACGGCTTATCATTGCCCATGCGTCTCCTGGCCCTCGGCCTGCTGCTCGCGCTGCCGCCCGCGGCGCAGGCCTACCTCGACCCCAGCACGGGCAGCCTGATCATCTCGGCGATCGTCGGGCTCCTCGCGACGATCGGGCTCGCGATCAAGACCTGGTGGTACAAGCTGAAGGGGCTGTTCCGCCGCAAGCCCGACGCCACGGAAGCCCGCGCGCCGCAGTCACGGCCTGATTGAGCTTCCTCCGCGAATGGCGGGCGTACCGGGCGTTTCGCGCGCTGCCGCGCGAAGAGCGACGCATCGTCTTCCTCGCCGAGAGCAGCCAGGACTGGCACCACTTCCGGCCGGTGCTCGAACAACTGACCGGGCCGCTCGGACTGGACGTGCTCTACGTCTGCGCCGACCCGGACGATCCTGCATTCGAGGCCGGCATACCGCGCCTGCGCCCGTTCTGCGTTGGCCGCGGCTTCTGGCGCATCTGGTTCTGCCAGCATGTCGAGGCCGACGTGCTGGTCACACAGATCCTCGACCTGGGCAACCTCGAGCTCAAGCGCTCGGTGCACCCCGTGCACTACGTATTCATGACGCACACGCTTGTGAGCACGCACGTGGCGGACCGCGAGGACTCCTACGACCACTACGACACGATCCTGATGTGCGGCCCGCACATGGAACGCGAGATCCGCAAGCGCGAGCAGATCAAGGGCCTGAAACCCAAGCGGCTCGTCCCGCACGGCTACGGGCGGCTCGACGAATTGATCGCGACACGGCGCGATCCGCCGCCGATCCGCGGGGACGCCGACATCAGAGTGCTGCTCGCGCCGTCCTGGGGGCCGGAGACCATCCTGCCGGTCTGCGGCATGGAGATCGCCGATGCGATCCTTGGCGCGGGATTTGGCCTCACGCTGCGGCCGCATTTCCAGACGCGCTGGCGAACACCGGAAATCATTGACCGCATCGTCACGAAGCACCGGGATAATCCGCGCTTCGCGCTCATCGAGCGCATGGCCGAGAAGGATTCGCTGTTCGACTCGCACGTGATGATCACCGACTGGTCCGGCGCGGGCCTCGACTATGGCCTCGGCCTCGAGAAGCCCGTGATCTACATCGACCTGCCGGTGAAATCGCGCAACGTGTCCTGGCGCGAGCTCGGAATCGAGCCTCTCGAGGCGCGCGCGCGGGAGCGGCTGGGAGCGCTGCTGCCGCCCACGGACGTCCTGCGATTGCCGGACTTCGTGCGCGAGCTGGCGCGCGATCCCGGTCGCTTCCGCGCGAACGTCGCGCGCCTGCGCTCCGAATGGGTTTACAACGTCGGCCGCAGCGGGAGCGCGGGCGCCGAGGCGGTCGCCGCGCTGGCGCGGGAGTTTCATCGGTGAGGCGGCGCTTCTACCGATGATGCTGGCCCCGCTCCTGCTCGCCGCCGCCGCGGCGCAGGCTGCGCCGGGCGCCGTCACGCTCGAAAGCGCGCGCGAGCGCATCGCCATCAGCCTGGTGAACGGCCTGCCCTCGGGATGGACCAGCTGTGCGGGCGACTGCGGAAGCGGGGAGCGGTCCCCGCTCCTGCGCAACGCACCGGGCGGGAATCGCCTGCGCCTGCTGGTGCCGGGAGATGCCGCGGCGACCGTCGCGCTGAACGCCATCGGTTACACCGCGGCGCAGATCCGCGAAGGCGGCCGGCTGCAGCAGGTGTTGAGCTCGCGCCAGCCGGTGGGCGGCCGCACGCTGCAACATCGCTACGAGTTCGATGCCACGCGGCGCATTCTCTCCGCTGTGCTGCAACTGCCGGCGGGTGCGCGCCTCGTGATTGCCGGCGGGCCTGATCTTGTGCCGCAGGAACTGCCGGGGTTCGGCGGCATTTACAGCGACGCGCGAGCCATCGCGGTGGTCGCAGGGAGCCAGCAGGCGCTCGTCGACGAGGGGGAGGACGGCGTGCACGACCAGTCGCTCGCCACCGGCGACTGGGCGGGCCTGCGTGGCCGGTTCTGGACCTTGCTCGCCAGCAGTGCGGACCCGCTTGCGCTCGATGCCGCCGAGGAGAGGGCGGAATGGCCGATGCTCGTGCTCCGTCCCGCGGACACGGCGGCCACGACCTTGCGGCTCGAGTTCTACGGCGGCCCTGTCGCGAAGCCGGACCTCGACGCGGCGGCGCCCGAGCTTGGCGCCATGCTGTATGCGGTGCTCTGGGAGCCGCTGCGCTGGCTGTCGTTCGGGCTGCAGTGGCTGCTCGATCGCTGGCAGGACCTGGTCGGCCGCGCCTGGCTTGCGATCCTTCTGCTCTCGCTCAGCGTAAAGCTCCTGATGGCGCCGCTCATCATGGTCGCCGAGCGCTGGCAGGCGGACGTCAACCGCACCAAGAGCCTGCTCGAGCCGGAGCTTGCTGCGATCCGGCGCGAGTACAAGGGCGAGGAGGCGCATGAGCGCACGCTTGCCGTGTACCGCAAGCACGGCGTCAGTCATTTCTATACGTTCAAGAGCCTCGCGGGTTTCTTGATCCAGATCCCGGTCTTCATCGCCGCCTTCGATATGCTGGGCGAGAATTTCCGTCTTTCCGGCGAGAGTTTCCTGTGGATTGCGGATCTCGCGCTGCCGGATCGCATGGCGGCGCTGCCCTTCGTACTGCTATTCTTCGGCGGGCACCTGAATCTGCTGCCGTTCGTGATGACGGCGTTCACCGTGCTGGCTGCGCGCTGGCAGGAGGAGCTCTCGCTGTCGCCCGAGCTTCGCCGCCGTGAGCGGCTGCGGCTCTACGCGATGGCCGCAGTATTCCTCGTGCTGCTCTACACCTTCCCGTCCGGCATGGTGCTGTATTGGACCTCCAACAATTTCTGGCATCTGCTGCGCGTCACTCTCGACCGCATCCGGCGGCGCGAGGCACAATCGCGGCCGTGACCCGTCGTCGTCCACTGTTGCGCTGGCTGGGCTGGTTCGCGGCCGCGAACGCCGGCATCTACCTGCTGGTCGCACTGCGCTACCTGCAAGGGCTTCCCTGGCCCGGCACCTCCCTGGGGCTTGCCTACCTGCCGCTTGCGCTCATCGGCCACGCCGCGCTGCTCGCGGCGTTGACGCTCATCCCGCTGCCTTGCTTGCTGATCGCAGTTCGCCCGATGCCCCGGACGGTCCGGGCGGTATCGGCGTTTGTCGCGGCTGCCGGCGTGACGCTGCTCGTGTTCGACACGAATGTCTACGCCGAGTGGAAGCTGCACCTGAGCGTACTCGTCGCGCAACTGTTCGAATCCGGCACCTGGATCGCTGCGGCCGCAATGTTCGCCGTGGCGCTGCTCCTCGAATCGCTGCTGGCGGGCATCCTGTGGCGCTGGCTCGGGAATCGCCCGCGTTCGGCAGGCGGTGGCCGGCTCGGCATCGCACTGGCATTGTGCTGGCTGGGAAGCCAGTTGCTGCATGTCTGGGGCGACGCCGTCGCCGACCCGGCCGTGACGCGCCTGACGAACCACCTGCCGCTGTACTTCCCGATCACGGCCAAGCGTCGGCTGGTGAAGCTCGGCCTCATCGACGCTGCGCGCGTGCAGCAGTCCATCCTCGCGCGCAGCGCGACCGCGGAAGACCAGGGCGGCGAGTTGAGCTATCCGCTGGCACCGCTCGTCTGCGCACAGCGCGCGGAGGCGCCGCTCAACGTCCTGTGGATCGTGGTTGACGCGCTACGGCCGGATGCGGTGGACGCGACCCCGATGCCGGCGCTCGCCGCCCTGCGCGGACAGAGCCTCGTCTTCGAGCATCACTGGAGCGGCGGTCCGTCGTCGCAGAGCGGCGCATTCGCGATGTTCTATGGACTGGCACCGACCTACTTCCAGTCCTTCTACGACAATCAGCGCGCGCCGCTGCTGCTCGACCAGTTTCGCGCGCAGGGTTACGAGCTCGCGGCCATGAGTGCGCCCGGTTTCGGGAGCACGACACTGTCCGACCGCACGATTGTCGTCGGGATTCCGACGCTGTTCGCGACGGATGAACTGGACGAGCAGGAGCGCAACCCCGCCGTGACTCGCGAATTCGAACGCTGGCTCGCCGCGCACCCGGCGAGGCGGCCGTTCCTCGCGATCCTCTGGTACCTCCCCCTCCCGGCCCCGGCCGGGTCGGAGACGGGCATTGTGCGGGATGGGCGCTACGCGCACGATCCGCGCGCCGACGAACTCTGGAACGATTACCGCGGGAGACTCCGCCTGATTGACCGCGAACTCGCGCGCGTACTGGCCGCGCTTGAAGCGGCACGGCACGGCGGTGACACACTCGTCATCGTGGCCGGCGACCATGGTTACGAGTTCAACGACCTGGGCCTTGGCGACTACGGCAATGCGAGCAACTTCGGCGCGCCGCAGCTGCGCACACCGTTGTACCTGCGCTGGCCCGGACGCGAAGCCCGGACCTATTCGCATCGGTCGGCGCACCAGGACCTGCCGGCAACCCTGTTGATCGAGCTGTTCGGCTGCATCAATCCTCCGACGGATTACGGCTCGGGGCGCAACCTGTTCGACGGCGTTTCCTGGGAATGGATCATCGCGAGCAACTACAACTCGAACGCGATCATCGAGCCTGACCGCGTCGTCATCAACTATCGCGGCGGCCTGACCGAGGTACTGGGCCCGGACCTGCGGCCCACCGGAGATGCCGCGACGGACCGCGCCCTGATTGAACGTGCTCTCGTCGAGATGCGCCGCTTCCGTCGCTGACTCCCTCGGCGGCAGCCGGCTCTGCGGTACACTCCCTGCCGCCATGACGGACTGGCTCGAAGCCTGGGAACGCAAGGGCCGAATCGAGACGACAGACCTGCGCACGCTCGACGGCTTCGAGCACACCACCATCGACCCCGAAGCGGTCGCGCGCGAGATCGTGCAGATTCTGGACCTTGGGCCCGGCGTCGGCGTGCTCGAAGTGGGCTGCGGCGCCGGCATGCTCGCGCGCCACATCCCGGGCGATTACACGGGCGTGGACTACTCGCCGGCGATGGTGCGGAAATTCCTCGAGCTGCAGTCCGGCAGGACTGCCCAAGTGAGCGGGGCGCACCAGTTGCCGTTCGCCGACCGCTCCTTCGACAAGGTGTTCGCATTCTCGGTATTCCAGTACTTCCCGGACCATGCCTACGCGGATGCCGCGATCGCCGAGATGAAGCGCGTGGCGCGCCAGGCGGTCTTCATCGGCGACCTGCCGGAGCGCTCGCATTCGCCGGATCACCGGCTATACCGCCGCGAGCAGTTCACGGGCTGGCGGGTCACACCCGGCTTCTACAATCCCGACCGCTTCAATGCCTTCCTGATACTCGCCGCCCCACCGCCACCGGCTGCATGACGGCTGTCTACTACACGGTTGCCGGCATCGTCCTCTACCTGTTGGCGGACTGTATCCTGCGCTTCCTTGAGTCACGGGCGGGCCGGGTCTTCGAGCACCGGACGCTTGTTTTTTTCGCCCTGCTATCGGTCCTGGCGCTGTCTTCGTTCACCCTGATCCGGGCCCTGATCGCCCCCGATTGATATAGATCAAGGCGGGCCCGCCGCAGTCCGGCCATTAATGTCCGGCCGGGACCGGCCGCCGGGCCGGAAAGGGGGCGCAATGGGCACTGACCAGCAGGATCCAGAGAAGGACCCGGGCAAGCAACGCATTCCCTTCATGCAGCGGGTGCTCGACAACCCGTTCCTGCTGCTGTTCCTGGGGGTGGTCGTGCCAACCGTCCTCTACATCCTCTGGGGCGTGATGGAGCTGACGCAGATCCCCGTCGCCCCGTGAATCCAGCCGGAGAAGACCATGGCGATCAGCCCTCCGACCGAACACCTGTGGTGGAAGTCGCCGATCCACCGCACCGAGCTGGTCTGGATCATCGTCGCCTTCCTGTGGGGCCTCGTGATGTTCTTCATGATGATCTGGTAGCACGCGACCGGCGCGCAGAACCTCGCGACCGAGACCTATCGCACCACGCCGAACGCGTACTACGCGAAGACCGAGGCGATGGTGCAGCAGTACAAGGTGCGCGACATCAACGGCATCCCGGTCGTGCGGCCGCCGGCCGGCGGCGATGTCTACATGATCGGTCGCATGTGGCTGTGGTACCCGGCGCTCGAAATGGTGAAGGGCCAGACCTACCGGCTGCACCTTTCCTCGCTCGATCTCCAGCACGGCTTTTCGCTGCAGCCGATCAACATCAACGTGCAGGTCCACCCGGGCTATGAGCACGTCCTGACCATCACGCCGGACCAGGCCGGCGAGTTCTCGGTCGTCTGCAACGAGTTCTGCGGGCTCGGGCACCACATGATGCTCGGCAAGATCTTCGTCGTGGACGCGAGCGGGGTGGCGCCATGAGCGAAGCAGCATTCCGCACCTGCCCGACCACCGGGCTCAGGGTGGACCTCCAGGCACAGTCGCTGATCAAGGCAAATGCGGTGGCCGCGGTCGTGTTCCTCGCGCTCGGCGGCCTGTTCGGGCTGTCGGTGGCGCTGACCCGCTGGCCGGCGGTGCACTTGCTGCCGGCCGACTGGTTCTACCTCGCGCTCACCGCGCACGGACTCGACGTGCTGCTGCTGTGGATCATCTTTTTCGAGATCGCGGTACTGTACTTCGCCTCGTCCACGCTGCTGAACTCCCGCCTCGCCGCGCCGCGGCTCGGCTGGGTGGCGTTCGGCCTGATGCTGGGTGGCGGGCTGATCACGAACGTCTCGGTGCTGCAGGGCCAGTCCACGGTGATGTTCACGTCCTACCCGCCGATGATGGCGGCGCAGCACTTCTACCTCGGGCTGATCCTGTTCGCGGTGGGCGCGCTGATCGCCTGCGGCATCTTCTTCGGCACGCTCGTGATCGCGCGCGAGGAGCGCACCTATGAGGGCTCCATCCCGCTCGTCACCTTCGGCGCGCTGACGGCCGCGATCATCGCCGTGTTCACGCTCGCCTCGGGCGCGGTGATCCTGATCCCGACCTGGCTGTGGAGCCTCGGCCTGATCTCCTACATCGACCCGCTGATGTACAAGCTGGTCTGGTGGGCGATGGGCCATTCCTCGCAGCAGATCAATGTTTCTGCGCACGTTGCGATCTGGTACGCGATCGCGGCGATGCTGTTCGGGGCGCGGCCGCTGTCCGAGAAGGTGAGCCGCGGCGCCTTCCTGATGTACATCCTGTTCCTGCAGATTGCGAGCGCCCACCACCTGATGGTGGAGCCCGGCCTGAGTTCGGAGTGGAAGGTGTTCAACACCAGCTATGCGATGTACCTCGCGGTGCTCGGCAGCATGATCCACGGTCTCACGGTGCCGGGCTCGATCGAGGCGGCGCAGCGCAGGCGCGGTTTCGACAAGGGCTTCTTCGAATGGCTGCGCAAGGCGCCCTGGGGAAACCCGGCGTTCTCCGGCATGTTCCTTTCGCTGGTGATGTTCGGGTTCCTGGGCGGCATCTCGGGCGTGGTGATGGGCACCGAGCAGATCAACATCATCATGCACAACACGCTCTACGTGCCGGGGCACTTCCACGGCACCGTGGTCGCGGGCACCACGCTCGCGTTCATGGCGATGACCTACCTGCTGATCCCGCTCATGTTCCAGCGCCAGATCCGCTTCCCCCGGCTTGCGAAGTGGCAGCCGTACGTGTTCGGGCTCGGTGTCGCGGGCCTCTCGCTCTTCATGATGGGAGCGGGGACGCTCGGCGTCTCGCGCCGGCACTGGGACATCACGTTTGCGGACGCGCCGCTCGACTTCAGCTATCCGGAGGCGGCGTTCCTGATGCTGGCGCTGAACGGCCTCTCGGCCATCGCCGCGGCGCTCGGCGGCGTGATGTACGTGGTCGTGGTCGTGGCGTCGGTGTTCTTCGGCCGCAAGGTCGAGGGCAAGGTGCCGCTAGCGGCGCCAGCCGGCAAGGCCGTGGTCGCGAGCTACGGCAGCTCGGAATCGCTCAGGATCCCGGGCACGGTGCTGCTGATCGCCGTGTTCTTCATCGCCTTTGTGCTGTACTACTTCGTCAACTGGAAGTACCTGTCCGACGTCTGGCCGATGCGTTGAGGGCCGGGATGGGCATGAGTTCTTCCCGCCTCGCGCTGCTGCTGCTCGCCGGGGCCGTGGCCACTCCCGCGGGGGCAGCGGCGCCGGCTTTCGATGCCGGCAGCGCGCTCGATGCCAGCCAGGCCGCCATCGGCCGCACGCTCGGCGACTACCCGCTGATCGCCGCCGACGGCCGGCGCATCTCGCTCTCGGAGTTCCGCGGCCGGCCATTGGTCATCAGCCCGATCTATACGTCCTGCTTCCACATCTGTCCGACGACCACGAAGTATCTCGCCGGCGTCGCCGGCACGGCGACGTCCGTGCTCGGCGCAGACGCCTTTGCGGTGCTGACGGTCGGGTTCGATGCGGCTAACGACACGCCGGAGCGGATGCGCGAGTTTGCCGGCGCCCGCGGCATCTCGGGGCCGCAGTGGACCTTCGCGAGCGGCGACGCGGTGACCGTCGCCGGGCTGATGCAGGACATCGGTTTCCTTTACGCGCCGACCGCCGGGGGCTTCGATCACATGGTGCAAGCGACGATCGTGGACCCCGAAGGCCGCGTCTACCGCCAGATCTACGGTCAGGAGTTCGAGGCACCGCTCCTGGTGGACGGCCTCAAGCGGCTGGTGACCGGTCAGCGCGCGGCCGAATCCACGATTCCATCGCTGATCGAGCGCATACGGCTGATCTGCACCGTGTTCGACCCGAAAACGGGCCGTTACCGCTTCGACTGGTCGCTCGTGCTGAGCATCGCGATCGGAGTGTTTTGCTTTGTCGCCGTGGCCGTGTTCATCTGGCGGTCATGGCGCGAGATGCCTCCGCCCGATCGTCCCGCGTGAGCCCCCGCAGCCTGCTGCGCGTGCCGTACGACGGCCTCGACCGGCTGTGCGCGCGCGCATTCCCGCCGGCCTGGAACCCGATGGCGCAGCTCGGGGCCATCGGCTGGTTCCTGTTCTGGATCGTCGTCGTCAGCGGCATCTACCTCTACATCTTCTTCGACACCGGCGTCGCCGGCACCTGGGGCTCGATCGAGGCGATCACGGACGACCAGTGGTGGGCGGGCGGCGTGATGCGCAGCCTGCACCGTTACGCCTCGGACGCGCTCGTGGTCATGGTGCTCGTGCACCTGCTGCGCGAGTGGGCCATGGACCGAATGCGCGGCAATCACTGGTTCGCCTGGGCGACCGGCGTGCCGCTCTTGCTCTTCATCTACGTCTGCGGCATCACGGGTTACTGGCTCGTGTGGGACCTGCGCGCGCAGTACGTTGCCGTCACGACCACCGATTTCCTCGACGCGCTGCCGATCTTCGGCGAGCCGATCGCGCGCAACTTCCTCGACCAGGCGTCGGTGTCGGACCGCTTTTTCACGCTGATGGTGTTCATGCACATTGCAGCGCCGCTCCTGATGCTGCTCTTCATGTGGATCCACATCGCACGCCACGCGCGCGCGAACATCGCGCCCGCGCGCGGGCTGGGCGTGGTCATGCTGCTCGCACTGCTCGCGCTCTCGCTCGCCCACCCGGCGCTGTCCGAACCGCCGGCTGACCTCGACCGGGTGCCGGAGACGGTGCCGCTCGACTGGTTCTACCTGCCGACCTACCCGCTGATCGGGCGCTGGGGCGCCGCGGCGGTATGGCTCGGGATCGCGGGCTTGTTCGGGCTGCTGTGGTTGCTGCCCTGGCTTCCGCCGCGGCGCACGCCGCCTGCGGCGAAGGTGGACCTCGAGAACTGCAACGGCTGCGGCCGCTGCTTCGCGGACTGCCCGTTCGGCGCGATCTCGCTCGCGCCGCGCAGCGACGGAAAACCCTACGCGCAGGAAGCGGTCGTGATCACGGATCATTGCATGGCCTGCGGGATCTGCGTCGGGGCCTGCCCGACCGCGACGCCGATGCGCTCGGCGGAGGAGTTCGTCGCCGGCATCGAACTGCCGGGCCGGACGACGGTGGCGCTGCGGCGCGCGGTGCGCGAGGCTGCGTCGCGCCTGGCGGACGACGCGCGCGTGGTTGCGTTCGCCTGCGCCCACGGCGCGTCCTGCGCCGCCGCACCCGCCGACGGTGTCGCCACCATCGAGTTGCCTTGCGTCGGCATGCTGCCGCCGCCATTCATCGACTGGGTCGTGAGCCGGGGCCTTGCCGACGGCGTGATGCTCGCGGGTTGCGCCTACGGGGACTGCCATTTCCGGCTCGGCGACCGCTGGACCGCCGAGCGTATCGCGGGCGCGCGCGACCCCTGGCTGCGCGAGCGCGTGCCGCGCGAGCGCGTCGGCGTCTCCTGGGCCGCGCGCACGGATCACGCCCAGCGCGGCGCGGATCTGGCGGCTTTCCGCGCAAGGCTGTGCAGGGCGCCGGCGCTCCGGCGCGGCGAGCGGCGCGAGCGCGCGCCCGCATCCGCATTCGCGCAGTGTGCCTGGCCGAAGCCGTTGCAATGGGCGAGCTGGGTGGTGCTCTTCGGCGCGCTCGCCTTCGGCACCGGCGCCTGGGCGAACTGGCCGAGCCTGCGCCTGGTCGAGTCGGGGCAGGCCGTCATCAGCCTCTCGCTGCGCCACGCCGCGCGCACGCGGGTGGAGTGCAAGCCGCTGACGGCCGAGGAGATGATGCAGCTCAAGCCCAACATGCGCCGACAGGTGGGCTGCCCGCGCGAGCGCTGGCCCGTCTACGTCGAACTGCTGCGCGACGGGGAGCTGCTGTACCGCGGGCTGCACGAGCCCGCAGGCCTCTGGAATGACGGACCGTCGGCGATGCTGGAACGGATCGTGGTTCCGGCCGGACGCCAGAATCTCACCGTGCGGCTGCGCGACAGCGGCCGGGTGGCAGGGTTCGACCACGAACGGCGATTCGAGGCCGTGCTGGCGCCCGCGCAGAATTTCGTGGTCGAGTTTCGCAGCGGGAAATGGGCCGTCGCTCCCTGACGGGTGGCACGACCAGGAGGTCGGGATGGGCCAGGAACTGATCCAGTGGCGCGACGAGTTCCGGATCGGCTTGCCGGAAGTGGACGCGGAACACCGGGCACTGATCGCCGCGATCAACCGGCTGCACGGTGAACTGGAGGACGGTGCCCCGACTGGGCGCGTGACCGGTGCGCTCGGCGACATCCATGCTGCGATCGCGTCGCATTTCGCGCTCGAGGAGAAGGACATGACGGCGCTGCGCTACGACGGCTATGTCGCGCACAAGGGCGATCACGAACGCCTGCTCGACGAGATCCTGGATATCCTCGATGAAGTCACCGCCGCCGGCCGCTATGACCCGCAGCAGCTGTCGTCGCGCCTCCTGGCCTGGTTCGTGGAGCACTTCCGCACCCACGACGCACGATTGCATCGCTGGCTGGCCGCGCGGCAGTCGCTGCCGGATCAGCTCTTGTTGTAGGGATTGAACCCGCCGAACTTGTCGCGCCCGGCCTTGGCCGGGTCCTCGGGCTTCTTCGCCCCGGAACCGCGCACGAACTCGGTCTTGCCGTCGGCGCCCACGACCTTGCGCAGCATCATGGTGCTGACCAGGGAGAGCTCGGCGGCCTTGTGGATCGCGTCCTCGGTAAGCGGCGCGCCGACGACCTCGTTGCCCCTCTGCACCCTTTCCGGGACCTTGCCGGTCTCGGCGACGGCCTTGAGTTCCTCGCTGCCGACGATCTGGTAGTGGCCGGTCGCCGCATCGCGCGCGAGCAGGCCTTCCTTGCCGCCGGCGGCGAGCTTCCTGATCTCAAGCTGGGCCTGGCCGTCGCCCGACTTGAGGAGTTTCTCGAGTGCTGCCGTCGAGACCAGCTCGAGCTCGACGCTTTCCTCGACGCGGCCGACCCAGACGTTACGGCCACGCGGGTCCTGGGCAATGCGCGAATCGCGCTTGATGCGCGCGGTCTTGGTGGGGTCGTCGGCCATGGGGAATTATAGGATTATCGCCATTCCGCGGGACGCAACAGGGGTCCGTCGCTACCGCCAAAAACGTGGATTACGTCATGAAAGCCGCAGTTGCTGCGTGGCGACGGTGATCACTTGCCTTTAGATTGGACCGAATGCATCCTCACGCCCAGCAGTCCGATTGCACCCAACCCCAAGGAACGGGAGGCGCGCTCCCGTGCCGGGAGGCGCCTTGAGGAAAGCCCTGCGGTTCGCACTTGCGCTGTTCACGGCGCTGGCGCTGCCGGCCATGGCGGCCGCGCAGGAAGGCGCGCTCACGGTGCCGCGCAACCTCCAGCAGCTCACCGACCGCGCCGCACTGATCGTGCGCGGAAACGTGGTAAGTGCGCATGTGGAGATGCATCCCGAACTCGCGGGCCTGCATACCGTCGTCGTCACGCTGCGGGTCAGGGAAACCCTGAAGGGCCCGGTGCAGCGTGACTTCACGTTCCGCCAGTACGTCTGGGATATCCGCAGCCGCATGGGCGAGACCTCCTATCGCAAGGGGGACGACTTGCTGCTGCTCATGATCGAGCCGAGCCGCTACGGACTGTCGAGCCCCGCAGGCATGGGACAGGGACGGTTCCTGATCACGCGCGACGCTTCCGGGCGCGAGCACGCCGTCAACGGCATGGGCAATGCGCGGCTGTTCGACGGCATGCGCGAAGCCGACGCGCGCAAGGGGGCGGCGTTGTCCACGGACTCCGCGCGCCTTCTCGCCACGCATCGGGAGGGGCCAATCGAGGCGGCGCAGCTGACGGGACTCATCCAGGAGATCGTCGATGCGGGCCGCTGAGCGCACGGCTGCGCTGATCGCTGCATTTTGCCTCGCCGCCGGCCAGGCGTTTGCGGGTGGCCCGATCGCGGTCAGGAGCAACGGATTCCCATTTGTGTGGCCGACCGGAACGATCATCTACCGGACGGACAACGGGCCGCTCAGCCCGACCGTGGACGAGTCGGCCATCCGGGCGCGCGTCATCGCTTCGTTCGACGTCTGGCAGTCGGTGCCGACCTCGAGCATCAGCTATGCCCGCGCGACCACAGATGGCGGCAATGGGGTGGGATTCATCAATCCCACCGGCGCCTTCGCGGGCGGCGACGTGAATACGGCGGTCGAGTTTGCGGCGATCGACGCCAGCTGCGGCAGCGGCGCGCAGAATCCCGTCGTCTACGATGCTGACGGCACGATCCTCGCCGACCTTGGCGCCGACACCGGGTCTGTCATCGGCATCGCCGCGCCCTGTTCATTGAGCGGCGCGGACATCATGTCAGGCTTCGTCGTCTTGAACGGTCGGTTCCAAGACGGCCAGCAGAACCCAGAAATCAGCCCGGCGCGGTTCGACGCCGCAGTCATCCACGAGATCGGCCATTTCTCCGGTCTCGACCATTCCCAGATCAACGTGAACTGCTACGGGATGGTCGGCTGCGGCGCCGATGACCTCGCCGGCGTGCCGACCATGTTCCCGTTCCTGCTGGACGCCTCGCAGGGGCAGCTCTCCGTGGACGACGTCGCCTGGATCTCGCGGCTCTACCCGGACGCCAGTTTCGCGACCACGCACGGCACCATCAGCGGCGTCGTGTTCTTCACCGACGGCCAGTCGCACGCGCAGTTCGTGAATGTCATCGCGCGGCCGCTGGACACCGGCGCGAACCAGGACCGCACCAGCGCGGTGTCGGTGATTTCCGGCTACAGGTTCCGGGCGATCCACGGGAATCCGCTGACTGGTGACGGCCCGAGCCCGTTCGGAACCACCGCCCCGGGCGACATCGGCCTGTTCGAGATCCCGGTCCCTGCCGGGTCCTACACGATCCAAGTCGAAAGCGTCCATCCCGACTTCACGGACGGTTCGGGTATTGGCGACTACCAGATCGCGATGCCCGGCACGGCGCCGGCGCCGATCGGGCCGATCGTGATCACGCCGAACGTGAATGCGACCGGCAACAACGTCATCCTGATCGGGACGCAGCCGCGTTTCGATCAGTTCGAGGGACCGTGAAACTGCAGCACCACCGCGCCGCCTGCTCATTCGCCGCGGCCGGCATCCTGGCCTTGATCGCCGCCTGCGGCGGCGGGGGCGGCGGCGGCGGCGCGCCTCCGCCACCCGCGGCCCTCAATATCACGACCGCGATTCTCGCAGCCGGCACCATCGGTGTCGCCTACAACCAGAGTGTAGCGGCCAGCGGCGGGACGGGTGCGCGCA